>JAXHNT010000017.1:0-41231 GCA_034520165.1 Ideonella sp.
ATGTTGATCCTGCCGCGCATCTTGGTGGCGCAAGACGCCGGTTGGCTGCAAGGGCGGCAATTGCTGCTGCCCGCCGAGCTGTCGAGTTGGATGCTCAGCAGCCTCACCGACCTCGGTTTCACTCCTGCGCAGTGGACCACTTACAGCAGAGATGAGGCCCTGAGCCTCAGCGATGCGCTGGTCATCTCGCCACTGGAGTTCGCCAGCCCGACGCTGCTGGAGCTGCTGCGCAAGCGCTTGTGGCAAGCCGCAGGGCTGGACGTCACCCGCCCGCCCTACCCCGACAAGCGCATTTTTGTGTCGCGTCGCAGCGAGAACCGGCGCCCACTGATGAACGAACCCGCTGTGGTGGCGCATGCCGAGTCTTTGGGCTTTGAGGTGGTGGCGCCCGAGACCCTGCCGCTGCTGGAACAAGTTCGCCTGTTTGCCAGAGCCAGCGCGGTGGCCGGCCCGCCGGGTGCGGCCTTCACCAACCTGGCGTGGGCGCAGGCCGGCACCAAGGTGGTTGCGCTCTACAAGCCCGATGTGCACCTGCCCACCTTTGTGGATATTTCGGTCATCCGGGGCCAGCGACACCGCTGGCTGCTGGGCAAACCTCTCCCGGGCTTTGAGCGCGCCAGCTTGGTCAACACGCCCTATGCCGTCAACATTGCTCAAGCCCATGACGCCTTGCGCTGGGCCTGTGGCCGCTGAGGTGCAATGTCTGCCGCCATGGACTTGACGGCTCGGGTGGCTGCTGTGGCGGCCCACACCGGCCGCCCCTTTCCGGGTGGCGATGAGCTGCGCGCCAAGCTCCAGAACCCCCCCGCCTTGCCCACACCACGGCGGCGCTTTGCCAAAGGCATGGTCGCCTGGTGGCGCGAGAGCGAAAGCCCTCCGCCCGAACTGACCCACTTGGTGGCCGAGGCCATTGCTTGGGCCTGGCAAGGCCAGACGGACGCCGAGTGCCTGGACAGCGGCCTGTTGCCGGTGTATTTGCGCGTGCTGCGCCAGGCCCAGCAACACACGCTCTTGCTGAGCACCTTGGAGCGCTGGCCTCGCCGGCCCGAGCCCGAAGACGCTTGGCTGCAAGCCGCCGTAGCAGGCTTGGCCCACTGTGCGCGCGCCAGCACTGATCTGGGCCACTTGCGCCGCGTGGGCCGCTTACTAGCGGCGTGGATGAGCACCTCCGGCGTCGCCAACTGGCTGCCCCGCTGGCCTCTCGCCAGCCAGCAGGCACTGGCATCTGCCTTGTTGAGCACGGGCTTGCTCAGCGGCATGGCGCTGTTCTTCAGCGCCGAGCCTGCGCCCGAGATTGACGCCGATCTCACCGCCCGCCTGCTGCAGACCCTGACACAGCACCTGGGCGGCGCCACCGTGCGGCCCTGGGCCCAGCGTGCCGTGGACCTGCACCCAGCGCATCCCGGTGTGCGAATGACGCTGCTGCAGGCCTGGGCCCATTGCGGCGCCAGCCTGACAGAGATGGCGCCGCTGGCACAAGGCGTGGACTTGAGCCAGCCCAGCGCCGCAACCTTTTTGAGCGGCATGGCCACCTGGGCCTTTGAGTCCGGCCAAGCGGCGGTGGCGCGAGACACCTTGCAAGCCCTGGCACGCCTGGGGCCGCTGCCGCCCGCCAACGCGAACCAATGGCAGCACCTCAGCGTGAAGCAAGCGGCACCAACGCCGACAGTCGATCTGCCCGACTTGAGCGCCCTGGCGCCGCTGGCTGCGGCCCTGACGCCGCTGGTTGACCTGCTCAACACAGCGCCCCTGCATGGCAGTGCCTTCAGTGCGGAGGACCTGCGCCTGCAAGGGCAGGCTGCGCTGGCGCATTTTGAGCGCCACGCCCTCACACGGCCTGCGCTGAGTGCGGCCCAGGCGGTGGGTGCGGCCAGCACCTTGTGGACGGTGGCCAATGCCGGCGCCTTAGAGCTGCATCATTGGCAAGGCGTGTTCCCCTTTGACTTTGGGCCTGACATGGGGCGCATCGACCCGGTGCGCGCCAGTGCGCAATGCCAAGCCGTCCTGGCTCACCTGCTGAGCCTGTGCCGACAGGCCTTGCAAGGGCTCGAGCAAAGCGACGGCGCGCAAGTTCAGGAGATCCTGCGCTTGGCCCGCTGGCAATGCGAGGCGCAATGGGCCCTGGGCCAAGCCCGCCAGGCGCTGCAAGACACCACGCAACTCCAAGCGCGGCTGGCGCCGCTGGGCGACTGGGGTTTTGAGGCCTTGCGCGAACGCTGCGCCCTGGAAGCGAGCGACACCCTCGCGGCACAGCACGCACGTCAACACTTGCCCCTGGCGGCGCAAAGCCGCGCCTGGCCCACCCGCGAATGGGCCGATTGGCTGGCCGCGCAAGAGGTGCGTGAGCAACGCTTGTGCGCCGACCCAGCACGCCCCGGAACTTGGGGCATTGCCAGCCCAGACGGCCAAGTGCGCGTCGCACACTTCGCCACCTTGTCCACGCAGCTCAGCAGCGTCCAGCTTCAAGGCTTGCAGGTGCGACATGGGCACCTGCTGCTGACGGCGGAGGGCGGGCTGCTGCTGCCCCATGCCTGGCACCGCCAGATGAGCGCGTTTCCCTTCCCTCACCCCGACCTACTCAGCCGTGGTCTGGGCGCGGCCACCCTGCGCGAGCCGCAGAGCGTGCAGCGGGTGAGCGAGCCGCTCTTGGTGCTGGCCAATCTGGACGCCACCTTCCACCGCAACTACTACCACTGGATGGTGCTGACGCTGGCACGCTTGCACTGGGCGGCCTCGCAAGGCCTGCTGCAAGGCCGCCGCGTGCTGCTGCCCGCCGCGCTGTCGGACTGGATGGTCCAAAGCCTGCACGATGCGGGCATTTCGCCGCAGGCGATGCGCTCATACAGACAAGATGAGGCCCTGGTCTTGGATGATGCGCTGGTGCTCTCGCCGCAGGAGTGGGCCAGCGCCACCCAGATCGACGCCCTGCGCCATACCCTGTGGCGCGCGGCAGGGCTGAACCCGGCCGATCCGCCCAAGCCGCAGCGCCTGCTCTACCTGACCCGGCGCGGCGAGCTGCGCCGGCCCTTTGCCCAAGAGCAGGCGGTGGCCGACATCGCCGCCCGCCTCGGCTTTGAATGTGTGGCGCCGGAGACCCTGACTTTGTTAGAGCAGGTGCGCCTGTTTGCCCAAGCCCGTGGCATCGCGGGCCCACCGGGCGCAGCCTTCACCAACCTAATGTGGGCGCAGGCCGGCACCAAGGTGCTAACCCTGTTCAAAGAAGAGATCAATGGCCCCACCTTTCTGGACCTGTCCTTCATTCGCGGCCAGCAGCACCGCTGGCTGCAAGGCCGCAGCGTCACTGGCTTTGAACACACCTCGGTGGTGACCTCGCCCTATGACATTGACCTGCGGCTGGCCGAGCGCGAACTGCGCTGGGTGGCCGCAGCAGGAGACCCCGCCCCATGAAGGTGCCGTTTCTGGACTTGCAAGCCCTCTACCGCGAGGACGCCGCCGCCTACGACGCGGCCTATCACCGCGTGATGGACAGCGGGCGCTGGATCTTGGGGCCAGAGTTGAGCCGCTTTGAAGCCGCATTCGCCGCCTACTGCGGCAGGCGCCATGCCGTGGGCGTGGGCAATGGCCTGGAAGCGTTGCGCTTGGCCCTGGTGGTGGCAGGTATTGGCCCCGGCGATGAGGTGATCGTGCCGGCCCACACCTTCATTGCCACCTGGCTGGCCGTGCAGCAGTGCGGTGCGACACCTGTGCCCGTGGAGCCCGAGGCGGGCCGCTTCAACATCGGACCAGCGGGCGTGCGGGCCGCCCTGAGCGCACGGACCCGCGCCGTCATCCCGGTGCATCTGTACGGCCACGCAGCAGACGGCCCTGCCCTGGAAGCGCTGTGCGCTGAGCAGGGTTTGGTGTTGATCGAAGACGCTGCGCAAGCCCAGGGCGCGCGCTGGGGTGAGCGGCGCGTGGGCAGCTTCGGCCAGCTCAGCGCCTTCAGCTTCTACCCTGGCAAAAACCTTGGGGCCTTTGGCGATGCCGGTGCGGTGCTGACCGATGACGACGGCCTAGCCCATGCCCTGCGCCAACAGCGCAATTACGGCAGCGCCCAGCGCTATGCCCACGAGAGCCTGGGCACCAACAGCCGGCTTGATGAGCTGCAAGCCGCCTGGCTGCAGGTGCGCCTCGCCAAGCTGGACGCGCATAACGCGCGGCGCTCGGAAGTGGCTGCGCTGTATGCCCAGCATCTGGCCGACCTGCCGGGCTTGCGCCTCCCCGCCACCGCTCCGGGCAGCCAGCCGGTGTGGCATGTGTACGCAGTGCAGACCGCAGCCCGCGAGGCTTTACAGAACAGCTTGAGTGAGTGGGGTGTGGAAACCCTGGTGCACTACCCTCGGCCCGTCTACGGCTTTGCGCCCTTTGCCGCACACCGCCCGGCAACTCACACCCGCAGCGACGAGATTTGCGCACAGGTGCTGAGCTTGCCCATGGGCCCGCACCTGAGCGATGCACAGGTGTTGCAGGTCTGCTCGGCGGTGCGCAGCTTCTTTGAGGCCCATCCCGCATGAGCAGCCCACCGCAAGGCAAGGCCTTGAGCGCCAATGACTATGCCGCGCGCCACGATGCCGAACTGGACTTTGAGTCGGTCTGCTTGCAAGCGCGGCAAGAGCACAACCTGCGCTGGCTGCTGCAGCACCGCCCAGCGCGGGTCTTGGAGGTGGGCTGCGGCCCGGTCTTGCTCAGCACTGCGGCCCGCGCTGCGGGCTGCGCATTCACGCAATGGGTGACGGTGGAGCCGGCCACGGCCTGGGCCGCGCTGGCCGCCACAGCCGCCAACGAGTGGTCGGCCCTGGCGGTGGTGAATGGCTACATCGAGCAAGCCGGTGCCGCGCTGGAGGGCCTGTGTGGTGCGGCCCCTTGGGCGGACATGGTGGTCATCTCCGGCGTGATCCACGAAACCGCCGCCCCCGAGGCCTTGTTGCAGGCCGCCTTGGCCCCCCTCAAGCCCGGCGGCTTGGCGCTGATCAGCGTACCCAACGCCCATTCCTTTCACCGCCTGCTGGCGGTGGAGATGGGCTTGGCCGAGGCGCCAGAGGCCTTGTCCGAGCGCAACCGACGGCTGGGCCAGCCCCGAGTGTTTCGCCCGCAGGACCTGCGCGAGATGGCCGAAGCTCAGGGCCTGAGTGAGGTGGCCTTGGAGGGCTACCTGTTCAAACCCTTCACGCACCCGCAGATGGCCGCTGTCACGAGTGGCTGGAGCGAGCGCCAGATCCAAGGCTTGATCGAGATGGGTCGGCGCTTTCCGGAGCAAGCGGCAGAGATCGCGCTCTTGGCTCGCAAGCCTTGCAGCGAGCCACGCTGAACGAGCCCCTCACAGCATTGCCTCAGGCTGGTCGCCCGGCTTTGACCCACGCCGTGAAGTCCGCGTGCTCGCGGATGTAATCCGACTCTTCAAACAGCTCCGACGCCAACACCAGCAAGCAAGCATTGGACGAAAAACCATGCAGTTCGCGCCAAATGCCCGGCACCATCAACAGGCCTTCATTGGGGTGCCGCAAGGAGACGATGCGCTGCTGCTCGCCGTCATCCAGGTGCACATCAAATGAACCCGAGATAGCCACATACAACTGGCGCAGTCGGCGGTGCGAATGCCCTGCCCGACTGGCCCGCGAGGGCACGTCATAAGTCCAGTAAGCGCGCTTGACCGGGAACTCGAAATCCACACCCGACTCGACAAAAGAGATGGAACCGCGATGGTCGTAGATGGTTCGCAGCTCGACACTCTTGCAATCATTCACATGGGCCATGTCAGGCAACTCCTTCACAGGGCAACAGGTAGTGGTCGTGGACCACGGTGCTGGCGCCGAAACTCTCTTTGTAGAAGCACAGGCCCTCATTGAGCACCTGTCCGCCGGCCTCGTTAGAGTGACCGAAGTCAAACCAGCGGCCTGCGGACTGGGCCTGCTCAATGGCCTGCTCGATCAACTGGTCCAGCGCGGCACAGCGTCGCGCGTCGGGGCTGGCGGCCATGTACTGCACATGCGAGACGGTGGCGGTCTCGAACAGCACCATGCCAGCCATCACGGTGTCGCCTTGCCAAGCCAGCCGCAACTGGATGTGGGCTGAAAAGCGCTGCGCCAGCAGCAGCATCTCTGTCACGGAATGCACGGGTGCGCTCTGGTGGCGAGCCGCCAGCTCTGCAGTCAACAAGGTCCAAAAAACACCCCACGCCTCAGGCTGGTCAGCGCCTTGGAGCTGGGTCAGGGTGAGCCCGCCTCGGCGCCGCAAGGCCCCAGACAAGGGCTTGCGCCGCCCCTTGGGCCAATGCGCGGGGCTTGGGCCGATCACGCTCAAGACCTCGCGCCGCACCAGGCTGGCCTGGCAGCGAAACAGGGCGTAGCGGTCGTCCTCGCAAGGCAGTTGGTGATAGATCGCCGGCACAGTTTTGTAGAGCAGGCTGCGCAGCCCTTGGGCCGCCAAATGGCGCTGCAAAGCCTGCATCAGCGCCAACAGGACGGCAGCGCCCAATGGATCAGCCAGCACCAGGCCGCCATAGCTGAGCCCGCCGTGGCTGATGCACTGCTCGCCCTCGACATGCGCCGGCAAGAGCGCGAGCAGATGCTCACCGCGCCACACCAGCAGGGATGCGTCGGCAAAGCGATGGGCGTGGTAGTCCATGAAACCACGGTCGAACAAAAACGTGCCGTTGACGCTGCGGGCGACCAAGGCATTCCAGCGCTCAAGATGCGCGGGCGCATAGGCTTCAAAGCGAAAGTCAGCCGCCCTGCCCGTCAACGCAACACACCCCGGGTTGAGGCCTCGGCAAAGGCGATGATGTCGCGCACTTGAGGCTGATCGCCCCATTGCTGCCGGAGTTGCTCCAGCACCGATTGCGCGGTGCGCGTGTGGTCCTTCCAGAGCTGCATCACTTGGCGCAGGCGCTGCAGGTCGGCCTTGGTCAAGCCGTGGCGCTCCAGCCCAATCAGGTTGACGCCATGCAGATAAGCCGGGCAGGCGGTGCCAAAGGCGACCGAATAGGGCAAGACATCTTGGGTGATTGCCGCATGGCCGGAGACAAAGGCATAGGCGCCTACCCTCACAAACTGCTGCATGCCCACCATGCCGGAGATCACCGCATGGTCACCGATTTGGCAATGGCCTGAGATGCCGCAGTAGGCGGTGATGCGACTGCCAGAGCCCACCTGCACATCGTGCGCCAAGTGGCTGTAGGCCATCACCATATTGTCGTCACCCAAGCGGGTACAGCCATCACCCCGTACCGTGCCACGGTGAATGGACACGTACTCAAAAATCTGATTGCGGTCGCCGATTTCAACCCGTGTGGGCTCGTTTTGGTAGCTCGGGTCTTGGGGCCGGCCGCCAATGGCGGTGTGCGCGCCGACGTGGTTGTCAGCACCGATGCGGACATCGCCATAGACCGCCACGCCGTTCATCAGCACCGTGCCTGGGCCGATGTGAACCGGGCCGTCGATGACGCACCACGGGCCGATCTCGGCCGTGGGGTCGATGTGGGCTTGGGCAGAAATGACAGCGGTGGGATGGATCATGACGACATCAGCAAGGGGAGGCGCATGATGCCCTGAGCCGCCAAGATTAGGCAATTGGCAGATGCGCGCTGGCGGCGAACTGGCGAGGGATTGACATTTGTGCCTTGGGAGGGAGGCGACACTCGGGCCACAATCCGGGCAAGACCATTCACGCAGAGGATTTCATGAGCACAGCAACACGCAAGGGCATCATCTTGGCCGGCGGCAGCGGCACACGCCTGCACCCGGCCACTTTGGCCATCAGCAAGCAGTTGATCCCGGTGTATGACAAGCCCATGATCTACTACCCACTGGCCGCGCTGCTGCTGGCGGGTGTGCGTGAGATTTTGATCATCAGCACCCCGCAAGACACGCCACGCTTTGAGCAATTGCTGGGCGATGGCTCGCGCTGGGGTATCCAGTTGAGCTACGCCGTGCAGCCCAGCCCCGATGGCTTGGCCCAAGCCTTTTTGATTGGCGAGCGTTTCTTGAACGGCGCGCCCAGCGCCCTGGTCTTGGGTGACAACATTTTCTACGGCCATGACCTGGGCCGCCGCCTGGAGGCCGCCGCAGCGCGCACCCAAGGTGCCACCGTGTTTGCCTACCCCGTCACCGACCCTGAGCGCTACGGCGTGGTGGAGTTCAGCGCCCAGGGCCAGGCCGTGAGCCTGGAGGAAAAGCCCAGCGCGCCCAAGAGCCGCTATGCCGTGACCGGCTTGTACTTCTATGACGAGCAGGTCATCGACCATGCCAAGGCCTTGAAGCCCAGCCCGCGCGGCGAGTTGGAAATCACCGACCTGAACCGTCGCTACCTAGAAGCCGCGCAGTTGGATGTGCAAATTTTTGGCCGTGGCGACGCCTGGCTGGACACCGGCACCCACGACAGCCTGCTGGAAGCCAGTGCCTTTGTGCAAACCCTAGAGAAGCGCCAAGGCTTGAAGGTCTGCTGCCCCGAAGAGATTTGCTGGCGCAAAGGCTGGATCAACGACGCCCAGCTCGAAGCCTTGGCCACGCCCTTGGCCAAGAGCGGCTACGGGCAGTACCTGCTGAAGATCCTCAAGGAACACGTCTTCTGAGGCCTTGATGAGCAATGCAATGCCTCGCGTGTTTGTGGCGGGCCATCGCGGCATGGTGGGCTCCGCCGTGGTTCGGGCTCTGCAAGGCCGCGCCGAGCTCTTGCTGCGCAGCCGGGACGAGTTGGACCTGAGACGCCAAGATCAGGTGGCCGCGTTCTTCCAGGCGGAGCGGCCTGAACAGGTGGTGTTGGCCGCCGCCAAAGTGGGCGGCATTCAGGCCAACAACACTTATCCTGCCGACTTCATCCATGACAACCTGGTGATCGCCAGCACGGTCATCCATGAAGCTTGGCGCGCCGGTGTCAGCCGCTTGGTGTTTCTCGGCTCCAGTTGCATCTACCCCAAACTGGCGGAGCAGCCGTTGAGCGAAGAGGCCCTGCTGACAGGCCTGCTAGAGCCCACCAACGAGCCCTATGCCATTGCCAAGATCGCGGGCATGAAGCTGTGCGAGAGCTATCGGCGCCAGCATGGCGCCGATTTCCGCAGCCTGATGCCCACCAATTTGTATGGCCCTGGGGACAACTACCACCCGCAACATAGCCACGTCATCCCCGGCCTGCTGCGGCGCTTCCATGAGGCCACGCTGGCGGGCGCAGACGAGGTTGTCGTCTGGGGCTCGGGCCGCCCGCTGCGGGAGTTTTTGCATGTGGACGACTTAGCCCAGGCTTGCTTGGCCGCCCTGGACACGCCGCGTGCCACCTGGGAGACCGAAGCGCCTGCGACACGCTCGCACCTGAATGTGGGCAGCGGGGAAGAGTTCAGCATCGCCAACCTGGCGGCGCTGGTGGCCCACACGGTGGGCTTTGGCGGCCGCCTGCGCTTTGATGCGCAGCAGCCGGACGGTACACCCCGCAAGTTGCTGGACAGCAGCCGCTTACGTTCATTGGGATGGGCGCCCAGGGTGCGGCTGGCGCAGGGCCTGGCCGCCGCCTACCAAGATTTTTTGCAGGGTGAGGCCCGGTCGGTGTAGCGCTCACGGGGCCCGCGCCTGATCTGCGCAACATCTCCGCACAGCGGCTCCTCGTCGTTTAGTGTGGATCCCAACACCGACAATTCCGACTTTCTGGCCTGCCTGAGCGTCCAGTGATGCACCTCCAAAGTGCCACGCAGTGTGCCAGTCAAGCGCTGTTTTGAAGTTGAGCCGTTATGAGTATTGAAGTCGAAGCCTTGTTCACCAGTGCGCTTGGATTGCAGCGCCCTTGGGTGGTGGAGAGTGTCAAGCTTGATACTGCAAAGAGGCGCATTGACTTTGAGGTCAGCTGCCAAGATGCCAAGCTGGTTTGCCCGCACTGTGGCGCGGCTGATCAGATGGTGCATGACCGACTGCGCCGATTCTGGCGACACCTGGACTTCTTCCAATTCGAGGCCTGGATGCATGCTGATGTGCCACGCGTGGCCTGTACGGCGTGCGGCAAAACGACGCAAACTCCGGTGCCGTGGGCGCGTGAAGGGAGCGGCTTCACGCTCTTGTTTGAAGCGCTATTGCTCCGGCCCACTGAAGTCTTAACCCGCAGCGTAGCGAACGCGCCGGTCTTGAAAGTAGCTCATCACACGCTCGGGCGTCTGCTCCAGCATCATCATGTGCTCATTCGCCGCCTCACGTAACTGGTTTTGTGCGGACTGGAACGCGCTTGCCCATCTCTTGTTTCAGGTCCGCATTCAGCCTCTCTTCCGGGTTGAGTTGCGGGCTATAGCTGGGCAGGTAAAACAGCTCGTCTGCTCACTGTGTTCTGCCACCTGAGCCTTCACCAATTTGCTGTGATGAACCCGAATTGTCCAGAATCAGGAAGACCTTTCGGCCCGCGTCTTTGACCAAGGCTTGTAAAAATTCAATGAGCTTTTCAGCATCGACGCTTCTTCAATGATCATCAGCGTGCCTTGCCCTGGTTGGTCACCGTGGCGATCATCGACAGCTTCTGGCGCGTGCCGCCAATGGCCATGGCTACCGGCGTTTTGCCCATCGGCGCGGCTTCTGCCACGCACGTCCGTGTTGACCAAGGCGGTCTCGTCACCCCAGTGAATCTCGGCCCCTTCGGCCTTTGCGCGCTGCTCGATGGCGGGGTTTCCCCTCTAGCCAGGCTTGCACCGCAGCGGGACTTGCTCGCGCACGCTTGATCGGCTTTTGCGGCGTGAAGCCCCAGCGCGCCAGGTATTTACCCACGCTGCGCACCTGCAATTGGATGCAAATTCTTGTTCAATGAGTTGGCCCACCGCCGCCCGACTCCACAGACTGAAGTCCATTTTGAGCTGCTCGGGCCGCTGGTCAATGATCATGCGCTGCCGCTCTTTTCCTGCGCCTCGCTGAGCACCCGCCCATCGCCCCGATTGCGCCCTCGCAAGCCCGGCCGCACCGCCGCCCAACCCCTGCTTCAAACAGGTCAATCGCGCTGCGAACCGTCGGGTAGCTCAGCCCCGTCATGCCCACAATCTGCATGACCTTGATACCTTTTTGTGCAACCTCACGACTTGCTTGCGTCTCTCGTGTAATTGCTCCAACGTTTTGAAATCTTGCGTCTTCTTTTTCCATCCCAATCACTTGGGGGCGGATTCATGAATTTCAAGCTTTATCGGGCCGAATCTATAGGCTTGACGCTGTGCCAAGGCCTGCCGGTGCGCCAGGCCGCGCACATGCTGCGGGTGCAAGACAAGCAACTCTGGCGCCGCATTGAGCACTACGTCAGCAAGGCGCGTCACCTGCAAGACATGAGCCAAGTCAAGCTTGTGGGCATCGATGAAACGAGCCTGCGCAAGGGCCACGAGTACATCACCGTGGTGCATGATTTGGATGAAAAGCGCTTGCTCTTCGCCACCTCTGGCAAAGACCATAAGACGTTGCAAGCCTTCGCGCAGGACCTGCAAGCCCATGGCGGTGAGCCCACCGCGATTGCACATGCCTGCATGGACATGAGTGCAGCCTATGCCAAGGGCGCGGCGTTGTATTTGCCCAATGCCAAGATCAGTTATGACCGCTTCCACGTGGTGGCGCTGGCCAATGAGGCGATGGACGAAGTGCGCAGCGCGGAGTGGAAAACTGAAAGCGCAAAGGTGCGCGAGGCCTTGGGCGAGATGGATGCCAAAGAGCGCAAAACTCTGCTGTGGGCGACAAGGCGCAACCCGTCGAGTTGGAGTGCAACGCAGATCAGCGCCATGCACTGGCTGCAACGAGCCAACCTAAAAACCACGCGGGCTTGGCGCTTGAAGATGGCCCTGCGTGCGGTGTTTGCCAGCGCCCGAACACACAACCAAGCCGAGCAAGCCAGCATGGATCTCAAGGCCTGGATCTCGTGGGCAAGGCGCAGCCGCTTGGTGGCCTTCAAACGCCTTGGCAAAACGCTCAAGACTCACTTTGATGCCGTGGTGCGCGGCATGCTGGATCACCGCAGCAACGCCTTCGTTGAAGCGATGAATGGCTTGTTGCAACAGGCAAAAAGGGCAGCCCGAGGGTTCCGCACTGCCGCCTGCTTTATCAACATCGCCTACCTGCGCATGGGCAAGCTGACGCATCTGCCGGTCTCACCATTCGCGCCTGCCGCATCACGCCAATCCTAGCTATCCGGGCCTCAGAGATGACTTGTCTGATTCCACACTAAACGACGAGGAGCCCGCACAGCTTGGTCAGCGCGGGTGCGCAAGGTCTATTCGAAGCGCCGGTTCACCGTGAAGCCCGCATCGCGCACCACCTGCTCGCGGCGCGCCTGTACCAGGTCGTGTACCACCATCTCAGCCACCAGGGCCTCAAAGCCGACAGTGGGCGCCCAGCCCAACTCGGCGCGGGCACGGCTGGCATCGCCCAGTAAAGTGTCCACCTCGGCGGGCCGCCAGTAGCGCGGGTCGATGCGCAGCAGCACCTGGCCCACCCCGGCCGACAAACCCAACTCATCAGCGCGTGGCGCGCGTGCCACCACCACCCCCACCTCGTCGGGGCCGTGGCCTGAGAAGCTCAGCACCAAACCCAGCTCCACAGCCGCCTGCTGCACAAACTCGCGCACGCTGTGCTGGAGGCCGGTGGCGATGACGTAGTCGCGTGGCTGGTCTTGCTGCAGCATCAGCCACTGCGCGGCCACGTAGTCGCGCGCATGACCCCAGTCGCGGCGGGCGTCGAGATTGCCCAGGTACAGGCACTCTTGCAAACCCAGCGCCACACGCGCCAAACCTCGCGTGACTTTGCGGGTGACAAAGGTCTCGCCGCGTTGCGGGCTCTCGTGGTTGAACAAAATGCCGCTCACCGCAAACAGGCCCCAGGCCTCGCGGTAGTTGACGGTGATCCAGTGCGCATAGAGCTTGGCCACACCATAAGGGCTGCGCGGATGAAACGGCGTCTGCTCGGTTTGCGGCGTCTGCTGCACCAGGCCAAACATCTCGGAAGAGCTGGCCTGATAGAAACGGGTCTTGGCCTGCAAGCCGCAAGAACGGATGGCCTCCAGCAAGCGCAGCGTGCCCAGGGCATCGACATTGGCGGTGTACTCGGGGGCTTCAAAACTCACCGCCACATGGCTTTGCGCACCGAGGTTGTAGACCTCATCGGGTTGCACCTCGGCCATGATGCGGGTCAGGTTGGCCGCATCGGTCAAATCACCGTAATGCAAGATAAGGCGGCGCCCGTCCACCTGCGGATCTTGGTAGAGGTGGTCGATGCGGTCGGTATTGAACAGGCTGCTGCGGCGCTTGATGCCGTGCACAACGTAGCCCTTGGCGAGCAACAGCTCAGCCAAGTAGGCCCCGTCTTGACCTGTGATGCCGGTGATCAGCGCTGTTTTGGAACTCATGAGGCAAGGAGCGGGCGGGTTGGGTGACGGAGGCGTCTCAGGAGTGTAAGCGTCACCTCAGCGGCTAGCCTATCATCGCGTCCCTCGCTCTGCCCTCCCCCTTTTGCTTGCCCCATGTCTGCTGCCACCCTGAACCCCGCCCAAATGGAAGCCGTGCATTACTTGGGTGGCCCCTGCTTGGTGCTGGCTGGGGCGGGCTCCGGCAAAACGCGGGTGATCACGCACAAGATTGCGCGGTTGCTGCAAACCGGGCTGATGCCTAAGCGCATTGCGGCCATCACCTTCACCAACAAAGCGGCATTGGAAATGCGGGAGCGCGCCAGGTCGCTCGTCGGCCCCAAAGCCGCCAAAGACCTGGCCATCAGCACCTTCCACTCTTTGGGCGTGCGCATGCTGCGCGAGGACGGCGAGAAGCTCGGGCTGAAGCCCAAGTACTCGATCTTGGATGCCGACGATGTGCTGGGCGTGCTGCGCGACGCGGGCTCTTGCACCGACAACGCCTTGGCCCGCCAATGGCAGTGGACCATCAGCCTCTGGAAGAACCAGGGCCTGAACAGCAGCACCGCGATGGCGGCCGCGCAGAACGCCGACGAGGAGTTGGCCGCCAAAGTGATGGCGCTGTATGAAGAGCGCCTGGTGGCCTATCAGGCGGTGGACTTTGACGACCTGATCAGCCTGCCGCTCAAGCTGCTGCGCAACCACGAAGAAGCCCGCCGCAAATGGCAAGACCTTTTTGCCCATGTACTGGTGGATGAGTACCAAGACACCAACGTGGTGCAGTACGAGTTGCTGAAGGCCTTGGTGGACCACCCGGATGAAGACCGGCGCGGGCGCTTCACGGCCGTGGGCGACGACGACCAAAGCATTTATGGCTGGCGCGGTGCGACCATCGAAAATCTGAAGAAGCTGCCCGAAGATTTTCCGACGCTGAAGGTCATTCCGCTGGAGCAAAACTATCGCTCCACCAGCTCGATCTTGCGGGCCGCCAATGCGGTGATTGCGGGCAACCCCAAGCTGTTCGAGAAAAAGCTCTGGAGCGACTTGGGCGATGGCGAGCCGGTGCGCGTCTCGGAGTGCGACACCGACGAGCACGAGGCCGAGCGTGCGGTGTCCTTCATCCAAGGCCTGCGTGGCAATGATGGTCGCATCAAATTCAGCGACTTCGCCATCCTCTACCGCACCAATTTTCAGGCCCGCAGCTTTGAGAACAAGCTGCGCGCCGCACAGATCCCCTACAAGGTCTCGGGCGGCCAGAGTTTTTTTGACCGCGCCGAGATCAAAGACTTGTGCTCCTGGCTGCGCCTGCTGGTCAACCAGGACGATGACCCGGCGTTTTTGCGCGCTGTGACGACGCCCAAGCGCGGCATTGGCCACCAAACCTTGGGCGCCTTGGGCGAGTTCTCGGCCAAGTGGAAGGTGAGCATGTTCGAGGCCTTGTTCTCGCAGAGCTTGGCCACCTCTTTGAGCAAGAAGGCTATCGACTCACTGCATGAATTTGGACGTTATGTGAACGACCTGGAATACAAGGCCCGCCACACCGTAGGCTCTGAAGACGCCCGCGCTGTGCTCACCACCTGGCTCACCGAGATCGACTACGAGAAGCACCTCTACGACAGCGAGGACAGCGAGAAGCTGGCCGCCTCTCGGTGGGGCAATGTGATGGACTTTGTGGACTGGGTGGCCAAGCGCTGCGGCGGCGAGATCAGCGCTGAGGGCGGGCTCACTCAAGAGACGGAGCGCAAGAGTCTGCTCGATGTGGCGCAAACCATCAGCGTGATTTTGAGCCTGGCTGAACGCGGCGACGCCGACCAAGACATGGTCACCCTGACCACATTGCATGCGTCGAAGGGGCTGGAGTGGCCGCATGTGGTGCTGGCCGGTGTCAACGAGGGCATCTTGCCCTTCAAGAGCGACACCGACGAGATGACGCCCGAGCGCTTAGAGGAAGAGCGGCGGCTGATGTATGTGGGCATCACCCGCGCTCAGCGCACCTTGGTGGTCAGCACCGTGCGGCGGCGCAAAAAGGGCCGGGAGATGGTGCCGGGCATTCCCAGCCGCTTCATCAAGGAGATGAAGCTGGACGAGGTGGGCAGCAAAGAAGACCCTAAGGACCGGCTCAAACGCATTCGCGCTGAACTGGCCGCCAAGGCTGCGGGGGCTCTCCCCCCGGCCTGACGGGCGCGGCCCGCCCAGCGCCTGCGGATTTCAGACCGGCAAGTCACCGCTGGTCGGCGGGCCAGCCGGCCATGGCTCAGTGGGCCGCAATCACGCCACAGGCGATGCGCGCCCCTGAATTGCCGGTGGGTTGCGTCTTGTAGTCATCCGGGCCAAAGTGCACGATGAGACTGCGGCCCACAATGCTCGCCGGTCCTGCGGCAAGTGTGGGGCCGTGCAGCATGAACTTTTGGTCGGCCATGCCCTTGGCATCCGATTTCAGCGCCGGCATGTCGCCCACATGGCGCGCGCCGTCTTGGGGGCCATGGGGCTTGCCATCTGGGTTGAAGTGCCCGCCTGCACTGGTGCCATCGGTCGACGCGCAATCTCCCTTCTCGTGAACATGGAAGCCATGCTCGGCATTGGGCTTGAGGCCACTGACTTTGGCATGCACCATGAGATGACCATCTTTCTCGTGGAACATCACCACGCCCATCACGGCGCTGCCTTGGGTCGGCCCCAATGACGCCACCGCCATGGCCCCCTTACCCTTGGCATGGGCCCCGTGGCCATGCGCCTCTCCCTCGCCCTTGGAGGCACAAGCACCCAAAATCGCCAGGGAAGCCAGCGTCAGAACCCCAACTGCTATGCGTGTGACAGACATGCTCGCTCCTTGTATATCAGTGTCAAAGATGTTGACTGTAGCCCCAGAGAGGGACGCTGACCAGTGCGACCGCCATCACAACGCTCGGGCGCGCGACAATGCTTGGCATGAAAATCGATCTTGTCTCCGATGTGGTCTGCCCCTGGTGCGTGGTGGGCTTGAAGTCTTTGGACATTGCGCTGCAGCGCTTGGGGCCTGGCTTTGAGCCGGTGGCTTTAAGCTTTCAGCCCTTTGAGCTGAACCCGCAAATGCCGCCCGAGGGCGAGGACATCACTGAGCACTTGTCACGCAAGTATGGTTTGACACCCGATCAGGTCAAATCCAATCAGCAGAGCATTCAGGCGCGCGCAGCTGCTGTGGGCTTTGACTTCCGCATGGACAAGCGCAGCCGCACCTGGAACACCTTTGACACCCACCGACTGCTGCACTGGGCGCACGAGGTGAACCCTGCGCAGCAGCGGGCCTTGAAGGAGGCCTTGTTCAGCGCCTACTTCACCGACGGGCTGAACCCCGGCAGCCACGAGGTCTTGCTGCGCCTATCTGGCGAAGTGGGTTTAGACACTCAGGAGGCGCAAGCCATCTTGAGCAGCGAGCGCTATGCCGCCGAGGTGCGCGAGGCCGAGGCGTTTTGGCAGCAGGCCGGCATCCGCTCGGTGCCAGCTTTCATCATCAACAACAAGCACCTGATCTCTGGCGGCCAGCCGCCAGAGGTGTTTGAGCAGGCCTTGCGGCAAATCGCAGCCGAGGGCTCAGCAGAAGCTTGACAGCACGACCTCGCCGCGCGGTGTGTTGAGCGTGACGCTGAGCGCAGCGCCGGGCAAGGCCTCGCGTTGCACAGCCGGTCGCAAGCGCAAAACCTGGGCGGCTTGGTCGGGCATGCCGCGCACGGTCAGCTGCTTCAGACTGACGCCACTGTCGGGCATGGCGGCGGTGGGGTGCGTGCCGCTCCACTGGATGAGCGTGGGCACCGCACCACCGGCCAGCGGCAAGCCGTCGTCCGGCACCACGATCTGCCACTCCAGTAGGCCCTGAGCGGTTTGACGACTGGCCCTGAGGGTGGGGCCGGGCTGAAAGCGGCCGTTGATCAAGCCCCAGCGGTGCATGTCCACCATGGCCGAGCGCACCACATAGCCCACCAGCTCGGGGCCTTGCTCGTGCAGCCGCGCTTGCAGCGCAGGCTGATCGAGACCAAACCAGCGCGCCCGACCTGGATCGGGCGCGGCCGGGTTGATGGCGATGATCTCCAAGTAGCACTGGGGCGCGCTGGCACTGCTGAGATTGAGCAGGCGGTTGTGGGTGCCCATCAGCGCATGCTCCCCTCCGGGCAGGCACTCCACGCCCAACGTGGCCTCGCACCACGCCGCCCCTTGGGCCAGGCTGTCTGCGGCAATGACCAGATGGTCGATCTCGGTATGTTGCATGGGACTGCGCTGCAAGTTAGGGAAGCCACAAGCGTACCTTAGGGGCCTTGAAGCGTCCGCCAGGGGATGGGGTGCGCAGGGCAGCACGGTCTGCGGCCCGGATGTGTTGGCCAACATCGCCAAGCAATTGGCCCCTAACCCCAAAATCAGCAACGCTGAAAACCCAAAACTACAGGCACAGCTGTTTGAGCAATGGAGCTTTTGCGGCACTGAAGATGCCAAGAACATTTCACCCAGCACCCCCTTCTTTTCGGCGGCCAACCAGTGCGGCGCCAAAGCCACCTACACCGGCAGCCGCGAGTACGTGCTGCACTGCGTGGATGCCGGCTCGGGCTTTGTGCCCGTGGGCCAAGACAGCGTACACCTGGCCGACTCCACACAGAAACCGAGCTGGCAATTTGCGGTGGTGGCCCAGGCCGTGGACAATCTGCAAACCGTGCAGCCCACCACCGGCCTGACGCGCAGCGCTCGCTCCATCTTGCCGTGGAACCTCAAGCCCGTGAATGCCGACGGCCAACTGGACTGCAACTACAAGCCGATCTGGGGCAATGTGCTGGAGTACAAGATCCGCTTGAACCAGTGATCAGCGGTCAGCGCAGCGGTGCTGGCCTGGCCTGGCCTGGCGCAGACAGTACGCCGGGTACGGCAAGTCGGGCCCACGACGCCACCAGGCCTTTGTCAGCGGCCCTTACTCATAGACCTCGGCGTTCGGGTCTGTGGCTTCTAGCTCATAAGCCGCCGCCAACATGGCCAAGCGGCCAATCACGCCATACATGTAGAAGCGGTTGGGGGCGCTGGCCCCTGGCCGCTCGCCCGGCTTGGGCAATTGGTGGCTGTTGGCAAAGGCCAAGGGCACAAAGCTGGCGCCGGGGGCGTTGAGATTCTCATCAATGCCCCGGTCTGCATGGACGCGGTAGAAGCCGCCCACCACATAGCGGTCGATCATGTAGACCACAGGCTCAGCCACCGCGTCGTTGACGCGCTCGTAGGTCGGCACCCCTTCTTGGATGATGACCTCGGAGACGGCTTGGCCGTCTTTGACCACGCCCATTTTGTTGCGGGTGCGGCGGCTGACCTCATCCAGCTCTTTGGCGTCGCGCACCGTCATGATGCCCATGCCATACGTGCCATTGTTGGCCTTGACCACCACAAAGGGCTTGTCGGCAATGCCGTACTCTTTGTGTTTGCGGCGGATTTTGGTGAGCAGGGCATCGACCTGGGTCTGCACGCATTCCAGGCCGGTGCCCTCTTCCCAGTTGACCTCACCGCAATGGGCGTACATGGGGTTGATCAACCAAGGATCCATCCCCAAGAGCTTGGCAAATTTTTTGGCCACTTCTTCATAGCTGCGGAAGTGGTTGGTTTTGCGGCGCGTGGCCCAGCCCGCATGCAGCGGGGGCAGCAGGTATTGCTCGTGCAGGTTTTCCAAAACCTTGGGCACACCGGCTGACAGGTCGTTATTGAGCAGGATGGTGCAGGGGTCGAAGTGCTTGAGCCCTAAACGGTGCTTGGTGCGCACCAAAGGCTCCAGCGTCAGGCTGGAACCATCGGGCAGCGCCAGCGCGGTCGGCTCAGTGATGGACTCGTCCAAGGTGCCCAGGCGCACATGTAAACCCGCTTGCCCAAAGAGCTGCATCAGCCGCTGCACGTTCATCAGATAGAACATATTGCGGGTGTGCCGTTCAGGGATGAGCAGCAGATTTTTGGCCTCGGGGCAGATTTTTTCAATAGCCGCCATGGCCGCCTGCACGGCCAGCGGCAGCATCTCGGGGGTCAGGTTGTTGAAGCCGCCGGGAAACAAGTTGGTGTCCACAGGGGCCAGGCGATAGCCCGCGTTGCGAATGTCCACCGAGCTGTAGAAGGGCGGCGTGTGCTCCATCCATTCCAGCCGGAACCAGCGCTCGATGGCGGGCATGGACTCCAGGATGCGCTGCTCCAGCTCATTGATGGGGCCAGTGAGGGCGGTGACGAGGTGAGGAACCATGATGGCAAGCCGAAGAAGGTGGGCACAGGAGGGCGATTCTTGCAGATCGGTCCGGTCGGCTCGGGTTTCAAGTCGCCAGCACAAAAAAACGGGGGAGGCCTTTGCAGGCACTCCCCCGAACTCGCTGATCGATTCGTTGATCGGTGTCTATCAGCGGCCGTAGGCCGTTTCGCCGTGAGAACTGATGTCCAAGCCTTCGCGCTCTTCTTCTTCAGAGACACGCAGACCCAAGGTCATGTCCACCAGCTTGAAGGCAATGAATGCCACGACAGCCGACCACACCATAGTGATCACAACCCCTTCGGCCTGCACCAACAACTGCTTTGCGATGGAGAAGTCTTCGGCACCCGTGCCACCCAGGCTGGGTGCGGCGAACACACCCACCAGCAACGCCCCCACGATGCCGCCCACGCCGTGGACACCAAAGACGTCGAGCGAATCGTCGGCACCAAGCAGCCTCTTGAGCCCAGTCACCCCCCAAAGACACAGGAAGCCCGACACCAAGCCGATGACGATGCCCCCCATAGGCCCAACGGAGCCACACGCGGGGGTAATGGCCACGAGCCCGGCTACTGCGCCTGAGGCCGCGCCCAACATGGAGGCCTTGCCCTTGCTAATCGTCTCACCCACGCACCAAGCCAGTACGGCAGCGGCGGTGGCAAAGAACGTATTGATGAAGGGAAGGCCTACAGCAGCGTTGGCTTCGAGGTTAGAACCAGCGTTGAATCCGAACCAGCCCACCCACAGCAGCGAGGCGCCAACCATGGTCAAGGTCAAACTGTGTGGTGCCATGGCCTCTTTGCCGTAGCCCACGCGCTTGCCCACCATGTAGGCACCCACTAGGCCTGCCACGGCAGCATTGATGTGCACCACGGTGCCGCCGGCAAAGTCCAGCGCTCCTTTGTCGAGCAAGTAGCCGCCCGCCCCCCAAACCATGTGGGCAATGGGCAGGTAGCTGAAAGTGAACCACAGGGCGCAAAACAGCAGTACCGAGCCGAACTTAATGCGCTCGGCAAAGGCGCCGACGATCAGTGCGCAGGTGATGCCCGCGAATGTGGCCTGGAAGGCGATGAAGATGTACTCGGGGATCTTGACGCCTTCGCTGAAAGTGTCAGCCAGCGATGCAGTAGTGACGCCGCTGAGGAACACCTTGTCAAAGCCACCGATGATCAGCCCTTCACCACCAAAAGCCACGCTATAGCCATACACAGCCCAAAGTACCGCGATCAATGAAAAGACCACCAATACTTGCATCAATACGGAGAGCATGTTTTTGCTTCGCACCAAGCCGCCGTAGAACAGCGCCAAGCCTGGGACGGTCATCAAGATGACAAGCAGGGTCGCGACCATCATCCAGGTGGTATCCCCCTTGTCAGGCGTGGGCGCGGCGGCAGCCGGTGCAGCGGCGGCGGCTGGTGCGGAGGCGGCCTCCACCACGACAGCCACCACAGGGGCGGCCGCAGAGGCCGCAGAAACAGCGGCGTCTTGCGCCGAAGAGGTCATCGCGAAACCCAGGGCCGCCAGCCCCAGCGCGATGTGAGCAATCAGAGTTCTCATTACAAAGTTCTCACTTCTAGGTTCAGAAAGGGCGGGTCAGAGCGCGTCTTTGCCGGTCTCGCCGGTGCGGATGCGCAGCACTTGCTCCAGAGTGGCGACGAAGATCTTGCCGTCGCCAATCTTGCCGGTGCGGGCCGCGCCCTCGATGGCCTCGATGACTTGGTCGACCACGTCGTCATCGACCGCGGCTTCGACCTTCACCTTGGGCAAAAAGTCGACCACGTACTCGGCCCCCCGATACAACTCGGTATGGCCTTTTTGGCGCCCGAAGCCTTTGACTTCGGTGACGGTGATGCCCTGCACGCCGATGGCGCTGAGGGCTTCGCGAACTTCATCAAGTTTGAAAGGCTTGACGATGGCGGTGACCATTTTCATGAGATGTCTCCTGTCTTGTCGAAATCAGAACGCGACCTTCACAGCCAAGACCGCGCCGGTCTTGCCCAGGTTCTTGGCATTGGCACCGACATAGGCGTCGGTGTTGGTGCTCACCACCGTCAGGCTCGGCACCCAGCCCGAGAAATCCTTGCTCAAGGAGATCGAGTAGTCGGTGTAGCTGGCAGCCGAGGTGTTCTTCACGGTCTGGCGGCCGATGTGAGGGGCCAGCATGAAGCCACCACCCAGGTCAAAGCTGGCGCTCAAATCCAAGTAGCCGCTTTGCTTGCTGTCGGCAAAGCCAAACAGATTGGTCAGGCTGTGCGAGTACTTCAGGGTGAACATCTCGTAGCTCAGCGCACCGTAGATTTCACCGGTGTTGGGGCTGACTGCCAAGTCATGGCCAGGATAGAAGTAACCCAGCGCCCCC
The DNA here is from genome assembly GCA_034520165.1 of Ideonella sp. Classification (GTDB taxonomy): domain Bacteria; phylum Pseudomonadota; class Gammaproteobacteria; order Burkholderiales; family Burkholderiaceae_C; genus Ideonella. Next base: position 21,918 of record JAXHNT010000017.1, read on the forward strand.
ACATCCAAGGTCAGCCCCTTGGCGAGCTCACCCTTCCAGCCGCCGTAAAGGTCAAGCTCAACATCGGCACCACCGCCGCCATCTTTGACCCACTTGATCGTGGAGGCCCATGCCCCCGCGTAGAGACCGTTAGGGCCGGCCAGATCGACGCCCCCTTGCAGGGCAGGCTTGAGGCGGGACTGCGAAATGCCGCGATAGCGGTAATCGGTGGTGGCGCTGACGTTGTAGCTCAAGGAAAAGTCATCTGCGGCCACGGCAGGGACCGCGGAAGCGCCGAGTGCAGCCACAAGACTGAGGGAGAGCATGGAAGGCTTGAACATAAAGGACTCCAAAGGCGATGGACGAAACAGGGTTTGCCCGATATCAAGCAGCTTCTGTGCCAGCCATGGGGCCACCCCGCGTGAGACGGAATGACGCTGCATGCCCCCAGAGATGAGTTGACCAGCCCCAAGATCGCGCTCGCTCGTGGTGCATCGACCTTCAACGCCCCTCGAAACGCACCCTGATGGTGCGTCGCTGGTTTACCCTTTCCCCCAAAATCCCCCATTTGGGGGGAGTTGTGCGCAAAGCTGCCCCGCTCACAATCAATCTCGCAGTTAAGGAGCACGTGCGGGAAGGCACAGCCTCCGAATAACAGGGAGCCGGGCATACGCCCAGGCCGGGAGGAGGCAGCGATGTCGCTGGCGGTGGTCAGGAGCAGGGCACTCGATGGGTTGTCCGCACCTGAGGTGCAAGTGGAGGTGCACCTGGCCAATGGCTTGCCCAGCTTTACGCTGGTGGGCTTGGCCGACACCGAAGTCAAAGAGGCCCGAGAGCGTGTTCGAGCCGCCCTGTCCGAAAGTGGTTTTGCCTTTCCGCACAATCGCCGGATCACCGTGAATCTAGCACCGGCCGACCTGCCCAAAGAGTCTGGCCGCTTCGATCTGCCCATTGCACTGGGCATCTTGGCCGCGCAAGAGTTGCTGGACAACACCTTGCTGGCCCGCTGCGAGTTTGCGGGCGAGCTGTCTCTGGCCGGCGAGTTACGTCCGATCCGCGGGGCCCTGCCGCTGGCTTTGGCGGCGCGTCACGAAGGCGTCGGCCGCGTTCTGGTGCTGCCCCTGGCCAGTGCCGTGGAGGCCGCTCGGGTGGATGGGGTCGATGTCCGAGGCGCACGTCACTTGACAGAGGTAGTGGAAGCGCTGCTGCCCAGACCTCCGCAAGCCGACTCTAGCGGCGCGCTGACCGAACTGCGCTTGCCCCGCCCCCCCGCCATGGCCCGCCGCACCAACCGCGCCTCGCTCGACCTGGCGGATGTGCGCGGCCAAGCCCAAGCCAAGCGCGCGCTAGAGATTGCGGCGGCTGGCGGCCACAGCCTGCTGCTGGTCGGTCCACCGGGCTCGGGTAAATCCATGTTGGCGCAACGTTTGGTGGGCCTGCTGCCCGACATGGCCGACGATGAAGCCCTGGCCTCCCGCTGCCGCTTGGCCGGTGTGTCGGCGCCGATGGCTTTGACCCGGCACCAGTTCAGCCAGCACGGCCCTGCGCGGCCCCACCACAGCGCCAGTGCGTAGCTTGCCCTTGGTGGAGGCAGGGGCTCACCGCCACGCCCCGGGCAGGCATCTCACTGGCGCATGGCGGCGTGTTGTTCTTGGATGAGTTGCCAGAGTTCCCGCGCCGAGCGCGCTGAGGCACTGAGAGGGCCCCTCGAGACGAGGCCGCGTCACTTATCCTCGCTGAGCGGCACGCCAGGCGCATTTTCCGGCCCGATTTCAACTGATTGCCGCGATGAACCCTTGCCCCTGCGGCTGGCTGGGCGCGGGCAGCCATGCAGCCAAGGCCTGCCGCTGCAGCCCGGATGTGGTGGCCCGCTACCAGGGCCGACTCTCGGGCCCGCTGCTGGACCGCATTGACATGCAGGTTGAGGTGCCGGCCGTGCCGGCCAAAGAACTGCTGAGCACGGCCAGTGCTGACGAGCCCAGTGCGGCGGTCATGGCGCGCGTGGCCCACGCCAGAGGCTTGCAGCAGGCCCGCCAAGCGTGCAGCAACAGCCAGCTCGCCCCAGCGGACCTGGAGCAGTACAGCGGACTGCACCCCAGCGCGCGCAGCTTGTTGGAAGCGGCCGCCATGCGACTGGGATGGTCAGGTCGCAGCCTGCACCGCGTCATCCGCCTCGCCCGCACCATTGCAGACTTGGGTCACAGCGCGGCCGTGGAAACGCCGCACATTGCAGAGGCCATTCAGTACCGGCGCGCCCTGCCGGGGGGATGACTGGGGCGGCCCAGCGCGGGCCTCCAGCGCGGCCAGCGCCACCAGTGGTCAGCCCGCCCCACGCTGAGCCCGGGCTTGCGCCCCCTGCGCCAAGCGCTGGCGCAGATCAGCGTCCAGGCTCAGCTGCAACAAGGTTTGCACCCACACCTCGGCGTCCATGGGCAGCAGCAGGCCGTCTTGGCCATGCTGCACAAAACCCCGGTAGGGTGGCACGTCGGCATAGACCCCAAAAGCCCCCATGCGGGCGTAATCGTAGAACTTCACCGCCCCCCGCCCCTGGTTGAAGGCCGTGGGCTGCAAAGGCGCTAGACCGATATCCAGGCGATGACTGGCGGTGTAGTGCTGGTAGCGCTGCCAGCTCATCGGGTGGAGGATGGAGACGCGCGGCAGGTCGCGAAACTGGCGGTTGATGGCCAAGTCTCCAAACAGCTCCACATGCAAGGTGGTACTGCGGGCCATGAGTGCGGCCAAAACTTGGTGCAGCCAGGCCAGTTCTGCATGATGCGAGGCCGTGCCGTGATAGCCCAACCGTAGTGCGCCTTGCTGGGCCTGGGACAGCGCAGGAGGCGGCACCAGGGGCAGCAACACAGGCACATGCGCAGCGTATTTTTCGGCAAGTGCTGGGGTGGACACCCACAGCTGAGCCTGCATCTGGGCACACCAAATGCGGTGGCGCAAGGCGTGGCTGTTGATCTTGCGGGCATAGGTTTTGGGCAGGCTGTGCAAGACCGACGGGTCCCACAGGTCGTCGTCCATGAACCAGGCCAAGCCGGCAAGGTGGGCCCGCGCTTGGCCTATTGGCTTGAGCCAGGCGGTGGGCAAATAGCGCAGGATGACGACGAAGTCGCCCGGCTGCAGCCAACCGGCTTGGGGCGGCTGTCTGGAGTCGCAACGCAGCACGGGCAGCCCACGCCGCGCCAACCACGGGTAGAGCAGATAGTCACCACTAGGGCTTGCGCCCTCTTCCAGCACCACTACGCGTCGCGCTGCTTGAAGGTCACTGGGTGGCAGGCTGGCCAAAGGAGCGCGCAAGCGCCGCAGGAGTTGTCGCACCGTCACACCTGTCTCCCCATGGTGCGCGACAGCACGGCCCGCCACTGAGGCAGGCAAACCGTCTGGAGGTCGCAGCGGCTGATGGCGGTCTGCCGCGCTGCCTGGCGTAAGGCGCCGTCCTTTCCGCGCTGCGCCAAAGCTCGGACCATGGCCTCGGCCAGCGCCTCGGTGTCGAAGAAGTCCACCAGATGGCCGTTGACCCCGTCTTCAATGTATTCCTGAACGGGCGCGGTGCGGCTGCCAATGACATGGCAGCCCAGGCTCATGGCCTCCAGGCAACTCCAAGACAGCACAAAGGGATAGGTCAGATACACATGCGCCGCGGAGACTTGCAGCAGCTTTTGGTAATCAACATAGGGCAGTTGCCCGACAAAGTGGACGCGACGGGCATCCAGATGCTCCGCGACCTCGCTCCAGTAAATCTGCTTCCAAGTCTGGCCCTTCGGTGCAGGAGCGCCATAGCTCACGCCATCGCCGCCTACCATCACCACCTGCGCCTCGGGGCAGCGCTTCAGCACCGCAGGCAATGCCCGCAGAAAGCGGTGGTAGCCCCGGTAAGGCTCCAGGTTGCGATTCACAAAAGTGATCAAGGGCGCGCCCGCGCTGAAGGACAAGCCTTGGGCTGGCAGCTCAAAGCGTGCCGACGGGTTAGGCTGCAGCGCCTGGGTGTCGATGCCATCAAACACCACATCCACGTTGGCGCGAAAGGCTGCCGGCAGGCGTGAGGCTTGCCATGCCGTGGGTGCTACACCCTGGTCCATGGTCAAAAGGGCCTCGGTCAGCGCCATGTTCTTCATGCGCTGGCGCAGGCGAGACTGCACGCCACCCACCGGGAACTCGGGGTCAAAGCCCACGTCGGCATCCGGTGTGCCGTAGAAAAACTCCATCAAGCAGACGAGGCGGGTTGTCGGAAACACATCTTTCACATACAGCGCCTCGCCCCAGGCCGGGTTGCAAACCACCAAATCGGGCACAAAGCCCTCTCGCGCCAGGGCCAGCATGGCGGCGGCACAGGCTTCGCCCCGCAACACCTTGGCCTCACTCTCGCGCAGCAAGGCATGCTGGTCGGCCATGGGCTTGCGCTGCACTGCATAGGTTCGCTGATCGACCCCCTTGAGCCCCGGGCGGGCATTCATGCCCAAGGACACCACGCGGTGCCCTGCCGCCGCGAGGGTAGGCGCCAAGTGCCGAAACTGCCCAGGGAAGTTCTGGTGAATGAACAGGATGTTGAGCATGGCCGGATTGTCAGGCCGCGATTGCCCCGTGTTTACCCGCACAATCCAGACCTTGGGGTGTCCATCCCCTGTTTATTGGGCACGCGGGGCCATCGACTCCGCCACAATGCGTCACGGTGCTCCAATGGGAGGCATTGCGTCACCGTGAGCAGATCCCACCCAGGCGCTCGGTCAAGAGCTCCGCGATCCATGCGCCATCCATAAGGTGAAGGGCCCGCCCTTTTGGGGGCTTAATCGTCTAGCAAGAATGAAAAGAACGCCGTTTGAAATCCAGAAAGCCGTGTGGCTTGCGCTCATTCTCAGAGAGCTCAAGACACGGTTTGGCGGACACCTGATCGGCTTGTTCTGGCTGCTGCTGGAGCCCCTGGTGCATATCGCCGTGATGCTGGGCCTGAAGGTGGTGCTGCGCGAACGCTATGTGGGCGTGATGATCGAGCCTGCCGTCTACTTGGTGGTGGCGATGCTGCCCTTTTTTGCCAGCCGCAATATCTGGATGCAGGGCATGTCGGCCGTGGAGGCCAATGGCGGGCTGCTCGCTTATCGCCAGGTAAAGCCCTTGGACGCCATGTTCTCGCGCTGGGCCATGGAAGGCATCTTGTATGCGTTCATCTTTGTGCTGCTGTCGATGGGCTTTGCTTGGTGGGGCTATCGCTACTTCCCGCAGCAGCCTCTTGAATACCTGTTTATCTGGGCTTTGTTCATCGTTTGGGGCATTGCACTGTCCTTGATCTGTGCAGTCATCGGACATCGGCGGCCCGGGGTGAAGTTTTTTGTGCGGGCGATCTCGTTTCCTCTATACATGTTGTCTGGTGTGCTGATACCGCTGTCTAGCTTTCCACCGTCGATGTATGAGTACCTGCTGTGGAACCCGTTCTTGCACTTGGTGGAGTTGTGTCGAGTCCACTACTTCTCGACCTATGTGGCACACCGAGGCGTCAATCTGGAGTACCCCCTCTACTGGGGTTTGAGTTTGCTTTTTGTGGGGGCGGTGCTCTACCACGTCAATCGGGTTCGTCTTTTGTCCAAGACCACCTGAGGCCTAGACCATGATCGAACTCCGCAATCTGACCAAGTCCTACCCCACACCCGCCGGGCGGCGCTATGTCTTCAGGAATCTGAACTTCAAATTGCCTACCGGCTCTGGCATTGGCTTGATTGGGCGCAATGGCGCAGGCAAATCGACCTTGCTGCGCTTGTTGGGCGGTATAGATGCGCCCGACAGCGGCCAAGTCATTACCGACCAGAGTATTTCTTGGCCGGTCGCCTTGGGTGGCGGATTCCAAGGCTCCTTGACAGCGCGCGACAACGTCCGCTTTGTCTGTCGCATCATGGGGGCGACAGGCCCGGAGATGAAAGAAAAGGTCGCCTATGTGGAGCGATTTGCCGAGATCGGCGACTGGTTTGATCTACCCATGAGCACCTATTCCCCAGGCATGCGCTCACGCGTGACCTTCGGGACCAGCATGGCCTTTGACTTCGATTACTACCTGATTGACGAAGTGCTGGCCGTTGGCGACCCTATCTTTAGGCAAAAGGCTTCGCGCGTCTTCAAGGAAAAGCTGGAGCGTTCGGGGGTGATCTTGGTCAGCCACAACCACAAGGAAATCAAAGATCTGTGTAGTTCAGTCATCATGGTGCACAACGGGAACGCTGTGGCCTATGACGATATTGATGAGGGCATTGCCGCCTTCAAAGAATTGATGGAGGAGTCCGAATCATGAAGGCTGCGTCTTTCACCCCTAAGCGCCTGCAACTGGCCTTGATCGCCCTGCCCATGGCACTGGCGACGGTCTATTACACCGTGATCGCCTCTGACCGCTATGTGAGTGAGTCCATCGTGGCGGTTGGCTCGGCGGCCGTCGCCAGTGGGACCTCACCGCTGTCGGTGGGCACAGGAACAAGCTTGGCTGCGTTTGCGGACACGCTCTACCTGATTGACTACATTCAATCCCAAACCGTGCTGCGTGAGTTGGATGCCAAGCTCAAGTTGCGTGACCATTACTCCGCCCCTCGGGCAGACTTGTTGTTTCGCCTTTGGCCGGGTGCCAGCCAGGAGTGGTTTCAGCAGTATTGGAAAGCCCGTGTGCAGTTGCAGTTCAATGACCTCAACGGTCTTTTAAAGATCCGAACGCAGGGGTTTGACCCCGCCACGGCGGAAGCCATTAACTTGGCCTTGCTGGAAACCTGTGAGCGCTTCGTCAACGAGTTCTCGCGCCGCATTGGGCGCGAGCAAATGAAGTTCTCCGAGGCGGAGTTGGCCAGCGCCTCTGCGCGTCTGCAGGCGGCCAAAGATAAGGTCGTTCAGTTCCAGAGCACCCACAAGATTCTGGACCCGCTCGCGCAGCAAACAGCGGCCAATGCGCTGACCGCCGAGCTGCAAGCCACCATCGCACGCTTAGAGGCAGACCTCAAAAACAAGCAGGCGTTCATGCAGAACGATGCCCCCGCTGTGCAAGCGGTGCGAGACCAAATTGCAGCCAATCGAGCACAGCTGGAGTCAGAAAGAGCGCGGACGACGTCGGCCCAGGCCGGCGACAAAATTGGCGCGTTGAGCGTGGAGTTCCAGAACTTGCAGCTCCAGGCTGCTTTTGCTGAAGACGCGTATCGCTCCGCCAATACCGGCCTGGAGGCGGCCCGTATCGAAGCAAGCAAAAAGCTCAAGAGCCTGATCGTGGTGGCGGCACCCGCCAAAGCCGAGACGGCGGAGTATCCCGCCAAGCTCTACAACCTCTTCACCATATTGGTGCTCTGCATCATTGTCTACACCGTCGTGCGACTGATGGTTGCCGCGATCCGTGAACACCAGGACTGAAGCCATGACTGCCATGAAGAATCGTCTGATCATTGCCCTGGCTTTAGCCGGAAGCCTCTGCGCCGCCGTGCAAGCCCAAACACCTGCGCCTCAGACGGCCACAGGCCCCGCCACCAACACAGCAGCCCCGCAGCAGGCCTCGGTGCAGGCGTCCCCCGCCCCTGCACCAGCCAGCAGCGGGTTCATGGCCCCAGGCCCTCTGCCTGCCCAACCCCACACCGGCGCGGGCCTGCCGGTGATGTTTGGCTCGCAAATGTTCACCGGGCGCTTCGGCTCGGTGACCTTCAGTGGCTTTAACCCTAACTACACCCTGGCAACAGGTGACCGGGTCCTGGTGCGGCTGTGGGGCGCGGTGACGCACGAGTCCACACAACTGGTGGATCCCCAAGGCAATATCTTCATCCCCAATGTAGGCCCAGTGAAAGTGGCTGGCGTGCGCAACGGTGAGTTGAACGTATCGGTCGAGGCCACGATCAAGCGCGTCTTCAGAGCCAATGTCGGCGTCTATGCAACGCTAGAGGCGGCGCAACCCGTGAAGGTTTATGTCACGGGTTTTGTGCGTGCCCCCGGTTTGTATGGCGGCCTGTCTTCAGACTCCGTGCTGTACTACTTGGACAAAGCTGGCGGCATTGACACCGAACGCGGCAGCTATCTCAGCGTCGACGTGATGCGCAATGGCAAGCTGCGTACCCGCTTGAATCTCTACAACTTCTTGCTCAAGGGTCAGATTGAGCAGATGCAACTCCACGATGGGGACACCATCGTGATTGCCGCCCGCAAGCACACTGTCACCGTTCAAGGAGAAGCTCAGAACGCTTATCGGTTTGAGTTGGCCGAGCCTCGTATCGCGGCCTCTGAGCTATTGGCCATGGCTGCTCCCACCCCGAATGCAACGCACATCAACATCGTGCGCTCGATTGGGCCAGAGAAGCGAAGCGAGTATCACCCCCTCGCCAAGGCCCAAGATGTGATGGTGGAGGCCGGCGACGAGGTGCTGCTGACTGCAGATAAGTTTCCGTCCACGATCCAGGTTCGGATTGACGGGGCACACCAAGGTGAGCGCACCTTTATCTTGCCCTATGGCGCGCGCCTGAAGGATGTGATTGAGCGACTGAACCCTGCGCCTCAAGCCAACCTGGATGCCCTGCAACTGTTCCGCCGCTCGGTGGCGCAGCGTCAAAAAGAGAATTTGGATGCCACATTGCGCGGGCTAGAAGCCGCCGCATTGACGGGCCGTTCCGCCACCAATGAAGAGGCCACGCTGCGCAGAAGTGAGTCTGAAATGATTCTGCAATTCATTGAGCGCGCCAAGACCATCGTGCCCAAAGGCCAGGTTGTGCTGAGCTCCAAAGAGGCTGCGGCAGAGACCCTGATGGAGGACGGCGACGTCGTCCGCCTGCCTGAGCGCAGCAATGTGGTGGCCGTCAGCGGCGAGGTCCTGTTCCCCAACACCATGGTGTACACCCCGAACGTGGCCGCTACAGACTATGTCGAGATGGTTGGCGGATTCACCCAACGGGCAGATCGCAACAAGCTCTTGATCCTCAAGCCCAACGGCACGATTGATACAAGCGGTGGCACCCCCAGCCCTGGCGACGAGATCATGGTGTTCCCCAAAGTGGAAACCAAGTGGGTGGAGGTGGCGCGCGGCATCACGACCGTGCTGTACCAAATGGCCATTGCCGCTGGTGTCTTGAACGGTACCAAGTGATGTGTTGAGCGGAGGTGTTGCTTGCAGCCGCCTTCGCTCGCGCTTGCAGTTCTAAAGCGTCAACGGAATGCTGGTCATTGAGGTTCCCCGAGTCCGCAGTCATGCACAGATCATGCTGCAAAGCATGCGTGCCTTGCGGGCCGCTGGGAGACTGCTGGGACGTCGGCAACCCTTGATTGACTTTGAGGTCAAACTCACCCGCAGCATGGGTTTGTTTGACCGCAAGCATTACCTGGCGCAAGTAAGCTCCGCCGAGCTCAAGGGCCTTTCAGCGCTGCGGCACTACGTGCTCTTTGGCGATGCTGCAGGGCTGACCCCCAGTCCGCTTTTTGATCTGAAACACTACGATGCGCACTGCGGTGAGCGGCATGGGCTGAACCGGCTCTTGCACTACGGTTTAGTCCTTCGCCATTTGGGTGTTTACCCAACCGCTTGGTTTGACGGTGAGTATTACCTGCAGGCCAATCCGGACGTGCAGCAGTCGGGTCGAGACCCTTTAGAGCATTTTCAGAATTGGGGCTGGCGCGAGGGCCGTAACCCACTACCAGGCTTGGACCTGCGGCGGCTGATGAGCAGCCAGCCTGAGCTTCGCGTGGCCAAGGACAGCCCCCTTAGCCTGCTGGCCAGCGGGGCATTGGCACACCTGCTACATGACCAATCTGCGCACACCACAAGTGCTCGCACTGGAGACCCCCCCCGACCCAAAGGTGCGGACCACAGTGACGCAGATCTAGACCTCTTGGACCCGACCTTCTGGGTGGATCTTCAACCCAGGGTGTGGGAGAAGTCGGCGGTGGTCGATGTGATCATCCCGGTCCACAGTGGCGCCATCGAGACCTTGCGCTGCCTTTGGTCCGTTCTGAACGCCCCGGTTCACACCCCGCACCGGGTCGTGGTGATCAACGACGCCGGGCCAGACCCAGAGCTCAACGCCAAGCTGCGGAATTTGGCTGCACGCGACTTGTTCACTTTGGAGCAAAACAAGGTCAACCTGGGTTTTGTCAAAACCGTCAATCTTGGTCTTCGCTTGCAGCGAGATCGTGATGTGGTGATCCTCAACAGCGACACCGAAGTGTATGGCGATTGGCTCGACCGCCTTGTAAGACATGCACAGCGGCGTCACGAGTTGGCCACCATCACCCCTCTGTCCAACAACGCCACCATCTGCAGCTACCCGGAGCCTCAAAGCGATAACCGCTATCCGATTGAACTCAGCCATGCGGAGATCGATGCCATTGCCAGCGAGGTGAATGCGGGAGAGGTCACTTACACCCCCACCGGCGTGGGGTTTTGCATGTTCATACGGCGTTCGGCGCTGAATGAGGTGGGCCTGCTTGATGAGCGACGCTTTGGCCGTGGTTATGGCGAAGAGAATGACCTGTGCCAGCGCATGCTGCGCCAAGGCTGGCGCCATGGCATCGCCTGCGACACCTATGTGCGTCATGTCGGCTCGATCAGCTTCAAGGGAGAGGCAACGGTTCGCACGGCGGCAGCCTTGAAGACACTCAACAAGCTCTACCCCAACTACGACGCAGATGTGCAGAGACACATCGCCTCAGACCCGGCCTGGATCTATCGAGCCCGCATTGACTTGGCTCGATTCAAGCGCTTGGCCGAAAGCAGCAACGTGCTGCTGGTGTGCCACAACCGAGGCGGCGGCACAGAACGGCACTTGGTCGAGCAAACCAAAGCATTGCAGGATCAGGGCAAGGGCGTCTTTGAGTTGCGCCCCTCGCATCAGCCCGGTTGCGTGGCCCTGGTCAACCCGGCGCTGTATCGCTTGCACAGCTTGGCGGCTCTGCCGCCCTTACCTTCCCAGTTTTTCGAAGAGGTGCTGGAGACCCTGGCCATCCGTGAGATTCATGTCCATCACCTGATTGATTTCCCCAGTGGCATGGGAGACCAACTGATTGCCTGCAGCCGCAAACTCAAGATACGCCTGCGCATGGCACTGCACGATTACTATGCGATCTGCCCTCGCGTCAACCTGGTCAACTCAGAGGGGCAATACTGTGCGCAACCGCCAGCCCAAGTCTGCAATGCCTGTTTGGCCAAAGATGATCTGCACCGCACCACAGGCACCATCGAGACATGGCGCGCTGGCGCGCTTAGACTGCTAGAGGCGGCCGACCAAGTGGTGGTGCCATCGTCCGACGTTCAACAACGACTTCAACTGATGGCCCCGCACATACCGATTCAAATCGAGCCCCACGAGGTCATTCCATCGGCAGATGGCCGACCCTTGCCCGCGCCAAGGGCCGACGAACCCCTTCGTGTGCTCGCCATCGGGGCAATCAGCAAGATCAAAGGCTATGACGTGCTTCGCAGGCTGGCGATCACCATTCAAGAACGCCGTTTACCCATGGAGCTGGCGCTATTGGGCTACTCCATGGACGATACCGGCTTGGGTGACGCTGGGGTTAAGCTCTTAGGACGGTACTTTGACCAAGAACTTCCTGAGCGCATCCGACAGTACGCCCCGCATCTGATCTTCGTCCCCTCCGTATGGCCAGAGACTTATTGCTATGTACTGTCTGCAGCGCTTCAGAGCGGCAGACGGGTTGCGGTGTTTGACCTAGGGGCGCAGGCGGAGCGGGTACGCGAGCATCACCCTGATCATCTTGTGATTCCGCTTTGGCAAGCCAGCGCACCAGAAGAAATGGCGCTCCGGCTGTTGTCTAGCAGCTTCGGTACTCCATCTCTAGCGAATGCTGCATGATGCTCCGCTGTATTGAATGGTGGCGAAAGAGATTTCAGCCCAAAGGGCGCCTCGTCATCGAGTCAAGGTCAGGCGTCACCTTAACGGGTTGGGCAGCGGATAGCGATGGACGCGCAGTGGCCCCAATAAGCTTGAACATCGATGGCCGAGAAATTACTATTACTGTTCATCGAGCTGCTCGATTTGATGTAGCCGCGCAACTTCGGCTAGATCCCGAAGAACAGTTTGGCTTTGAACTCATGCTGCCTTTCAGCCTATGGGAGTCTGAATCTAGCCGCAGCTCGACCCTGCTTTGCTCTCAGGGTTGCCGCGTGGCACTGTCTTTTCCACCCCAGCTCGAAACAATAATTGAGGAGATATTGGACCTCCCCCCCTCTCGAATGAAAGAGCGGCAGATCCATCGATTGATCAGCCATCTTCAATCTTTGAAGCCACGAGATTTGTTCAGGGCTCCACTTCGCACCCGCTTAGAGGACGCATTAGAAGCCAGGTACGGGGTCCGCGAAGCCTCACGTGTCCCGCCATTGTTTGCCGAGCCGGATCCAGTCCTCGGGTTTGTTGACGGACTCCGAGGACTTACCATTTTTGGCTGGGCACTCGGACAACAGCCCGGGAGAGAGTCGATTTGGCTGCGCGCCAAAACACACGTAGTCCACCTTATCGCTAGGCGGACACTGCGTCTAGATGTTGCACGACATCACCCCACATCTGAGAGTCAGCTCGGGTGGGAGGTTGATATACCACCAGAGCTATGGATCGAACTTTCCCCAGAGGAGAATGAACTAGATTTCGAACTACTGGTGAATCTGCAGCCCATCTCCTCCAGTAAACCTATTCGGCTCTCCGTGCCCGAACTAGAGACATGCTTGGGCGACTTACCAATCCTGGATTCGAACCAGATCCTGCTGCTGCCAATCTCTACACGGCTGCAACACCTATTAGTAATCGCCCATTGCCAAAGACTGCATCAACTCAAGCGCCTGCACAAATCTGCAGCCGCATGTCTTGCCTTGCACGCGCTCGCACTCCAGCTTCCAACGAATAACATTACGCCGTCATTGATTAATGCCATCCACAGGAATTCTTCCAAACCATCAAATATTTGGCCTCTACTTCGGCAATTAAACGAACTGATTGAAAAGCAGCACGCGCCGCGCACTGCGCTTTCCATACTCTGGGAAACTATCAGTTGCACTGACTTGCAGCAAGAATGGCTCATGGCGATCACCCCCTGGGCCTGCAAAAATTCGGTGTTCCAATGGGTCGCAGAACGCATTGATGATAAGGCATGGGCCAATTTAATCCAACAGAGATCAAGATGGACCTTGACCCTGGCACTCGCGTGGTTATCTTATTCAGGACGTGACGCACTTGCCTATGAAGTCTCTGACCGTCTGCTTAAAACTCCCAAAGATGCAGGATGGCTGAATACTGAGTGCATCCTGAACACTGTTGTTATTATCTCAGAAAAACTCGAAGAAGTAGCCCACACGCCGAACGTATACCTGAACATTTTAATCAACATAAGTAAAGTTATAGTTGATAACTGCGGCACAGTATGGGAGCGCGGCCATGACGCTTGCCTGACAAAATCAGCATGCCTGCTGGTTGGTCTTACCATCAGGCACCCCTCATTGGCATCACTCAGAAGAGAGTGCGTCCATTTGGTCGACGCCCAGAGTTTTAATCCAGCCTTTTGGGAGGGGCTCGGCGAAGAAAACTATAGCCAAACGAGCTGGCTCAGTGAACAAAAAGCCATGATTTCCAATTGGGTATCTGCCTTTACTGATCACTCACCGCCTTCGGCGGAAGACGAAAGTTTCCTTGCCCGAATGATTGCCGACGGCCATAGCGAAGCGCAGCGCTGGTATACCGAGTGGCTCTATAGTGACACTCACAACAAGCCATCCCACATAGTGATGTCCTCAGCCAGCCCCGCTGAATTTCTCAGGACGTGCCATACCGTTTGCCCGCCGCCACAAAGGCCGAGCACAAGCAAGGCGATACGAGCAGCTCTTTCTGGATTGGAGATAGGCAATAAATTGACAAGCCAACCAGATCTTTTCATAGTCTTTGCAAAACTCTTGGCAGACGATGTCAATCCAAACGATGAAATACTCAGAGAACTCACAGACTCTGGATTCAATTGGGTCATTGCTTCCCCCGGACCTCGGACTGCACGATCTGGCTGAGAGAAACATTGAGATATCTTTAAAGGGCTCGACCAAGAACATCCACTACTTTGTGGTTTTCCATTCTGCAATGGTTTCTTGACTCGAGTGTAGCCCAAGGAATTTGTATTGTTCCAAGCTGCGCCACCATCTCGTTACAGGAACTAAAGAGTCATGACCTTGAAGCCTACCCATACCTAGGACAAACAGCCTACTGGTTAGAAGCGCCGATAGAAGAGAGATCCCCAATCGACCGCCTCACAGCTTCCCCCCTTAGATACCCGGAAACGTCAGCGACAGTTTTATCAACTGCGAATAGTCCGGACGCATTCTCAAGAAATTTGAGTCGGCAGAAGGGCAAGCCATATATTCAAATCTCTCAAGCCCCAGCCGCATCATTCATCATCTTGCGTGTACAGAGGAAGTAAGTCCAGCCGCCCACAGCCCAAGAGTTCTACATCCTTCCCCAGTACGCCTCACTGCTTTCAGCAACGATAGCTGCTCAGTCTTAATGAGTATGGCATGGCCTACAGAAACTCGGCCCAACTTATCTTTTCCCCGTGAAGATAACCTACTTAGAGGCCTTAGCTCACCGGATAGAAACAAACTTATCGCGGAATCAAAAGTGGTGGTCATCGCGGTTATTCGCAACGAGCGCACTATTTTGCCGCATTTCATGGCTCATCATAGAAATTTAGGCGTGAGATGTTTTATATTTATAGACAACCGGTCAAATGATGGCTCAACTGAGTATATTCTTGAGCAGAGTGACACCATCGTATATAGTGCCGAAAGTGACTATAAGTCATCTCACTATGGCGTGAGTTGGCAAAGAACTGTGCTTGCACACCACTGCATCGGTAAGTGGGTGATCATGGTCGATGCCGACGAGTTCTTTATCTACCCAGATTTCGAGAAGATTAACATAGCAGACTGGATAAGCAGGTTAGAAGAAAATAGTCAAACAGCGGCACTCACTCCGCAAATCGACATGTATCCAAATCGTCCACTTTCGGAGGTAGATTTTGGGCGAGAGTTACCCCTGACTTCCGCAAGATGGTTCGATGCTAAACCATTACAGGCATGGCACCTCGGATCAGGCTGCTACTCCAATTCACCGACATATTTGAGCTCGTTTCGCCACAGAGTCATTGACAACGCCCCACCGAACGCCTTCACGGCTCAGAAATTTGCCCTGATAAAGTACTATCCGTGGATACATTTTTCAGAGGGGCTACACTATGCATCAAACGTACTGACTGGCTCCCACATCGCGTTTTTGGCACATTTCAAATATCACAAAGAATTCCATCAGAAAGTACTGATTGAGACCCAGCGTGAGCAGCACTTTGGAGATGCATCAGAGTATCGTGAGTACAGCAAGTGGCTCTCATTTTTCGAGGAAGCAGGGGTCCTCGCCGATGACTCAGACGAGCTAACTTCAAGCAGAAAACTAGATCACGTCGAAAAGTCGCTTAATTTTTCTTGATGTTTCCATGAGTCCGCAGCATGCTTAGCCTTTCAAATAAACGCCTCGAGAATTTATCTGTCGGGCTACGACGCAATCGCCGCGAATGGCAAGCGCCTTGAAGGATCTCGAATTCATCCAGAAAAAATATCTCAAGCATGGTCCATGCTGGTGTGCTGCATTCGAAACGAACGCCCCCGGCTGAAATTTTTTCTGGAATACTACCGGACACTTGGTGTTCAGCACTTTTTGTTCGTCGACAACTGCTCAACCGACGACTCCGGTGCTTTCATTGATCAGCAAGGCGACTGCTCGCGGTGGCTGGCGACTGGTAGCTATAAGGCCGCCAACTTTGGGATGGACTGGTGCAATCATTTGCTCACAAAGTATGGCGACGGCAAGTGGTGCATTACCGTTGATCCAGACGAATTCTTGGTGTACCCCCACATTGAGTACCGCGGCCTTAGGAGTCTCACGCGCCACTTGGAGTCTATGGGGCAAGATAGCTTATTTACTTTGATGATTGATTCTTACAGCGACAATCCGCTTTCCAGCACTCGGATGCTTACAGAAGAAAGCAACCCATTTGAAGTTTGCCAGTTTTTTGATCGATTTAATTTTGTTCAGCAATTTAATTCAGTTAACGGGAATTTCTGGATTCAAGGCGGTCCTCGCCTAAGGTGCCTGTTTCACCAAAGCCCTGAGCGCGCGCCCGCTCTCAATAAGGTTTGCCTCGTGCGGTGGCGCAAAGGGCTTCGCTATGAATCCTCTATGCATCATCTCAATGTCCAGTCTTTGAACGGAGATTTAAGATATTCTCCTGAGGCAACGTCTGGTGCAATATTTCATTTCAAGTACGTTAATTTGCTAGCCACGAAAGCGCAGGAGGAAATGAATCGCGGCGAACATTACGATAATAGTTTCGAATACAAAGCATATGCCGACGCACCGGATTTGGTTTTTTTCGATCCTGCCGTATCAATAAAATATATCGGCAGTCACCAATTACTGGATCACGGATTCCTACAGGCAGGCATTTGGTTCTAGTATGAAAATTGCAATCCTCTTACTTTGCCACGAGCCGCCAGCATTGCTCGCGAAGCAGATTAGCTCTCCTTTCTTTAGGCATCCAGACATTAAGCTATATATCCACTATGATGCATCTCGCAAGACGAAGCAGTTAGAGCAGTTACGGGGCCTTATTCCCTCTGACGTCAAATTCATGCTGACCCCCTCCCGAGTGCGTTGCGCATGGGGCGAATACTCACTCGTGCAGGCCACCGCCTTGCTTATGCAAACCGCTCTAGAGGACGGTGAGTTCGGAGCTGATTACCTGTATTTGGTGAGCGGCAGCTGCACTCCGATTCGCCCAGCGAGTAGTTTAATCAAGTTTCTGAAACTTAACAATGGTACCGATTTTATTGAATCGGTAGATATAAGCAAGAATAAGTGGGTACTGGATGGAAATGAACAGGAGAGGTACGAGCTCTATCACCCCTTTAATTTCAGAACCCAACGAGCCTGGTTCGATAGATTCAATAAATTTCAGCGACGGCTAGGGATTAGAAAATTAGCTCCGAACGGCCTAAATATTCATTTTGGCTCGCAGTGGTTTACCATCACCAAAAACACCTCGCCTAAAAATTGTTGCTCAACTGAGAGATCCAAAAATACAGAAATTCTTCCGCACCAGCTGGATTCCTGATGAATTTGCAATACAGTCTATGATTCGAAGCATCCAAGATGCAAGCAATATTTCGAATCATAGCCTTACTTATTATGAATTTGATCCCGGTGGCCGGCCGTTAGTTTTAGATAATGGCCACTTCAAACATGTTATTTCGCAGCCGTTTTTTTTCGCGAGAAAAGTCTCACCTACCGCCGAAACCTTGCTTTCAGAAGTCAATTCCTATCTTCAGCACGAAGAAATAGATCTGGATTATTTCTCGAGGGTGGGCGTGCCTACTGCGGCCTACAAGAGCTACGTAGCCAAATGCTTGACCGTTAGTTCCGCACGCTCCCGCGTGGCATCGATTGTCGATCTTTGGAGAGGCGTCATGGACTCGAATGAGCGCGCCTACTATGTCATTTGGTCATCATCCCGAGATTACATTCAGGACATCATCGACAATTTGCAGTCGATATACAAAGGGCCAGCATACAGCTATCTGTTTGATTCAAGCAAAATGGATCTAGGGGGGCAGCAGCTAGATCGATTCGGCATCAGCAGATCTATGATAGGTCGACGTAATTTGGCGCCAGATTCGCTACTGTTCGAGGCCACAAATGCCCACCCCGTTCTCCCCTGCATTTTTGCCATTGATCCCGCTGATGGCAATTGGGCTCGTGATTTTGTGCTTTGGGATGCGAACGCAACTCTCATATGCTGCGAACCGGAGAGGCTGACCAAGATTCAGCGGGCTGAGGCCTATCTGAGGCATCCTCGACGCCACTGGGATCGGAGTCTTGTTCGAGATGTCTACCAAGCCGCCTTCACGAACAGTTGGCTACCGCTTGAGCATTTTCAGAAAACAAGGGCTGAGAGCAGCCCAAGGTGCCAGTTTTTGAATCTTTGTGATTTGCAGTCCAGCAGCCCTTCTGAAGCGCTGCTCAGCCTCCGCGCTGCCAGTGATCTCCTTGACAGCCACGTTTATTTTCTTACCGATCATATTGCTTGGGCAAACCTACGAAAGGCGAAGCTTAGAGACCCCATGAGGCACGAATCTAGGCCGTAACACCACCATGAAGAACACAGAATCCTCTCCTTTTTTTATTCTTGGATGCGTGCGCTCTGGCACCACCATGCTCAGAGATGCGCTCAGGCTTCATGACAATTTAGGCTGCCCAGAAGAAAGTCACTTCTTCCGTTGGGGTGATCCTTTCGGAACAGATGCCTTGAATCGGACACTAATCGGAAATGCTGTCCTCAAGCGACATCGTGAATTGGACGGCATCACAGAAGATGAGTTCGGAGAACTGCTTTCGCAAAGCAGTAGCAGGGCAGATCTCCATCAACGATATATGCGTCTTTATCTTGCAAAGAACAAGCCGGGGGCGAAAAGGTGGTTCGACAAGACGCCACAGAACGTATATGGGGCCATGCTGATTGCGACCACCATCCCCAAGGCCAAGTTCATTCACATTGTCCGGGATCCTCGCAATGTTGCAGCCAGTTTACGACTCGGTAAAGTGGTAAAGGTAGAGAGCGTGGTCGGGTCTGCTAACTATTGGCATGAGGCTGTGCAGATCATTAAGGGCTTGAAGCGCGCGTTTCCGGAGCGTGTTCATGAGCTGCGCTATGAAGATTTTGTTGCGAATCCAATGGTGCACATTGAATCTATTTTGAATTTTCTTGGCGAATCTTTTGATCCCACGAAGTTCTCGAGCCTGCGAATCAAGAATTCCGATCATTCGGATGAGTCCATTTTGAGCGCAGAAGAGCTGTCTCACCTGGAGACAATTTGCCAGCAAGGGATGAAACGCTACAAGTACAAGGACAAGGCTGCTGCGGGCTCCTCGGTTGGATGATCATGCGGCGACATGACGGTTCGCTTGACGGGCCATCCAACAGAGACTCTGGCGTGATGCCCGGCGCGATAAGCACGGCCCAGCCTGAGTGAAGGCTGCGTGATTGGGTCTTCTCAAAGGCCCTCGACCACTCGGCGGGACGTGGGCCTTGAGGCTGTTCGTCAAGCTGATCGATCGAGACTTTTGATCACTAACCGTAGAAGCACTCTTTTGCGCAAGTCTCACACCTCACGATAGGGATACCCTCTTGGTGTCAGCGAAGCTAGCATGATCGGACTTTTTCTTTAACCAGACTTGTCCAACATGTACCAGATCAAACCGGAAGCTCCTGATGAAGCCGTTAGCGCCCTCGGCATCAAGCGAGACT
>JAXHNT010000011.1:0-4022 GCA_034520165.1 Ideonella sp.
TTCGCGGCGGCCTTTGCCCACTGCTCCGGGAGTTGGCTGTTTTGAACATTTCTTCCGGCTGATCCGGCTGGGCAGGTGCTTGCATGCTTATCTCCACAAGTAACGCGGGGCGATGGGTTTCATTATTCATAATTATAAATTAAACAAGAAGACAGACAAGCAGAGGAAACGACTCAGGGACGCAAATCGTCCACCAGGGCCACCACCACCCGGGCCAGCCCCTCGCCAACCAACTCCACGGGCTGCTCAGGCTCATCGAACAGCATCTCCATCAGGCTATAGGCACATTGGATGGCCACGCGCGTCATCGCCCGCACCCGCTCGGGCGGCGCTTGGGGGAAAGCCTCTTGGCACACCGCAGCCAGGGCTGCAGCCATGCTTCGGTGCGATTCGAGCACCACCCCGTGCAAGGCAGGCACAGCCTGCACCGCCCTTGTGATAGACACCCCCGCAGGGTAGGCCCGGGTCACCTCCAGCACCTGTGCAAACAGCTCCAGCACGCTGCGGCCCAGCGCCTGTGGTGGCTGGCGCAGTGTCGCTGGCGTGGCCCAGCCCAACAACACCTGGTTTTGGGCGTCCATCAGCCGGTGCCCGAGCACCGCCAGCAGGTCATATTTGTCGTGGAAATAGCGGTACAGCGTGGGCGGCGTCAGCCCTGCGCGTTTGCAGACGAGGTTTGTCGTCAGGCCGTCCAAGCCGGCTTCGGCCAGCACCTCGGCGGCCACCTCCAGGATGCGCTCGTAGGTTTGCTGGGCCCGCACTTGTTGCGGCGTTGTCGTCTTTTTCGCAAGGTCCGTCATGGGTCAGGAGGGCTTTTGATTCATGGTAGCACCGGCCTGCGGCCTAGGGTTCTCCCCGGTGGGCGGAAGCGTAAAACCCAATAAACTAGTTTTTACTATGTTTTTAGCACGCCGTCTTTTTTGGCTCTCAATAGCAACCTTGTGGCTGCTCACCCTTAATGCGTGCAGCCCCCAGCCCGGCCCAGATGCTCTGCCCCGCGTGGTGCTAGACGCCCGCTTGCAAGGCCTGTACGAGCGTGCGTGCGTCCATTGCCACGCCGCCAAAGGCAGCGGCGCACCCCAGCAAGGTGATGCCGCAGAGTGGGCGCGCCGCGCAAGCCAGGGCGACGCCGCCCTGCTCGCCAGCGTGCGCCAGGGCAAAGGCGCCATGCCGCCCATGGCTTGGTGCGCCGAATGCAACCAAGAGGACTTTCAGCAACTCATCGCCTACTTGCGGGCCCCCAAGGAGTGAGCATGCAACGCCGTCAAATCCTGCAAACCCTGACAGCAACTGCCTTAATGGCTGGCCTGCGCCCCCCGGCTGTCGCCCAAACCGGCACCGCCCCGCAGGGCTGGCACAACTGGTCAGGTTTGCAAAGTTGCCAGCCCCAAGCCTGGAAAGCACCAGCCGACGAGACCGAAGTGCTGCAGCTGCTGCAAACCGCCCCGCCCCCATTGCGCAACCTGGGCGCGGGCCACTCCTTTAGCCCGCTTGTGCCCACCACAGGCAGCCTGCTCTCGCTGGACCGGCTCTCAGGCTTGCGCCAGCACGACCTCAAAACCGCCACCGCCACGCTGGGCGCTGGCACACGCTTGGCCCAGGCCTCACGGGCGCTGGACGCCGTGGGTCTGGCGTTTCGCAACCTGCCCGACATTGATGTGCAAACCCTGGCCGGTGCCATGGCCACCGGCACCCACGGCACCGGCATGCAACTGCCCGCCCTGCACGCGGACCTGCAGCAACTGGTGTTGCTCACCCCCACCGGCCAGCGCCTGGAGTGCAGCCGCCAGCAGCACCCCGAGGTGTTTGCGGCAGCCCAAGTGTCTTTGGGGGCCTTGGGTGCCATTGGCGAAATGACCTTGCGCGTGCGCCCACGCCATGTGCTGCGGCGCAAGGCCTGGTTGCTGCCGACGGAGGAGCTGCTACGCGCCATTCCACGCCTGGCGGCCGCGCACCGGCAGTTTGAGTGCTACCTGCTGCCCCACACAGGCTACGGTGCGGCCATCGTGCACGACGAGGTGCAACAGCAACCTCAGGCACGCACCGAAGCCCCCGACGAGGACGTGCTGGCCGACCTGAAACGCCTGCGCGACTGGTTTGGCCGCTGGCCTGCCATGCGCCACTGGGTGGCTCAGCGCCTGATTGACCCCAGCTTGCAGGAGGAGGCCGTGGACTGGTCGTGGAAACTGCTGTCCACCCAGCGCCCCACCCGCTTCAATGAAACCGAATGCCATGTGCCCCAGGCCGACGGCGTGGCCTGCCTGCGCGAGGTGCTGGCCGCACTGGAGCTGCGCAACGATGTGTTTTTCCCGGTCGAGTTCCGCTTTATCGCCGCCGACGATGCCTGGCTCTCCCCCTTCTACCAGCGGGCCAGCTGCTCGATTGCCGTGCATGCCGCACACGATGAACCTTGGGACTACCTGCTACGTGACATGGGCGTCATCTTCCGCCGCTATGGCGGACGCCCGCACTGGGGCAAGCTGCACGACCGCAGCCAGGCAGAGCTTCGCGGGCTCTACCCGCGGTGGAACGACTTCCTGGCCGTGCGCCGCCAGCTCGACCCCCAAGGCCGCATGCTGAATCCACATCTGCAACGCATCCTGATGGGAGCCTGAACATGCAACGCCGCCATCTGATTTTGGGCGCTAGCGCCACTGGCGTAGCCGCTGCAGTGGCCCTGCGCCCGGGTGACCGCGGGGGCGCCCATGACGCCTACTTCCAGACACTGGCCCATGCCCTGCAAGACCACCCCGCCCAGCCCACCCTGGTGGTGGACAAAACCCGCCTGAAGGCCAATCTGAATCGTATCCGCACGCTGGCCCACCCCAAGCTTCCGCTGCGCGTGGTGGTCAAGTCCTTGCCCTCTCTACCCCTGCTGGACGAGGCCTTGGTCGCCTGGCAAACCGAGCGTGCCATGCTGTTCAATGCGCAGCAACTGGTCCTGATCGCGAAAGCGCGCCCCCAGCTGGACCTGCTGCTGGGCAAACCCTTGCGCGCCTCCGCCGCGCGATGGGCGCTGGAGCAAGCAGGCAACAGCCCGGCCGCACTGCGCACCCAATGGCTGGTGGACAGCCCGGCCCTGCTGGCAGACTACCGCACGCTGGCGCAGGGCCTTGGGCGCCCGCTGCGCATCAATCTGGAAATTGACGTGGGCTTGCACCGTGGCGGGGTGGAAACTGCAGAGCAGATGACTGAGATGTTGGCCCTGCTGCGCGAAGAACCCTTGCTGGAGTTTTCGGGCCTTATGGGCTACGACGCCCACTTGGCGGCTATTCCCGACCTGCCGGGCAACCGCAGCCAGGCCTTGGCCCACGCCCAAGCGCGCTACGCCGACATGCTGGCACTGGCCCGCCAAGCGCTGGGCAGTGCCAGCGCCGCGCCATGGACGCTCAATGCCGCGGGCTCCCCCACCTTCCATTTGCACCATGACCAGCACGCCCCCAATGAACTGTCCGTCGGCTCGGCGGCCGTCAAACCACTGGACTTTGACAAACCGTCGCTGACCAGTCTGGAGCCCGCCGCCTTTATCGCGACGCCAGTGCTCAAAACCATGGAGACCTTCCGACTGCCACGCGGCGCAGAAACTGTCTCTGCCCTCGCCCGCTGGTGGGATGTCAACCAGCGCCAAGCGCTCGCCATCCACGGCGGGCATTGGTTGGCCGACCCGGTGTCACCACCGGGCGTACAGGCCAGCAGCTTGTATGGCCCGTCGTCCAACCAGCAGGTCATGGTGGCCCCACCCTCCGTGGGCCTGCGGGCAGGCGACTGGGTGTTTTTCCGCCCCCGGCAAAGCGAGGCCGTGTTTCTGCAGTTTGGCCCGCTGGCGGTGTTCGATCAGGGTCGCCTGGACGCCCAGTGGCCCGTGTTTCCGGCTTCTGCCTGAGCAGAACTAGCCTCTGCATTATTCGTAATTATGTATTTTGAGACGGCACACCGTTACAATCTGGCAGCCCTGTACACCTGCCATCTATGCCACCTGCCACGCCCCTCTCGCCCACCGCGCCCTGTACGAAGAAGTCGCT
>JAXHNT010000062.1:0-9843 GCA_034520165.1 Ideonella sp.
CCACCAAAGACCGCAGCTTGGTCAAAGAACTCTCCAGCGCTTGTCCCTCAGCGACGCGCGAGGCCTTGCTGGTGTTGCTGGACCTCTACGGTGGTGCTGAAGTGCTCGACGAGGCCGCAAGAGTGTTGCCTGACCGACCGGCGCTCAAGGCTGCCCTGGCTGATTTACGTTGGATTAGCGGCCATGTGGCGCAGGCCTATCCCGATGTTTACCTGGGCTTTGACCTCTCCGACATGAGCGGCTATGCCTATTACAGTGGCGTGCGGTTTGCGGTCTATGCCCAAGGGGCAGCCAACGCCCTGGCGCGCGGTGGGCGCTATGACGAGGTGGGCGCCATTTTTGGTCGCAACCGCCCGGCGGTCGGCTTCAGTCTGGACCTCAAAAACTTAGTGGCCTCTGCAGCCGTGCCACCTGCGCGTGCTGCCATCACCGCACCTTGGGGCGAGGCCGCAGGCCTGCGTGCCGCCGTGCGCGAACTGCGTGCACGGGGCGAAACCGTGTTGTGCATCTTGCCAGGCCATGAGCACGAGGCCCAAGAATTCGACTGCGACCGCGAGTTGGTCGAGGTCAATGGTCAGTGGTTGCTGTGCTCGCGCTAAGGCGAGCCGCCAGTTCTTCCGATTACTCTTTTCGTTCACCCCCTCCAATCCATGCAACAAGGCCTCACTACTGCTGCTCCTTCTACTCTGCGCGGCCGCAACGTCGTCGTCGTCGGCACCCAATGGGGTGACGAAGGCAAAGGCAAGCTGGTGGATTGGCTGACGGAAAGCGCCCAAGGCGTTGTCCGCTTCCAAGGTGGCCACAACGCAGGGCACACCTTGGTCATCAATGGCGTGAAGACGGCTTTGCACCTGATTCCCAGCGGCATCATGCGCCCGGGCGTTCAGTGCTACATCGGCAACGGTGTGGTCTTGTCTGCGGCCAAGTTGTTTGAAGAAATCGAAGGTCTGGAGAAAGCGGGTGTTGAGGTGCGTTCGCGCCTGCGCATCAGCGAGGCCTGCCCCTTGATCTTGCCCTTCCATGCAGCACTTGATGTGGCTCGCGAAGCGGCCCGTGAACAAGGCGGCACTGAAAAGATCGGCACCACAGGCCGAGGTATTGGCCCGGCCTATGAAGACAAGATTGCCCGCCGCGCCCTGCGCGTTCAGGACTTGCGCTACCCAGAACGCTTCGCCAGCAAGCTGCGCGAACTGCTGGCCCTGCACAACCATGTGCTGACCACCTTCTTGGGATCGCGCAACTTCACCTTTGGAGACGCGCTCAAGCCCTACATCGTGAATGGTGAAGTGCAGTTCGATGCTGTCTATGACGAAGCTATGCGCCATGCCAAGCTACTGACGCCCATGATGGCCGATGTCTCACGAGAGCTCAATGAAGCCCACGCCTCTGGGGCGAACCTCTTGTTTGAAGGCGCTCAAGGCACTTTGCTGGATGTGGATCACGGCACCTATCCCTACGTGACCTCCAGCAACTGCGTGGCCGGCAATGCAGCCGCAGGTGCAGGCGTGGGCCCGGGTTTGTTGCACTATGTGCTGGGTATCACCAAGGCCTACTGCACGCGGGTGGGCGGCGGTCCTTTCCCCACGGAGTTGGACTGGGAAGTGCCAGGCACGCCGGGCTACCACATGAGCACCGTCGGTGCTGAAAAGGGTGTCACCACAGGCCGCTCACGCCGCTGTGGCTGGTTTGATGCCGCTTTGCTCAAGCGATCGGCTCAAGTCAACGGCTTGTCGGGCCTGTGCCTGACCAAGCTCGATGTCCTAGATGGACTCAGCGAGTTGAAACTCTGCATTGGCTACACCTTGGATGGCGAGACCATAGACATTCTGCCCATGGGTGCCGACGATATTTCCCGCTGCCTGCCCATTTATGAAACCTTGCCCGGCTGGAGCGACAGCACGGTGGGTGTGACTCAGGTCGACAAGCTGCCAGAGGCCGCTCGGCGTTATCTGAGCCGCATCGAGCAGGTTACGGGCGTACCCATCCACGTGATTTCCACCAGCCCTGACCGCGATCACACCATCTTGTTGCATCATCCCTTCCGGGCTTGCTGAACAAGCCTTTCCTACTCACTTCATCTAACACCCTCCGCTGGAGCCCCTATGCTCACTGACGACGGCAAGCATCTCTATGTCTCCTGGGACGAATACCACCTACTGATTGAGCGCTTGGCGCTGAAGGTGCACGCATCGGGTTGGGAATTCGACCAAATCCTGTGCTTGGCCCGTGGCGGTATGCGCCCTGGTGATGTGTTGTCACGTGTCTTTGACAAGCCGCTGGCCATCATGTCAACCAGTTCTTACCGAGCAGAGGCCGGCACGATTCAAGGCCGCTTGGACATGGCCAAGTACATCACCATGCCCAAGGGCGAGCTGGCGGGCCGCGTGCTGCTGGTGGATGACTTAGCAGATTCAGGCGTGACCCTGAAGGCGGTGGTGGAGCGCCTGCGTGGGGTGCCTTCGATCAGTGAATTGCGTTCGGCGGTCATTTGGTCTAAGGCCGTGTCGAGCTACACGCCTGATTACTACGTCGAAATGTTGGCCACCAGCCCCTGGATTCACCAGCCATTTGAAGAGTACGACGACCTGCGTCCTGATGGCTTGGCCAAGAAGTTTGCAGTGTGAAGCTCCTAGCGCTTGAGTGAGCTCACAAGACTTGAGTTTCACCTTGACACCGATGGCCCTGGCCGCGTTTGCGGCGGGGGCGGTGCATGGTGCTGAACGCGACTACGCCGTCACGAGACGGCGTTTTTTTTGGCGCATCAAGCCTGCTGCTTGGTGTGCTCTTGAAATGGCTTGCGCAATGCAAAAGGGCCGACGTTTTCACGTCGGCCCTGTCACAATCTTTGGTGCCCAGGAGAGGACTCGAACCTCCACGGAGTTACCCGCTAGTACCTGAAACTAGTGCGTCTACCAATTCCGCCACCTGGGCTTTTTGTCTTGCAAAGCATTTATTAAATGCGCTGCTCAACGAAAGATAGGACTATATCATCAAAACAAAACACACTGCAAGCGGGGCCGCTAAGAATCTGGCCTTGCTGAGCGAATTTGAAGGCGTGGTCATGGGCCACCGGGATGGCCACGGCTTCGTCAAACGTGATGACGGCGAGCCGGATGTCTATGTGTCGCCGGATGAGATGCGAGCGGTGCTGCACAAAGACTTGGTACGGGCGCGTATCGTGCGTTACGACCGCAAGGGTCGACCCGAGTGCCGCATCTTGGAGATCGTGGAGCGTCGCAAAGCGCCCATCATCGGTCGCTTGCTGCAAGAAAACGGTGTTTGGCTGGTGGCGCCTGAAGATCGACGTTATGGCCAGGACATCCTGATTCCCAAGAACGCGATTGCTCAGGCGCAGGCCGGGCAGGTGGTGGTGGTCGAGTTGACCGAGGCGCCATCCATTCACTCTCAGCCTGTCGGGTGCGTCATAGAGGTCTTGGGCGATATCGATGACCCAGGAATGGAGATCGAGATTGCGGTTCGTAAATACGAAGTGCCGCATCTGTTCTCCAAAGAGACCCTGGCACAGGCAGAGGCCCTGCCAGACCGAGTGCGTGCGGCAGATATGCAGCACAGGGTGGACCTGCGCGATGTGCCGCTGGTGACAATTGATGGCGAAGATGCGCGTGACTTTGACGACGCCGTCTACTGCGAACCCTACGCCGCAGGGCGTGGCCGCACTGCCGTGAAGGGTTGGCGCTTACTGGTGGCCATTGCGGACGTTAGTCACTACGTCACGCCTGGCTCGGCCATCGATGAAGACGCCATTGAGCGTGCAACTTCTGTGTACTTTCCGCGTCGTGTCATCCCCATGCTCCCGGAGAAGCTCTCCAACGGCCTGTGTTCGCTCAACCCCGAGGTCGACCGCTTGACCTTGGTTTGCGACATGTTGGTGGATGAAGCCGGGGAGGTTCAGGCCTATCAGTTTTACCCTGCGGTCATTGCCTCGCACGCTCGGCTGACCTACACCGAGGTTGCTGCGGCGCTCAGCAATACGCGTGGGCCTGAGGCTGCCAAACGCAAGGATATTCTGCCGCACTTGCTGCACTTGCATGAGGTCTATCGCGCTTTGCTGAAGTCCCGGGGTCGTCGCGGAGCGGTCGACTTCGACACCCCAGAGACCCAGATCATCTGCGACGATAACGGTCGGATTGAGCGCATCGTGCCCCGTATGCGCAACGATGCCCATCGCCTGATCGAAGAGGCCATGTTGGCGGCCAACGTCTGTGCGGCGGAGTTCATCGCCCAGGCGGAGCACTCGGGCCTCTACCGCGTTCACGAGGGGCCCACCCCCGAAAAGCGCTTGACGCTGCAGAACTACCTCAAAGCCTTGGGGCTGGGCTTGAGTTTGAGCGACGATCCCAAGCCGGCAGAGTTCCAGGCCATTGCGCAGGCCACTAAGGACAGGCCTGACCATCAACAGATCCACACCATGCTGCTGCGCTCCATGCAGCAGGCCATCTACACCCCCATCAATAGCGGTCACTTTGGTTTGGCCTATCCGGCCTACACCCACTTCACCAGCCCAATTCGTCGCTACCCCGACCTCTTGGTTCATCGGGTCATCAAGGCCATCTTGCTGAGCAAGCGCTACCGCCTAGAAACTGGTGAGCTGGCTGCTGCGCCCAAAGGCAAGGCGCGCGCAGGCAAATCGCAGGCCACCGAGGTGAGCCATTGGGAAGCGGCCGGTCTGCAGTGCAGCACCAATGAGCGGCGTGCCGATGAGGCCTCACGAGACGTAGAGGCTTGGTTGAAGTGCCGGTACATGCGCGAGCGCTTGGGCGAGGAGTTTGTTGGCACGGTCAGTGCGGTCACCAGCTTCGGCTTGTTCGTGACCTTAGAGAGCTTGTTCGTGGAGGGCTTGATCCACATCACCGAGTTGGGCGGCGAGTACTACCGCTTTGATGAACTGCGGCAAGAACTGCGCGGCGAGCGTTCCGGCATGCGCTATGTGGTCGGGTCCAAAGTTCGCGTCCAGGTCAGCCGGGTGGACTTGGACGGACGCCGTATTGACTTCCGCTTGGTGCGGGAGGGTGATGCCGAGCGTTTGCTCTCCAAGGGCCTACTGGCAGCGGCATCGGGCAAAAAGCCCTCCTCGGCTGTCGAGTCGCTGGCTGCCGTGGAAGATGCGGATCGGGCCATGAAGCGCTCGACCAAAGCGCTGGCCAAGTCTGGGCGCAACGGCGGAAAGCCCAGCCCCGCAAGCGCATTTGGTTCGTCTTCTGCGGCCAAGAAGAGTGGCCGCGAGGCCAAGGCCGCGCCTAAGGCGGGTTCACGGTCGCGCCGCTAAGAGGGCGTCGACCGCCCTGGCCATCGCGCCCGGCAGATGGCTCGCCAGCAAGGGTAGGGCAGACGCACCGCTTGCGGCAGCGTCATCTGCCAATTCCGCTGCGCGCCCGTGCAACCACACCACTGCAGCCGCCAAGTCGCACAACTGCTCAAGTGGGGTGTGGGGAGATTGCGACCACAGCCCGCCCAGCCAACCCGCAAGCACATCGCCACTGCCCGGCGTAGCCAGCCGGGCATTGCCAGTGCTGTTGACCCAGGGCAGGTGGCCGTGCTGCGCCACCACGGAGCCTGAGCCTTTCAGTACCACGCACGCCTGAGTTTGAGTGGCAAGGCGCTGAGCGCTGAGCAACCTTTGACTCTGGATGTGCGCTGTCTTGCATTGGGCCAGGCGTGCAGCCTCCAGAGGGTGCGGTGTCAGGAGGGTGAGCTGCTGTCGCTCGGCGCGCTGTGCAAGTGCCCGGCCTAAACTGGGGTCGGCTCCGATGGCATTGAGCGCGTCAGCATCCAACACCAAGCGCGGTGCGCGCAATAGCACTTCGGGCAGCACGCTGGCCACCACGTTGCCGCCGCCGCAGCCACACACCACGGTAGCGCGCTCCAATACATCGGGGCAGAACAGTTCACTCAGGCTGCGCCACATCAACTCAGGGCGCGCGGCCCATTCGCGCTGGCCCGACAAGGAGGCCACCATCACGCGGCCGGCACCGGCCCGCAGGGCTGCGCCTGCAGCCAGCGTCGCTGCGCCCTCCATGCCCTGCGCGCCGCCCACCACCCACACATCTCCAAAGCTGCCCTTGTGGCTTTGATGGGGACGAGGGGCCAGCAGGCTGCGTGCCAGTGCCGGGCTGGTCAGTCTCGCGCAGGCGCCAAGGGCTGGCGGCAATGGAGGTTCATCAACAGCCAAGCCATCGAACCAGATCTCACCGCTGTGATGGCGGCCACTGTGTGTGAACAAGCCCGGTTTGAGTGTGAGCAGGCTCAAAGTGGCATGTGCCACCACCGCCTGAGCACCCAGAGGCGTGCCATGGTCGCTGCACAGCCCGGTCGGGACATCCACTGCCAGCACCAAGCACCGGCTGCGCCACGCGTTGAGCGCGCTGATCCAACCCAGCAGGCGCTCATCGGGCACACGCTTGTGACCCAAGCCAAGCAGCGCATCCACGATCACATTGGGTGTGACGTCGGTGGGAGCGGGCAGGGGAAATGAGGCCGAGGCTTCTTGGATCTGAACGCCAGCTAGGCAGGCCAGAGTGAATGCCTTCTGCGCATCGGTGGGCAAATCCTTGGCATGACCCCACAAAAAAGCAGTGACCTCGCAGCCAGCTTGAGCGCAGTGGGCGGCGGCAGCCAGGCCGTCGCCGCCATTGTTCCCGGGGCCGACGGCCACCCACACCCGACGGGCATGCGGCGCGAGCGCGCGCGCCCAACGCGCCACAGCCAAACCGGCCCGGGCCATCAGGGTGTAGGGCGGGTGAGTGGCCAGTGCGTTGGCCTCCAGGGTGCGCGCGGCCGCTGTGTCGTGCAGCCACAGCGCCCCTGCTGGCGTCATTTCAGAAGAGGGCAGCAGACGCGAACAGGTCATAGGGGGCTTTGAGCTGGCGGTAAGCGCTTGGGCTTCGTGGCTTGGCCCTGAGCGCCCACTCAGCGGAATCTATCGGTCGAGAATGCGGCCGCCTCGGGGCCTACGCTTTGGCCCGAGATTTGGGCTGCCAGCATCTTGGCCCCGCCTAAGCCCAATGTCCAGCCCAAATTGCCGTGGCCCAGATTCAGCCAGATACCGGGTTTGGCGCTGGGGCCAATCACCGGCAGGCTGTCTGGCAAGCACGGTCGTGCGCCATGCCACTCTTGTGCCTTTGAGGTGCGCGCTACGCCTTCAAACCAGAGGTCTAAGACACGATAAAGGCGCTTGAGTTCGCTGGCCTCGGCTTGCTGGAGCTGGCCGCCGCGACGCAAGCCACCGCTGACGCGAATGCGATCACCCAGGCGGCTGATGGAGACCTGCTGCGCCAAATCGACCAACGCCGCGCGAGGGCCCGGGTCGGGCATGGCCTCGAACAGCGGCAAAGGAGCGGTGACGGAGTGACCGTGAATGGGCAGCAGGGGCAGATTCAGCCCGAGTGACTGCAGCAGTTGGGGAGAGCCCAAGCCGGTGCACAGCACCACAGCATCCGTCTTCAGGGTGTCGCTCACGGCTTGTGAGGACGCAGTGGGTACAACGGTGTCTAACTGGTGTGCCTGGCCTTCATCGCGCAGCAGCACCGTGAGCGGTGGGCCGCTTTGAATCTCGGCCACAGTGTGCTCGAAGCGGAAGACGGCGCCCATGCGCTGAGCATCTGCCTTGAGCAAATGAGCCACCTGTCGGCTGTTGGCCACCATGTCGCCGGGCAAATGCACTGCGGCGTGCAGGCCGGCCTTGGGGTTGAGTCCGGGCTCAATCTCCAGCGTCTCATCAGGGCTGAGCCAGCGCGCCGCGTCCCCGCCTTCAGCCAGTCGGTCGCAGACCAGCTTGGCGGCAGCAGCCTCGCGTTTGTTGCGCAGCAGCACCACGCAGCCTTGTCGTTGTTCATGCCCGAGGTCCAAGTTCAGACTCAGGCCCTGGAGTTCTTCCAAGGTCTGTAAGGCCAAGGCCTTGAGATGCGGGCGGCGCGCTGCTTCCAGATAAGGACGCTGGGCCAGCCAGGAGCGCCACCACCAACCGGTCATGCCAGGGTGGCGTAGGCTGCGCGTTAGCGCATGAAGGGTTTGGCCCGCCCGGCCGCGCTGCGGCTCGAGCAGGGCATTAGCGCCCCAGCCGGATACCAGTGAGGGAGACAGTAGACCTGCAGTGGCAAAGCTGCCTTCGGTCGCCACACTACCGCGGCGCTCGATCACGGTCACCTCATGCCCGGCCCGCGCCAAAGCATGCGCGCTTGCCACGCCGACGATACCGGCGCCAATCACTGCAACTCGCATGGCTTCAGTCTCGTGCGGTCCCTGCCATGGCGTGCGCAGAGGGCGCTGCGGATAGGCAGTAAGGGGCCGTTGTGGCAACAAGGAGGGCACTCAGGCAAAAAGCGACAATTCGGAGGGGCACAGCGACACAATGCGCGCAGAGGCGCTTCACAAGAGGTGGGGGAGGGGGGCGTGAGCGGTGATCATAGGTGCTCGCGCCCCCATTTGCGGCATGCAAGGGGGGGCTCTTTTGCAGAATTGTCGCCCTTGCGCCACCCTGGCACCTCGAATGCCTCGGCGTACCGGTCTGCGTGAGGAGTTGACTTGCTGCTACAATCCGCAGGCTTTGCTGAATGGGCTTTTCCCGTAAGGGGAGAGTTCATCAAAGCATATGGTGCAGCTTGGCACTGGCGCTCCTGCGAAGGAGCGAGTGATTCAGGCGCATCTCACTCGCGAACCCGGCTTACAAGGTGTTGTGTCGCGCGTTGGAGTTTCCAACGTGCATGCAATGAAGGCCGGCGTTCTAGACCTAACCTTCGGAGAAATTATGTCCGTTTCAATGCGCGAAATGCTGGAAGCCGGTGTCCACTTTGGTCACCAAACCCGCTTCTGGAACCCCAAGATGGCCCCGTACATCTACGGCCATCGCAACAAGATTCACATCATCAACTTGGAGAAGACACTTCCCAAGTTTGAAGAAGCCCTGAAGTTCGTGCGTCAACTGTCGGCCAAGCGCGGCTCTATCCTGATGGTGGGCACCAAGCGCCAGGCACGTGATTTCGTTGCCCTGGAAGCCCAGCGCGCTGGCATGCCCTACGTTGACCAGCGTTGGCTCGGCGGCATGCTGACCAACTTCAAGACGGTCAAGGGTTCGCTGAAGAAGCTCAAGGACATGCAAGCCCAGAAGGATGCCGGCGCTGCGGAATCGACCTCACGCAAGGCGTTCTCGACGACGCGGGCGAAGAAGGGCACCGAACCGATGGTCAACGGCACGATCGCTGCCGTGGCGCCGAGCGCTGTTCCGACGATCGCCCTCGTTGCCGGGATGAGGAGCACCAACAAGATGACGAACGGTAGCGAACGGCCAATGTTCACCACGGTGCCCAGAACCGAATTGAGGACGCGGTTGGGACGGATTCCGTCGGGGGCGCTCGCGTGCATCGAACACCGCGACGACCTCGTGATGATCCTGGCCGGCGCCTGAACGAGAACTGCCGACTCCATGGCAAGGCCGTGGTCGGTCGACTTCGCCGCTTCGCCGGAAACCTGCAAGGACGTCTTGTTCAACCAGGAACGTCACCTTTCACTCCGCGTGGAAGGCGGTGAACTTTCTTGATCTCTCTCGTTGGCCAGGCGGCGTTCGTGTGCAGGCGAACTCACGCGGCGACCGACCTGACGGGTGCCGGTGTTCTCGATACCGGAATCACCGTGACGTCGACGTCGAGATCTCGCGCGGGGATTGGGAAATCACAGGCGAGGTCGACAGCGAATCGACAAGGTGAGGAGTGCCGGAAGATTCCGGTCGGGGTAGTTCGCGCCGTTCCGGTCGGCAGTAGCGCCTCGCCAAGGGGCGTCCCGGGTCCGCGACCAGTTCGGTGAGTGTTCCTCGTCGACAGCAATGCATGC
>JAXHNT010000031.1:0-51689 GCA_034520165.1 Ideonella sp.
ACGTATTGCTGCTGATCAGCTTCACGCTGGACCCGATGCTGTCGGCCTATTGGGGCGACCCTCCGGGGCATCACCACGCGCCCAAGCGCGGCATCTCCCTGGTGCTGCAGCGCTTCAATAATTGGTTTGACGCCCAAGCCGATGCCTACGGCCGGGTGATCGCCTGGGCCTTGAATCATCGGCGATGGATGGGCTTTTTTGCCGTCTTGAGTTTTGTGGCGGCCATTGGCCTGCAGGCCAAGTTTGGGGGCACCAGCTTCTTGCCCAGCGGAGACTGGGGCACCTTGGCCATTGAGGTGCGCACCCCCGCCAGCTCCAGCCTCGAATACGCTCGCTTGAAGATGGAAGCCGCCGCAGCCGTGGCGCGCCAGATCCCTGAGACCAAAGCCACCAATGCCTGGATCAACCCAACCGGTGGTCGTATCTATGTGGACATTGGCAAGAGCACCGAGCGCAAGCGGTCTGGCGCGGACATTGCCCAAGAACTGCGGGAGCGCGTGAAGCAACTGGTGGGGGCCGAGTACGTGGTCTTGGATGACTTGCAGAACGGCGCGCAAAAGCCCGTGCAAGTGCGCTTTACCGGGCCAGACTCCCGCAAGCTGGTCGAGATCACCAGTGTCTTCATGGACAACTTGCGCAAGGTGCCCGGCGCGGTGGATGTGGGCTTGTCCCAGCAAGACCCGCAGTCTGAGTTGCAGATCGAACTCAACCGCAGCTTGGCCAATGCCATGGGCATCTCCGTGGGCGACGCTGCCAGCGCCTTGCGCGTGGCCTTTGCCGGGGTGGAGGTGGGCGACTGGGTAGACCCGCAAGGCGAGACCCGCGACGTGGCCGTGCGCCTGCACCCCTCTGAACGGGTAGACGCCTCGAACATCGAGCGCTTGCCCATCACCGTGAGCGGCACCGGCATGCAAGTGCCACTGGAGCAGATTGCCAAGATCAGCACGGGCAAAGGGCCGGCGCGAATTGATCACCGTGATGGCAAACGCGTCATCACCGTGTCGGCCAATGCGCAATGGCGCTCGCCGGGTGAGGTGACCAGCGACGCACTCAAACTGGCCAAGAGCATGACCTTCCCCGAGGGCTATGGCATTGAGCTGGGTGGTGCGTCTAAGGACCAGCAAGAGGTGTTCAGCGAAATGGGCATTGCCTTGGTCTCGGGCATTGTGCTGATGTACTTCATCTTGGTGATGCAGTTCGGCAGCTTCACCGCGCCGCTGGGGGTGATGCTCTCGCAGCCGCTGTCCCTCATTGGGGTGGTGCTGGCGCTGCTGATGACCAAGGGCACATTGAACCTGATGAGCTTCATCGGCATCATCTTCTTGGCGGGCCTGGTGGCCAAGAACGCGATTCTGCTGCTGGATGCCGCGCGCCAAGAAGAGGCCAAAGGGGTGTCGCGCGAGGAGGCGCTGATGCACGCCGGGCGCAAGCGCTTCCGGCCCATATTGATGACCACCTTTGCCCTGGTGGCGGGCATGCTGCCGGTGGCCATTGGCGTGGGCGAGGGCGGTGAGTTCTATCGCCCCATGGCGGCGGCCGTCATCGGCGGCACCATCACCTCGACCTTCCTGACCCTGCTGATGGTGCCCAGCTTCTACGACAGCATCGAGATCTCACGCGAGAACATGGCCGCCAAGTACCACCGCCGCAGCGAACGCCGGAGCGGGGCCTTTGTGGCCTTCATCCAGACCTTCATCGAGGCCATCTTGACCCTGCTGCTGCTGCGCTTTGTGTGGCGCTGCTTGGTGTGGGTGTTCAACCGACTGCGGGGGCAGCGTTTGGCGGTGTGAGGCTGGCCTGATCATCTCTGATGGCAACAAGCCCTCCACTGTGAGGGCTTGTTTTCTTCTGGGTGAGTTGTGCCGACGACCCTTCGCAACAGGGGATTCCATGCACGAAAACCAGCTTTCCATGAATGAGACACTCCGGGCATGAACAAATTCACAGCGCTGGATGACATGGCGCTTTTTGTGGCGGTGGCCACCGCAGGCAGCTTGAATCGGGCGAGCGTGCAAACCGGCGTGCCGCTGGCTACAGTGTCTCGCCGCATAGCGCAGATGGAGCAGCGGCTGGGCGTGCGCCTGTTTGAACGCACGGCGCGCAGCCTCAACCTCACGCCATCGGCTCAGCGGTTTTTGGAGCGCTGTGAGCCGCTCGTGGCGCAGGCCTTGCTGGCCGAAGAGGCTTTGCGCGAAACCGTCGATCTGCCTTGCGGCCATGTGCGGGTGACCATGCCGGTGGACTTTGGTCAGTTCTGGATTGCGCCCTTGGTGCCCGATTTTCTCAGTCGCTTTCCCGGCATCAGCCTGGACTTGGACTTGTCGGCCCAGGTGGTCGATTTGCGTGCCGAGGGCTTTGACGTGGCGCTGCGCTTAGGCGCGGTGCGTGGCGAACAACTGGTGGCCCGGCGCCTGGGCAGCTTGGGCATGGCGCTGTTCGCAGCCCCGGCCTATCTGGCGCGGGTGAGCAAGCCCAAGCGCCCAAGTGATTTGGCCCAACACCCCGCTTTGGTGCTGGGCAGTGCCCAGCGGGCCACGCGCTGGCGCTTGAGCCAGGCCAAGGAGGTGGTCGATGTTCAGGTGCGCGGCGCGCTGGGGCTGAACAACATTGGCATGGTGCAACGATTAGCCGAGCAAGGCTTGGGTGTGGCCATGCTGCCGCCGCAGCAAGTGCGCGACAGTCTGCAGTCCGGGCGCTTGGAGCCGGTGCTGCCTGCGTGGAAGGCGCCCAGCCTGCCCGTGCAGGCGGTCACCACCACGCGCTTGGTGTCTGCGGCGGTGCGCGCTTGGCTGGACTTCTTGGCTCAGCGCCTGTCGCTCGATTGAGCCGCAGCGTAAGGCCTGTGGCGCGTTTGGCACGCCATGGGCAGAGTCAAGCCTCAACTCAGTGGTTTGTCAAGCGAGCCACGGGCGCTGTGGGCTCTTCGCGGTGCGGCGGCTCGCCGCACACTGGGGCTTTCATCTCTCAGAGGTTGCTCCCATGTTTCTTCGCCGTTCGTTGACTGTTCTGGTTCTTGGCACGAGCGCCACTGCCTTTGCGCAAAGCCCCGCACCCACCGCCGCCCAGCGCGCGCTGATCGACCTGCACTACAGCGCCTATGGTGTGGGTGGCGACGCCGCCAAGATCTTTCCGCAAACCACCACGGCCGACTTCCAATCGTGCGGCGCCAACGGCAGCGACTGCCAAGGCCGCGAGCCTTTGGCCGGCCAGTTGGGCGGCATCAAGAAAGGCTTGCCCGACATGAAGTGGGAGGTGCTGGAGGTGATTGCCGCCGGTGACAGGATCATCGTGCGCGGGCAGGGCTCCGGCACGCCCGCTGGCCCCTTCTTCGGGGTGCCCTATACCGGCCGCAGCTTCAAGGTCATGTCCATCGACATCCACACCCTGCGCGACGGCAAGATCGCCTACACCCACCACTTGGAAGACTGGGCGGGCGCCATCCGGCAACTGGCGGGCCAGCCGGGTCACTGAGTTTTTGAGGACGTGGCGCAGGCGCTTGGTGTCGCTGCCCCACGCTGCTCCCAGCGTAGCTCGGCCTGCGCTTGGCGCATCACCGACACGCCGCCCGTCAGGGCCAGTGCCGCCATGCCAACCGCCACCACTATTGCTCCGGCCCACTGAAGTCTTAACCCGCAGCGTAGCGAACGCGCCGGTCTTGAAAGTAGCTCATCACACGCTCGGGCGTCTGCTCCAGCATCATCATGTGCTCATTCGCCGCCTCACGTAACTTGGCTTTTGTGCGGACTGGAACGCGCTTGCCCATCTCTTGTTTCAGGTCCGCATTCAGCCTCTCTTCCGGGTTGAGTTGCGGGCTATAGCTGGGCAGGTAAAACAGCTCGATCTGCTCACTGTGTTCTGCCACCCAGCCTTCACCAATTTGCTGTGATGAACCCGCAAATTGTCCAGAATCAGGAAGACCTTTCGGCCCGCGTCTTTGACCAAGGCTTGTAAAAATTCAATGAGCTTTTCAGCATCGAACGCTTCTTCAATGATCATCCAGCGTGCCTTGCCCTGGTTGGTCACCGTGGCGATCATCGACAGCTTCTGGCGCGTGCCGCCAATGGCCATGGCTACCGGCGTTTTGCCCATCGGCGCGAAGCTTCTGCCACGCACGTCCGTGTTGACCAAGGCGGTCTCGTCACCCCAGTGAATCTCGGCCCCTTCGGCCTTTGCGCGCTGCTCGATGGCGGGGTATTCACCCTCTAGCCAGGCTTGCACCGCAGCGGGACTTTGCTCGTACGCACGCTTGATCGGCTTTTGCGGCGTGAAGCCCCAGCGCGCCAGGTATTTACCCACGCTGCGCACCTGCAATTGGATGCCAAATTCTTGTTCAATGAGTTGGCCCACCGCCGCCCGACTCCACAGACTGAAGTCCATTTTGAGCTGCTCGGGCCGCTGGTCAATGATCATGCGCTGCACGCTCTTTTCCTGCGCCTCGCTGAGCACCCGCCCATCGCCCCGATTGGCGCCCTCGCAAGCCCGGCCGCACTGCCGCCCAACCCCCTGCTTCAAACAGGTCAATCGCGCTGCGAACCGTCGGGTAGCTCAGCCCCGTCATGCCCACAATCTGCATGACCTTGATACCTTTTTTGTGCAACCTCACGACTTGCTTGCGTCTCTCGTGTAATTGCTCCAACGTTTGAAATCTTGCGTCTTCTTTTTCCATCCCAATCACTTGGGGGCGGATTCATGAATTTCAAGCTTTATCGGGCCGAATCTATAGGATTGGCGTGATGCGGCAGGCGCGAATGGTGAGACCGGCAGATGCGTCAGCTTGCCCATGCGCAGGTAGGCGATGTTGATAAAGCAGGCGGCAGTGCGGAACCCTCGGGCTGCCCTTTTGCCTGTTGCAACAAGCCATTCATCGCTTCAACGAAGGCGTTGCTGCGGTGATCCAGCATGCCGCGCACCACGGCATCAAAGTGAGTCTTGAGCGTTTTGCCAAGGCGTTTGAAGGCCACCAAGCGGCTGCGCCTTGCCCACGAGATCCAGGCCTTGAGATCCATGCTGGCTTGCTCGGCTTGGTTGTGTGTTCGGGCGCTGGCAAACACCGCACGCAGGGCCATCTTCAAGCGCCAAGCCCGCGTGGTTTTTAGGTTGGCTCGTTGCAGCCAGTGCATGGCGCTGATCTGCGTTGCACTCCAACTCGACGGGTTGCGCCTTGTCGCCCACAGCAGAGTTTTGCGCTCTTTGGCATCCATCTCGCCCAAGGCCTCGCGCACCTTTGCGCTTTCAGTTTTCCACTCCGCGCTGCGCACTTCGTCCATCGCCTCATTGGCCAGCGCCACCACGTGGAAGCGGTCATAACTGATCTTGGCATTGGGCAGATACAACGCCGCGCCCTTGGCATAGGCTGCACTCATGTCCATGCAGGCATGTGCAATCGCGGTGGGCTCACCGCCATGGGCTTGCAGGTCCTGCGCGAAGGCTTGCAACGTCTTATGGTCTTTGCCAGAGGTGGCGAAGAGCAAGCGCATTTCATCCAAATCATGCACCACGGTGATGTACTCGTGGCCCTTGCGCAGGCTCGTTTCATCGATGCCCACAAGCTTGACTTGGCTCATGTCTTGCAGGTGACGCGCCTTGCTGACGTAGTGCTCAATGCGGCGCCAGAGTTGCTTGTCTTGCACCCGCAGCATGTGCGCGGCCTGGCGCACCGGCAGGCCTTGGCACAGCGTCAAGCCTAGCGCTTCAAACAAGAGCGTGAAGCCGCTCCCTTCACGCGCCCACGGCACCGGAGTTTGCGTCGTTTTGCCGCACGCCGTACAGGCCACGCGTGGCACATCAGCATGCATCCAGGCCTCGAATTGGAAGAAGTCCAGGTGTCGCCAGGATCGGCGCAGTCGGTCATGCACCATCTGATCAGCCGCGCCACAGTGCGGGCAAACCAGCTTGGCATCTTGGCAGCTGACCTCAAAGTCAATGCGCCTCTTTGCAGTATCAAGCTTGACACTCTCCACCACCCAAGGGCGCTGCAATCCAAGCGCACTGGTGAACAAGGCTTCGACTTCAATACTCATAACGGCTCAACTTCAAAACAGCGCTTGACTGGCACACTGCGTGGCACTTCGGAGGTGCATCACTGGACGCTCAGGCAGGCCAGAAAGTCGGAATTGTCGGTGTTGGGATCCACACTAAACGACGAGGAGCCAGCCCCGTCATGCCCACAATCTGCATGACCTTGATACCTTTTTTGTGCAACCTCACGACTTGCTTGCGTCTCTCGTGTAATTGCTCCAACGTTTGAAATCTTGCGTCTTCTTTTTCCATCCCAATCACTTGGGGGCGGATTCATGAATTTCAAGCTTTATCGGGCCGAATCTATAGGTCGGGCCAGGCATGGCTGGTGAGCACGACCAGCCCAGCGGCCACCAGCACCGCCACATTGCCAATCGCATCATTGCGGGTGCATAGCCACACCGCGCGCATATTGGCGTCGCCCTCACGGAAGGCGTAGAGCAGGGCGGCCACACTGAGATTGGCTGCGAGCGCCAGCGCCCCAATCAAGCCCATGGCCGCTGCCTCGGGCGTGCCACCTTGCCACCATTGCCAGCCCGCCACCGCCAACACGCCCAGGCCGTAAAGCGCCATGCTCAGGCCTTTGAGCCAGGCCGTGCGCGCCCGCCACACGGCGGCCACGCCCAAGGCCCACAGAGAGATGCCGTAGTTGGCTGCATCGCCCATGAAGTCGGCGGCATCGGCCAGCAGCGACACCGAACCCGTCAATCGACTGCTGATAATCTCCACCAGCGCCATGCCCAGATTGATCCACAAGGCCGCCCACAACACCCGCCGATAGCGGGGCGAACTGGTGGCCGCAGGGGCATGGTCGTGGTCACAACAATGGCCGCTCATGAAACTCTCCAAAGGGTTGATGCCTGCATTGGAAACCTTGATGCCACTGCAAGGTCAAGCGTGAGTTTGCCCGTAGCATGAGGCGATGAAGATCAGCGACTTGGCCCGTGCCACCGACACCCCCACCGAGACCATTCGCTTCTACGAGCGCGAGGGCCTGCTGCCCGCTGCGGCGCGGGCGGACAACAACTACCGGCGCTACACCGAGGCGCATTTGCAGCGCCTGCAACTGATACGCCGCAGCCGCGCGCTGGGGCTGAGCCTAGACGAAGTGCGGGGGCTCTTGGCGGTGATGGATGAGCCCGAAGCCTCGTGCGGCCGGGTCAGCGCGTTGATCGAAGCGCACCTGGGCCATGTGGCCGAGCGCCTGCGTGAGCTTCAAGCGCTGCAGCAGCAACTACAAGCCTTGCAGGCGGCCTGCCAGCACAGCGGGCCAGCGCAGGCTTGCGGCATCTTGCATGAGCTGTGGGCAAGCGCGAGCACTGGCGCCGTGCCGCTGCAGGTTCATGGGCCGAGAAATCGATAAATCAACCGCCCGAGCAGGCGAGGCTTTATCGCATCGCTGCCTCAATCTTGGCGCGGTCCATGTTTTTCTCAAGGCTGCCCATGGCTGCGGCAACATCTCGATTGGACATAAGTTCCATCATGGCCAGTCGGCCTAGCATCTCGAACCCCGCCTGCATGGCAACAGGGCCACCTTCGGCCACTGCGGCCTTGGCTTCTTTGGCGCAGGTCTCGGATAGCAGCCTGGTGAACAAGGCCGCCGCTGAGCGGGTGGCTTGATCTTGGTCCGCCTCAGACACCTTGGCGATCAGTTTCATGTCCGGGTGGTTCGACATCGCTGTGAACAGCCACCGCGCCAAGTCTTTGCGTTCTTTGCCGGAAGTGTTGTCACCCAGGCAGCGGCCGAGCGATTCAGTGGTGGTTTGGGCCACGGTGGCCGAAGGGGTGGCCACGAGCAAGACGGCAGCAGCGATCGACACCAAGATGGTCTTCATCATTCTTCCTCGATTGAAATGCCCAAATGATAAGTGGGTGACAGCGGCACTCACGAGCAGCTTGCGTGACAACCGATGGAGACAAGCGGCCTGACCGAGTGTTGAGCAAATGAGACCAATCGGTAATAAAAAATACCACACAGTTCACATGGAGAACTTTGTAGTTCATACTCCGTTCCGTGATCTCGCCATTCGGGTGAGGTCTCCGGCGGTGAAGCCACGATGCGTGGCGCTTCTGCTGCTCCGACATTCCCTATCCAACCGAGAGACACCATGAAGAAACTGATCATTGCTGCTGCCCTTTGC
This sequence comes from Ideonella sp., assembly GCA_034520165.1. Taxonomy (GTDB): domain Bacteria; phylum Pseudomonadota; class Gammaproteobacteria; order Burkholderiales; family Burkholderiaceae_C; genus Ideonella. The sequence goes on from JAXHNT010000031.1 coordinate 8,160, forward strand.
GCCTCTGCCGTGGCCGCCCAAGCCAAAGACATCGTTGACACCGCCGTCGCGGCAGGCAACTTCAAGACCCTGGCCACAGCGCTGCAAGCGGCTGGCCTGGTGGACACGCTCAAGGGCAAGGGCCCGTTCACTGTGTTTGCGCCCACCAATGAAGCCTTCGCCAAGATCCCCAAGGCAGACCTGGACGCGCTGCTCAAAGACAAAGCCAAGCTGACGGCCGTGCTGACCTATCACGTGGTCAGCGGCAAAGTCATGGCCAAGGACGTGAAGGCTGGCAAGGTCAAGACCGTGCAAGGCGGTGAGCTGACCCTGGCCACCACCGGTGGCGTCACCGTCAACGGCGCCAAAGTGGTGGCCGCGGATGTGGTGGCCGACAACGGCGTGATCCACGTGATCGACACGGTGGTGCTGCCGAAGTAAATCGGCCCGCACAGCAGGCAGGCTGTAGGGAGCTTCTGCTCTCCGGCCTGCGCGGCAAGTGCGCTGTTTTAGCCCTCGTCCGCCGACAGGCTGCGAAGCGCCGCCACCCCGACGGGCGGCGTGGCCTGCCAAGCAATGACATGGGTATGCGCTGCCAAGCGTGTGCTGACGCGCAGCAGTTGGGCGCGCTCCCCAGCCAGCCGCTGCAGCAGCATGGGGTGGCGGCTGCCCGAGGCCAAGAGGCTTCGGTTGACCACCCAGGCCGACGGCTCGATCTGCGCACGGCGCAGGTCCTCCTGCAGCGCCGCGGCCTCCGAGACCGGCGTGGTCTCGGGCAAGGTCACCAGCACAATGTGTGTGTAAGTCGGGTCTTGCAGGCGCGTCAGCGGGGTCTTGAAGTGCTGGCGCTGGCTGTCCGGCAGGCCCGCCACCACCTGGCGGTGATAGGCACCCGTGGCGTCCATCAACAGCAGCGTGTGGCCGGTGGGCGCGGTGTCCAGCACCACAAAGGCGCTACGGGCTTCAGCCACGGTGCGCGAGAAGGCGTGAAACACAGCCACCTCTTCTGTGCACGGCGAGCGCAGGTCTTCCAGCATCAGCGCTTGTTGCTCGGGGCTCAGGCCGATGGCACGGGTGGCCATCATCTTGTCGATGTAACGCTGGGTTTCAAGCGCCGGGTCGATGCGGTCGACTTGCAGGCCGGGCACGTCAGCACCGAGTGTGGCCGTCAAATGAGCAGCAGGGTCGGTGGTGCTCAGATGCACGCTCTTGCCTCGGTCCGCCAAAGCCACCGCCAAGGCCGCCGCCACCGTGGTTTTGCCCACGCCGCCTTTGCCCATCACCATCACCAAGGCATGCTCTTGTTGGGCCAAGCGGTCGACCAGGTCGCACAAGCTCTCGGTGCCATGCACGGGTTCCAGCGGCACGCTGGCCTGCGGCGGCAGCGGCGCATCGGCTTGCAGCAAGGCGCGCAGGGCGGGCAGGCCCACAATGTCAAAGGGCTTGAGCGCCAGGTCGTCGCGCGGCAATGTCTTCAGGGCCTCGGGCATGTGGGCCAGTGCTTGAACTTGCTGCGCTTGCAGGGCTGCGGCCACGGCGTCACCCTGCGGGTCAGCCAGGAAGCGGCCGTTCACGGCCAGCCACAAATGGCCCAAGCCCAAAGCCTGCAATTCATGCTGCGTGCGCGCGGCTTCTTTGAGCGCTGAGACATCGGCGCGAGTCACCAAGACCAAGCGCGTGCGCTCGGGGCTGGCCAAGGCTTGCATGGCCGCTCGAAAACGCGCCTCTTGCATCTTCAAGCCAGAGTGCGGACCCAGGCAAGAAGCGCCGCGGTCATTGCCCTCCAGAAAGCCGCTCCAGGCCTTGGGCAGGCTCAGCAGGCGCAGGGTATGGCCGGTGGGCGCGGTGTCAAAGACGATGTGGTCGTAGGCCGGCAGCGGGTCGGCCAGCAAGGCCACGAACTCATCAAAGGCCGCAATCTCGGTGGTGCAGGCGCCCGAGAGTTGCTCGCGAACGGTTTTGCGCTCTTCCAGCGTGCTGCGCTCCGACATCTGCGCCAGCACCCGGTCGCGATAGGCTTCGGCCGCCTGCTCGGGGTCGATGTTCAAGGCCCACAAGGTGGCTACACCGGGCACGGCCTGGGGCTTGGCCTGCAGCGGCAGCCCCAGCATTTCATCCAGGTTGGAGGCAGGGTCGGTGCTGACAATCAACACCCGCTGCCCAGCATCGGCCAGCGCGATGGCACTGGCACAAGCCAGCGAGGTCTTGCCCACACCGCCCTTGCCGGTGAAGAACAAAAAGCGCGGGGGTTGCTGTAGCAAGCCCAGGGACGTTGAGGTGCTCATCTGCCCATTGTGCGGGCGCAAAGGCGGCGGCGTCTGTGCGCTAGCGCAAGCGCCGATGAGAGCGACACCGTTCTGGATAAACTGGCGCACACGCTGAAATTCACCTTCCTTTTTGCTTTCACCTTATCAGCCATTGAACATGTCGCATGTACTTCGACGTCTCAGGCGTTTGTCTGGCGCTGCCGTTGGGCTTCTTTTCTTGGCAGTGCTATCGGGTTGTTCAACACTGTCCACCGTGTCCGATGGCGGCATTCAACTGCCATCCTCTCAGACGAACGATGCAGCTGACCTCCAACTCAAGGATGAGCGTACCTCGCCCAGGCAGCGCAATGTCGAGCAGGATGATGCAGTCCTGTTCGGCGATGCGGTATTCAGTCCGTCAATGCCTCGTTACTTGGAGCGTGCGGTTGGCCAAGAACTGGCTGGGCACGAATGGCGAGCCCAGGCCGAAGATTGGCTGAAAGCCAATCGACTCAGCTTGGTCAGCTTTGAGGCCAAAGCGTCGCTGCGCAGCGCACGGCCCGCAGATGCCAAACGGCATGCAGAGCTCGCGGCTGTAAGCCCAGCAGGACCGTTGATTGGGATGACGATGGATGCAGTCCTTTCGGAACTGGCGCGCGGCAAATTTGTCGAAGTCCGCGCAGTCTTGCGTTCTGGAAACCGGGCATTCCAAGCATCGACGTTGGAGCCAATTCTCGAATCCAATACGTCGATCGCATTGCAGCGTGCTGTGCTGGCGGTCTCGCGCATGCTGGCTCAGGATATTGCCGAGGAAGCGGCGGGTCTGTCGCAGCCCCGGGAATCCTCACCGTAGAGAACGGTCGCTATGCAAATGAGATATCTCCTTACCTCACCGCCTCCAGCACCTTCTTCACCAGCCCTTGCGGCTGATACCCCAGCTTAGACGGCGTCAGCCCCAGCCGCACCACGATGAGCTGCTGAGAGGGCACGACGGCCATGAATTGCCCGTCGTGGCCGCGCATCCACCAGGTGTCTGCGGGCAGGCCTTGGGCCACGTCCGGGTCTTGGCCTTCGGGGGTGGCGCCTTGGGGGCCGTGCAGCCACAGGTGGCCTTGGCCGTAGCTGCCGGGCTTGGCGGGTGAGGCGCTGGTCATGCGCGCCACATAGCCCTCGGGCAGCAGGCGTTGACCTTGCCACACGCCATCGTTCAGCAAGAACAGGCCCAGCCGCGCCCAATCTTTGGCGGTGGCGTACAGATAGGATGAGCCGACGGGGGTGCCGCGCGCGTCCGTCTCTAGCGTGGCGCTGCGCATGCCCAGGGGGACGAAGAGCAGGCGGCGGGCGTCGGTGTTGGCGCCTTGTGTCCACCAGCGCGACAGCAGCAGCGAGCTGCCGCTGGAATAGTTGAACTGCGTGCCCGGCGGCTGCAGCAAGGGCTGCTGTGCAGCAAAGGCGGCCATGTCCGGCTCCAGATAGAGCATGCGGGTGACATCGGAGACGCTGCCATAGCTCTCGTCAAACTTCAGCCCACTGGACATGGACAGCAGTTGCGAGGCTGTGATGGCGGCGCGTGGGTCGCCGCTCTGCCACCCCAGCGCAGGCGCCAGCGGGGTGTCCAGCGTCAAGCCGCCTTCGTGCAGGCGGCGGCCGATCAAAGCGGCCGTAGCGGTTTTGGTCATGGACCAGCCCAGCAGCGGGGTGTCTGGCCCAAAGCCCGCGCCATAGGTTTCACCCACGATGCGGCCCTTGTGCACCACCACCACCGCGCGCATGCCAGGGCCTTGCAACTCAGGCAGGTTGACCACGGCCGCCAGTTGGCCGCTAGTGGGGGCAATATCGACCTCGGGCCAATTCGGTGGCGGTGCGCCGGGCTCGGGCGGCTTCAGCGGTGCAGGCGCTGCGCCCGTGGGCGCCTCGGCGGCCGGTGCCGCAGCACGCGCCGCCGCCACATCACCATCAGGCACCACGGCGCAGCCCTGGCCGGGGCGATGCACCGCCAAGCCCTTGCCCACCACGCCCAATAGGGCGGCGTGGACTTCACCGCGTTCGTGGTCCACCGTCACACGCATGTACTTCAACAGCGGGTGGCCGAGGGTTTGAACGTCGTCACGCAGCACGGTTTGCGCGTCGCGGCTCGCCAAGAACACGTTGGAGCACACCATCTTGGCCGCGTAGCTGGCACCGACGCGCAAGATCGGTGGCGGGTTCAGCCACACCCACAACAAGGCCACGATCAGCAGGCCCAGCAGCCCCAGTGCGATGCGCTTGATCCAAAGCCGCGCCATGGTCAGGCTCCCGCCATTGGGCTGCACAGTTCCACCAAGCAGCCGTCGGGGCAGCGCAGGTAAGACACTGTCTGGCCCCAGGGCCGCTCGGTGGGCGGGCTCAGCTCTTGGGCGCCGGCCGCCAAGGCGCGGGCATGGGCTGCCACCACGGCGGTTGTGACCAAGCCAATCTCCATGCCCAAGGGCTGGGCAGAGCGATGCGCCTCCACATGCCCACCCGGAAAGTTGTGTTCGCCCAAGCCATGGTCGGCAAAGGCCAAGGTCGTGGCCCCGGTGTCCAGCTCGCCATAGGTGCCGCTCTCGTGCAAAAAGCGTCGGTGCAGGCCAAAGGCACGCTCAAAAAAGTCGAGCGAGGCCGCCACATCAGGCACATAGAGGATGGTGTAGCCGAGCTTCATGGGCATCCTTGTCAGGCAAAGAGAAAGAATCCGCGGAGTCGAGGCAGGAGAAGGGTGAGGCGCCTCACGCCAAGCGCTGCAACTCGTCTAGCGTGTTGGCATTGAAAAAGGCGTCGGCATCCTCAAACACCACGGTGGCGCAGCGGTGTTGTGCCGTCCATCGGTCAATTTTGCGTTCGCCCGCGGCCGTGGCCTTGACCAAGCTTTCCATCAGCGAGGCCTTCATCAGGCAGAACACGGGCTGCACCTGCACCCGCAGCGCGCCATCTGGCCCCGGCTCGCGCGTGGCAGCCATGGCCACGTCGGCGTCCTCAGCCAGCAGGGCTTGGCCCAGTCGCTCCACCAGGTCGAGCGGGAAGTGCGGCGTGTCGCAAGGCACAGTCACCAAATACGGAGTTTCGCAATGCTCTAAGCCCGCCAAAAAACCAGCCAAGGGGCCGGGGTAATCGGCCAGGGCGTCGGGCCACACCGGCACGCCAAAGGACTCATAGGCCCCCAGGTTGCGGTTGGCATTGATCATCACCTCGCCCACTTGCAGCCCAATCCGCATCAAGGCGTGCAGGGCCAGCGCCTGGCCACGGTGTTTTTGCAGGCCTTTGTCCACACCGCCCATGCGGCTGCCACGGCCCCCGGCCAAAACCAAGCCGGTGATGTCTGAAGGAGATAGCGCAGTAGTCATGGGCGGCATGATGCCGCGTTTTCAGTCCAACTGCGTTTCGCCAAACACAAAAGACGCGGTCTGGATCAGCCCCTCTTCCACCACGTAGATGCAGACCAGCTCGATGCTGCCCGGCCCCTCTGGAAAGGTGCGGGTCACCACTTCATGGTCGATCACCACGTTCGCCGCCACCGAACGCCGCACCAGCCGGGCATGCAAGTTGGGCTCGGCAAAGCGCGGCTCGGTGCGCGCGCGGATCTCGTCTCGCCCCATGGCCAGCAGCGTGGCCGGGTGCTCATATTGGCGGGCCTCTGGCGCATAAGTGGCCAGCCAGGCGTCCAGGTCCTTGGCGTTATAGGCATCCAACTGGCGCTGGACGACGGCTTCCGGGCTGGTGTCTGCTGACATAGGCACTCCAAAAACGAGTCAGGTCAGACAGTGTGACATGCTCTGCCCCTGTACCCATCTTGGGCAGGTATGCCACTTAGGGATGCCGTTAGCCCTGGGCTTGTCGTAGCGTCTTGCTGGCTTTGGTAGGTGGGTTCAGGGGGAGCAGGTCAAGTTAGCCGTCAACTGCACCTTCTTCGTCCGGCTGATTTTCCCAGCGCTCCCAAGCAGCACCAATGTCTTGACGAAACGCGCTCCAACCAATAGGAAGGTCTGCGATATCGCGAAGAGTGGTATCCCTCTCAAAGACACAACCCATGCAGAGGACTACGCATTCCTCCGGCTCATCGGTTGTTGCATCCAAGAACTGCCAATCGCCATCCCAGTCGTGTGATACCTGGCGGATAGGAGAATGCTGCCATGCGACCTTAGCCGTGCAATAGCTAATCGCGTTAACTGGATTCTCGAAAGGCCAGTCTGTGAAGGAATGGGAGTGCGTGGACATGACACCTACTAACATTTGCCTGGCAAAAACGCCTGTCGCCCGAAAAGCCCTGCCGCCCGCAAAAGGCAGATCGCCGAGCCACTAAGTGCTTATCAATCTTGACGCATTGCATCGTCGGCCAGATGTTTTCGCAGCGTTAACAACCCGACATTTTGGCGCATGGCCGGGCAGCACTATAGACCCGGGCTTGTCACTGCACCCCCTCACTCCACCAAGTCAAACCCCTGAGTTTCAACTTGCACAAAGGCCCGCGTCATGTCGGCCACGGCGCGCCAGAGCTGGGCTCTGGGGTGGGCGTCCACTGCATTGCAGAGTTGTTCGGCCCAGGGTTGGATGTGGGTGCGGAAGAAGCGCCGTTGTTGCTCTAGGTTGCACACGGCCACATCGTCTCCGGCGATGAGGTAGCGCATCACTTCAAAGACGCTGGCGATGTGGTCTTCGGTCAGGCCGCTTTGTTCGTCGCCTTGCAGGCCCAGGCGGGCCATGTCTTGGCGCAGCAGGGCCAGGGGTTTTTCGTTCAAGAACCCGGCCAGGTAGTGCGAGCCGTAGACCAGCACATCGGGTTTGCCCACGCCACCAAAGAGGGCGTCGAACTCGTCTTGCGCTTGGGCGGCGGTGGTGGCGCGCAGGGCGCCCACCAGGGCCTCCCAGGGGCCTTGTAAAAAGGCGCCGGCCTCGGGGGCTTCGGTCACGGCCACGCGGAACTGGGCCAGCAGGGCGTCATCGGGCGGGGCCAGCCAGAGCTGCGCCAGCACGCCATAGAGTTCGGCGCGCGCGCCTTCTTCGGCCTGGTCGGCGGTGGCAAAGGAGACGGATTGGGTGGCGGCAGCGGCGGTCATGGCGGGGCTCACAGGTCGGTGATGCGGGTTTGGCGCTGGTCGTTGAACATGTCGATCACGCGGCAGTCGTTGCACATTTTGAGGCGCTCCAAGGCCGCGCCTTGGAAGGCGCTGTGCCCGGCCAGTTTGCCCAGCATGTTCTCAATGGCCTTGAGCGTGCCAAAGGGTTTGCCGCAGCGGATGCAGGCATAGGGCGGCACCTCGTGCAGCACCCGGGTGGTTTTGCGGGCTTGGCCGCCTTCGGCCAAGAGCAGGCGGGGCTGCAGGGTGATGGCTTGCTCGGGGCAGGTGCTGGCGCATAGGCCGCACTGCACGCAGTTGCTTTCGGTGAAGCGCAATTGCGGGCGTTCGGTGTTGTCGGCCAGCGCGCTTTCGGGGCAGGCGCCCACGCAAGACAAGCACAGGGTGCAGCGCTCGGTGTTCACCACCAGGCTGCCCAAGGGGGAGCCTTGGGCGGGCAGGGCGATGGCCTCGGGCAAGGCGGGGCGGGCCGGGGCTTGGGCCAGCAGATGTTCCAAGGCCAGGTCCAGCGTGGCGCGCTTCTCGGCCTGCACCGCAAAGCGCGCGGGCTGGGCCACGCCTTGGGCGGGCGCGCAGCGCAGGGCGGCGTCCAGCTCGGCCAAACTACGCGCATCGCGGGCTTGCAGCAGGTGCAGGTGCACGCCGCTGTAGCCCAGACCGCTCAAGATGGCCTGGGCAATGTCCATTTGCGCCCGCAGCGCTTCGCGGTATTGCGGGGCGTCTTCGTCAGTGACCAGCACCATGACTTGGTTGGCACCGTAGGCGATGGCGCTGAGCCACAGCTCCACCCCCACGCTGGCGCTGTGCCACAGCGCTTGCGGCAGCACGCGGGCGGGCACGCCGTGCACGGCTTTGTCCACGGCAGCGGCGCGGCCGAGCTCATCCACCCAGCGCGCCCCGGCGCCCTGGCTGTGCAGCAGCACGGCCGCGTGTTCGCCCCCAGCGGCCTGGTAGGCCGTGAGCAAGCGGCGCAGGCGCTGGCCGGTGTCGGCGGCCGTGGGCGTGGCATAGGTCAAAGCGCCGCTGGGGCACACGGTGGTGCAGGCCCCGCAGCCCACGCACAAGGCGGGCTCCACGATGATGCCGCCCGGCGCCTGGCCGGTGGCCGCTTGCAGCTTGGTGGCGCCCTTGGCAGACGCATTGGAGCGGATGGCGCTGGCCGAGCACACGTCGATGCAGGCGCTGCAGCCGATCTTCTCGTTGCGGCTGTGGGCGCACAAGCGCTGCTTGTAGTGGAAGAACTTGGGTTTGTCGAACTCGCCCACCAGCTCCCTCAAGTTCAGCGTTGCCTTCAGCAGCAAGGCCGCGTCACTGCCCACATGCGCATAGCCTTGCGGCGGCTGGTGTTGGCTGAAGGCGGGGCTGGGGCGCAAATCCAGCACAAGGTCAAATTCTTCGCGGCTGCGCTGGGGCGCGCGCTTGAAGTCAATCGCCCCAATCACCTCGCAGGCCGCTTCGCAAGCGCGGTGGCTGCGGCAGGCGTCCAGGTTCACTTGGTAGCTGAAGTCGATGGCGCCTTCTGGGCAGGCGGCAATACACGCATTGCAGCGCGTGCAGAGTTCGGCATCAATCGGGTTGCTGCTTTCCCACTCGGCGCTGAAGTGGCCCAGCCAGCCGGTCAGGCTTTTGAGCGTGCCGGTGTGCACGGCTTGGGCCCGCACTTGAGGCAGGGCGCCGCCGACATGGGTGACTAGCAAGGTGACCTCCAGCTTGTCGGCCAGCGGGTCGGCCGCAGCTTGTGCGGCCTCGGCCGCGCCGATCACCAGCACCCGGCCCTGGCTGCGGTAGGTGTGGGTGGCCACCGGCTCAGGCGCCGGGCCTTGGGCGGCGGCCAGCAGGGCGGCCATCTTGGGCGTGGCTTTGGCGCCGTCACGGCTCCAGCCGCCGGTCTCGCGCAAATTGACAAAGCGGATGGGCCGCTCGCTCACCGGCTGCGCGCCCACGGTGGCGTCGTTCAGCGACAAAAATAGGTGCTGTTCTTGGGTGCAGGCGATCAGCAGGTCTTCGCCCGACTTGGCGGCTTGCTGAAAGCTGGCCGCTTCGCGGCGGCACAAGGCCGTGTGGACGGCCGACAGGCCGGTGCCGTCAGCCCCGGGCGTCTGGGCCAGGGCCTGGCTCAGGGCTTGGGGGTTGAGGGGCAGGGTCTTGTTGCAGTCGCAGATCAGCGTCTTCATGGGGGAGGGGCTCGTGGGCGGTGGGCGCAGGGGCTGCGGGGGAGTCCAAAACGGGTGGGGTGGCGGGCGTATTTGGCGGGTCGCCTTCAGGAGGCGCAGTCAGCGGATCTCCGTCAGCAGGCGCAGTCAGCGCCTGGGGCTCAAGTTGCGCTGTAGTGAGGCGTTCGCGCTCGGCCTTCTCAGCCGCGCGTTCTTCAGCAAACAGGCCCAAGAACTCGCCTTGCACCAACTGGCGCAGCATGGCCGGCGGGATGGGGTCGGGCTGGCCGTAGTCGTCGATGTAGGTGTCCAGGCCGTCCATCACATTGAAGTGCGGGTCGGCGAAGAGCTTTTTCATGGCCGCGTTTTTGACCTGCGGGTCCACCCCGCGCTGCATGAAGCGGCTGACCTCTTCGCCCGGGGCCAAGGCCTGCACATCGGCCAGGGTGGGGGCGTTGGAGGCGGGCTCTGCGTCGGTTTGCGGGGCGGCCTGCGCGGCGGCTTGTGAGGCGGTGAGCGGCTCAGCCAGGGCGGCGGGTGGCGCGGCCGCAGGCTTCTGCGCTGGGGCTTCGGCTTGTTGTGCCTCGGCCTTTCGCACCTCGGCCTTGCGCTGAGACCAGCGCGAGAAAAACCCTTGGCCTTCGCTCATGACTTGGGCCGCTGGTCTGGCGCTTGAAAGGACACCGGGCGCTTGCGCTTTTTGGGCTCAGGCTTGTAGTGCTCGTCGGTATAGGCCTGCAGCCAAGCGCACAGCTCAGCGGGCAGCGGGCAGTTGTCCACCCGCTCTTGGGCGTCCAGCAGGCGCCCGGCCTCGTTGTAGGACAGGGTCACGAACTCAGGTTGGGCCTCCGCCGGGTCTTCCTCACGAGTTCGCCACATCACAAACCAGACGGGCGCGCCGCTGCTGAGGTTGAGGTGGTAGCCCTCGGCCTCGTCGCGGTGCAGGCTCACGCTGAAGCCGGGGTAGAGCATCTGGCGCTGGCGGCCGTCGTCGCGCAGCACCTGGGGCTGGTCGCCCCATTGGCCGTCGTCGATCAGCACATCCACCAGGCTGTGGCGCCAGTCTTCCCAGCGGTTGGGCTGGGTCTCGCGGGCCAAGACCACGGCCACGCGCAGGCTGGGCACGGATGGATTCACCACGGGCTCAGGTGCTCTTGGAGACGGTGATGGTGGGGAACTTGGATGAAAAATCCTTGGCCCGCTGCGCCACCTTGACCGCCACTTGGCGCGCCACTTGTTTGTAGATGCCGGCAATTTCGCCATCGGGCTCGCTGACCACCGTGGGGCGGCCGGCGTCGGCCTGCACGCGGATGCTGAGGTTCAGGGGCAGAGCGCCCAGGTAGTCCACGCCGTATTGGGTGGCCATGGCCTTGCCGCCATCGGCGCCGAAGATGTGCTCGGTGTGGCCGCAGTTGGGGCAGCAGTAGACCGCCATGTTCTCGACCACGCCCAAGATGGGCACGCCCACCTTTTCAAACATCTTCAGGCCCTTCTTGGCGTCGAGCAGGGCGATGTCTTGCGGGGTGGTGACGATGACCGCGCCGGTGATGGGCACACGCTGGCTGAGCGTGAGCTGGATGTCGCCGGTGCCGGGGGGCATGTCGACGATCAGATAGTCCAGCTCGCCCCAATTGGTTTGGCGCAGCAGTTGCTCCAAAGCTTGGGTGGCCATGGGGCCGCGCCAAATCATGGCGTCGTCCACATTGATCAAGAAGCCGATGGATGCGACCTTGACGCCGTAGTTCTCCAGCGGCTCCATGGTCTGGCCGTCAATGCTTTCAGGGCGGCCGTTGATGCCCATCATCATGGGCTGGCTGGGGCCGTAAATGTCGGCGTCCAAAATGCCCACGGTGGCGCCTTCGGCGGCCAAGGCCAGGGCCAGGTTGACGGCGGTGGTGCTCTTGCCCACACCGCCCTTGCCCGAGGCCACGGCGATGATGTTCTTCACGCCCGGCAGCAGCGAGACACCGCGCTGCACTTGGTGGGCGACGATCTTGGTGCTGAGGTTGACGCTGACGTTCTCGACCCCGGTCTGGGTGCGCACGGCGGCAATCAGGCGCTTGCGAAGGTCGGCCATTTGGCTCTTGGCGGGGTAGCCGAGCTCGACTTCGAAGGAGACATCGCCCTCATCAACCCGCAGGTTCTTGACCTGCTTGGTGGTGACAAAGTCTTTGCCAGTGTTGGGGTCAACTACGGCTTGAAGCGCGGTCAGAACAGCTTGATCGGTGAGAGCCATGGGGTGGTGTGCACAAGATATGAAATCCTGTGCAGTCTACCGGCTTGGCACGGTCTCTCTCGGCAGTAGGGCTGAAAGCGGACTTACCCAGACCCATGATCCGGGTAAATCCTAGGAGGCCGGCCCGCCTTGATCAGCCTGCCTGTAAGGCTCAAAGCCTCACACGCCGCCGTCCGTCAACAGCTTGCCCTGGTTCAGCAAGGTCTGGATCAACTGGCTGTCGCTGGAGTTGGCGCCCAAGCCCATGGCGCTGCGCAGGTCTACCCCGTCCAGCACAATGGTTTGGTCGCTCGCCCCCGGCGTGTACTCGCCGTTAGCAAACTGGCCGGTGGTCGAGACATGTACCACCGTGCTGCCAGGCTGGCTGGTGGTGTCGAAGTCCAGGTAGGTCGCCAAGTCCATGCCTTGCTCACCCGAGAGCAGGTCGCGCAGGTCCAGCGCGTCGCCGGTGGCCGGGTTGAAGTCGGCGATGTGCACCACACCGGCCTCTTCACCTTGAGCCGCTCCGGCAGAGCTGTTGTTGCGCAGCCAAACGTCGGAGATCTCCAGCACCGAGCCGTCCGCCTTGGTGTAGGTTGATTCCATGGTGATGAAGTTGCCCGCCTGCTTTTCATTGCCGGTGCTGTGGCTGAGGTTGATCTCCACCACGCCCATCTCGGTGAGTGACTTCAGTTCACCCGTGTCGGTCAGGCCGTCGCTGTCGGCGTCCTGCCAGATCTTCAGGGCATTGAAGCCAGTGTCTGCTGCGCTGATCTTGCCGTCTAGGTTGCTGTCCATGTCGGCCAGGGCTTCAAAACCGTGCTTGGCTTGGCTGCCGTCGGCCTTGAGGGTGGCGTCGCCAAACAGCTCGCGGCCGCTGTCGATGGTGCCGTTGTTATCCAGGTCAACCACCAACAGGCCGTCGTCTTTGCCCACCCAGCCGGTGCGGTCCTTGACGCCATCGCCGTTGAGGTCGAAGTTGACGCCCTCGCTGATGGCCATGGTCTCCACGCCGTCGCCGTCCAGGTCCAGGATCAGCGGGTCGTAGAAGGTCACGCTGTCGCTGCCGGTGCCAGAGCGGTTGCCCGCCACGTCGGTGATGAAGGCCTGTGCTGTGGCGGAGCCCGAGAAAGCCATGCCAAAGGACGTGCCCACAAAGCCTTGGTTCAGATGGCCTTGGGTGACGGTGATGTGTTGCCAGGTCTGGCCATTGGTGACCGAGACCACGTCGCCCACGGAGGTACCTGCGGGCATGCTCACCCGCACATCCAGGGCACCGTTGAACTCGCCGGGAGTGATCCAGCCGTCATTGGCCGAGTCGTCGGTGATGGTGACGGTGGGGGTGGCCACGGCGCTGGTGTCCACCGCATAGCTCTTGTTTGCGCTGATGTCGGCTTGGTTGCCCGCGGCGTCGGTGGCCCGCAGGCTGGCGTCGATGCGGCGGTCGCCATCGGCGGCCAAGTCGCTGCCGGGCACGGCCACGCTGAAGCTGCCGTTGGCCGCCAGGGTGCCGCTGAAGTTTTTGCCGTTGACCGTCAGGGTGATGGTGTCGCCCTGCCTGAACTCACCCGCCACGCTGCCCGTCACATTGACATTGCCGCCTGACTCCGCCGCGTTGACGACGTTGTCGGCCGTCACATTGGCAATGGTGAGGGAGGTGGTTGCCCCGCTGGGGCCGGTGGTGTCAACACGCGCCAAATCCAAGCCCTGCGCCGAGGTGTTGCCCGCCACGTCGGTGAGGGTGGCGGTGACAATGATGGTGCCGCCTTCGGCCGGGGCCGCAAAGCTGGTGTCGATGAAGCCATTGGCCAGTTGCGCGGCGTTCAGCACATAGCGGTCAGTGGTGGTGCCGTCCGACACCGTCAGGGTGTCGCCTTGCTGCGCACCGGCCGGCAAGGTGATGCGCAGGCCGACGTCGCCACTCAATTCTGCGGCGCTGATGAAGGCATTGTTGTTGGCGTCTTCGGTGATGGTCACCGTGGGCGCACCGGTGGCCGTGGTGTCCACGGTGTAGCCGCGCGAGGCAGTGATCTCGGCCTGGTTGCCAGCGGCGTCGGTGGCGCGCAGGCTGGCGTCCAGCGTCTTGTCGCCATCGGTCGCCAAGTCGGCGCCCGGCACATTCACACTGAAGTTGCCATTAGCCGCCACGGTGCCGGTAAAGGTTTTGCCATTGACGGTCAGGGTGATGCGGTCGCCCTCGGCAAACTCGCCCGTGGCCCGGCCTGTCACTGCCACCGGCCCGCCCGACTCGGCCGCGTTGATCACGTTGTCGGCGGTCAGCGGGTCCAGCGTCACGCCGGTGCCTGCACCCGAAGGGCCGGTGGTGTCGAGCTGTGCGCTGTCGCTGCCTGGTGCGGAGGTGTTGCCTGCCATGTCGCGCAAGGTGGCGGTCACGTTCAGCACATCACCCTCGGCTGGCGGCGGGAAGTCCGTCAACACTTGCCCGGCGCTGATCTGGGCTGCTGTCAGCGTGAAGGTGCGCTGGGTGGTGCCATCGGTCACCGTCAAGGTGTCGCCAGCGGCTGCACCGGCGGGCAGGGTGATGCGCACCTCCACCTGGCCGGCCAGCTCCGCCGCATTGATGAAGCCGTTGTTGTTCAAGTCTTCGGCAATGGTGACGGTGGGCGCTGCGGTGGCGGTGGTGTCCAGGCGCGCGCTGTCGCTGCCTTGCGGCGAGCTGTTGCCCGCCATGTCGGTCAGCACGGCCGTGACATTGACCATTGCGCCTTCGGCCGGGGCCGCAAAGCTGGTGTCGATGAAACCGGCGGCCACTTGCGCGGCGGTCAGGGTGAATGGGGAGGTGGTCGTGCCATTCGACACCGTCAGCGTGTCACCGGCCACGGCGCCTGCGGGCAGGCTGACGCGCACGTCGATCACGCCATTCAATTCAGCGCGGTTGATGAAGCCGTTGTTGTTGCTGTCCTCGCTGATGGTGACGGTGGGCGCCCCGGTGGCCGTGGTGTCCACCGCGTAGACGCGGCTGGCGCCGATGTCGGCCTGGTTGCCAGCGGCGTCGGTGGCGCGCAGGCTGGCGTCCAGCGTGCGGTCGCCATCGGCGGCCAGGTCGGCCCCCGGCACGTTGATGCTGAAGTCGCCATTGGCGGCTACGCTGCCGGTGAAGGGCTTGCCATTGACCGTGAGGGTCACGGTGTCGCCCGGCGTGAACTCGCCGGTGGCGCGGCCGGTCACGGCCACGGTGCCGCCCGCCTCCGCCGCATTGACCACGTTGTCGGCGGTCAGCGCATCCAGCACCAAGCCTGTGCCTGCGGCGCTGGGGCCAGTGGTGTCAATGCGCGCGGCATCCGTGCCTTGCGGCGAAGCGTTGCCCGCGATGTCGGTGAGGATGGCGGTGATGTTGACCATCTGGCCATCGGCCGGAGCGGCAAAGCTGGTGTCGATGAAGCCTGCGGCCACCTGCGCTGCCGTCACCGTGATGGGTGTGGTCGTCGTGCCGTTGGACACGGTCAGCGTATTGCCCGCCACCGTGCCCGCAGGCAAGCCCACACGCACATCGACCACGCCGTTCAACTCGGCGCGGCTGATGAAGCCGTTGTTATTGGCGTCCTCGCTGATGGTCACAGTCGGTGCGCCAGTCGCGGCGGTGTCCACCGAGTAGGCACGAGTCGCCGGGATGTCGGCCTGGTTGCCTGCAGGGTCGGTGATGCGGATGGAGACATCCAGTGTCTTGTCACCATCGGCCACCAAGTCGGCGCCGGGCACGGCTACGGTGAAGGAACCGTCAGCGCCTAGCGTGCCAGTAAAAGTCTTGCCGTTCGCAGTGATGGTGACCACATCACCGGGGGTGAACTCACCCGTGGCTTGGCCGGTCACGTTGACGGGGCCTGCGGCTTCCGCCGCATTGACGATGTTGTCAGCCGAGACTGGGTTGACGGTGATGCCGGTGGTGGCCGAGGACGGACCGGTGGTGTCAATACGCGCGGCATCCGTGCCTTGCGGCGAGGCATTGCCCGCGATGTCGGTGAGGATGGCGGTGACGTTGACGGTTTGGCCATCGGCGGGCGCCGCAAAGCTGGTGTCGATGAAGCCTGCGGCCACATGCGCAGCGGTGACAGTGATGGGCGTCGTGGTCGTGCCGTTGGACACCGTCAAGGTATCGCCCGCCACCGTGCCCGCAGGCAAGCCCACACGCACATCGACCACGCCGTTCAACTCGGCGCGGCTGATGAAGCCGTTGTTATTGGCGTCCTCGCTGATGGTCACAGTCGGTGCGCCAGTCGCGGCGGTGTCCACCGAGTAGGCACGAGTCGCCGGGATGTCGGCCTGGTTGCCTGCAGGGTCGGTGATGCGGATGGAGACATCCAGTGTCTTGTCACCATCGGCCACCAAGTCGGCGCCGGGCACGGCTACGGTGAAGGAACCGTCAGCGCCTAGCGTGCCAGTAAAAGTCTTGCCGTTCGCAGTGATGGTGACCACATCACCGGGGGTGAACTCACCCGTGGCTTGGCCGGTCACGTTGACGGGGCCTGCGGCTTCCGCCGCATTGACGATGTTGTCAGCCGAGACTGGGTTGACGGTGATGCCGGTGGTGGCCGAGGACGGACCGGTGGTGTCAATACGCGCGGCATCCGTGCCTTGCGGCGAGGCATTGCCCGCGATGTCGGTGAGGATGGCGGTGACGTTGACGGTTTGGCCATCGGCGGGCGCCGCAAAGCTGGTGTCGATGAAGCCTGCGGCCACATGCGCAGCGGTGACAGTGATGGGCGTCGTGGTCGTGCCGTTGGACACCGTCAAGGTGTCGCCCGCCACGGTGCCCGCAGGCAAGCCCACACGCACATCGACCACGCCGTTCAACTCAGCGCTGCTGATGAAGCCGTTGTTATTGGCGTCCTCAGAGATGGTGACGGTGGGCGCACCCGTGGCCGCCGTGTCCACCGAGTAAGCGCGGGTGGCCGGGATGTCGGCTTGGTTGCCCGCCGGGTCCGTGATGCGGATGGAGACATCGAGCGTCTTGTCGCCATCGGCCACCAAGTCGGCGCCGGGCACGGCCACGGTGAAGGAGCCATCAGCGCCCAGCGTGCCGGTGAAGGACTTGCCATTGGCGGTGATGGTGACCACGTCACCGGGCGTGAACTCACCCGTGGCTTGGCCGGTCACATTGACGGGGCCAGCGGCTTCCGCCGCATTGACGATGTTGTCGGCCGAGACTGGGTTGACGGTGATGCCGGTGGTGGCACTGCTTGGACCCGTGGTGTCAATGCGTGCCGCATCCGCACCTTGCGGCGAGGCATTGCCTGCGATGTCGGTGAGGATGGCCGTGACATTGACCATCTGGCCATCGGCCGGGGCGGCAAAGCTGGTGTCTACAAAGCCAGCCGCCACATGCGCCGCGGTGACGGTGATGGGCGTCGTGGTCGTGCCGTTGGACACCGTCAAGGTGTCGCCCGCCACGGTGCCCGCAGGCAAGCCCACGCGCACATCGACCACGCCGTTCAACTCAGCGCGGCTGATGAAGCCGTTGTTGTTGGCGTCCTCAGAGATGGTGACAGTCGGCGCACCCGTGGCAGCCGTGTCCACCGAGTAAGCGCGGGTGGCCGGGATGTCGGCTTGGTTGCCCGCCGGGTCCGTGATGCGGATCGAGACATCCAGCGTCTTGTCGCCATCGGCCACCAAGTCCGCGCCGGGCACGGCCACGGTGAAGGAGCCATCAGCGCCCAGCGTACCCGTAAAAGTCTTGCCATTGGCCGTGATGGTGACCACGTCACCGGGCGTGAACTCACCCGTGGCTTGGCCGGTCACATTGACGGGGCCAGCGGCTTCCGCCGCATTGACGATGTTGTCGGCCGAGACTGGGTTGACGGTGATGCCGGTGGTGGCACTGCTTGGACCCGTGGTGTCAATGCGTGCCGCATCCGCACCTTGCGGCGAGGCATTGCCTGCGATGTCGGTGAGGATGGCCGTGACATTGACCATCTGGCCATCGGCCGGGGCGGCAAAGCTGGTGTCGATGTGACCGGCAGCCAGGTGAGCGGCCGTCACCACAAAGCTGGCGGTGGTGCTGCCGTTGGAGACGCTCAGCGTGTCGCCCGCCACGGTGCCTGCGGGCAGGCTCACGCGCACATCGACCACGCCGTTCAACTCAGCGCTGCTGATGAAGCCGTTGTTGTTGGCGTCTTCAGCAATCGCCACCGTGGGCGCGCCGGTGGCGCTGATGTCCACGCCATAAGCACGGCTGGCCGGGATATCGGTTTGGTTGCCCGCCGTGTCGGTGGCACGCAGCGAGGCCTGCACGGTTTTGTCCGGGTCCACAGCCAGTTCGGCGCCGGGCACGGGGATGCTGAAGCTGCCATCGGCAGCGACTTGGCCGCTGAAGCTCTGGCCATTGATCTCCACGGTGACGGTGTCGCCCGCCGTGAATTCGCCCGTGGCATGGCCGGTGACGCGCACGGTGTCACCGGCTTCCGCCGCGTTGATGACGTTGTCCGCGCTCAGGCTGTCCAACACCAGGCCGGTGGTGCCGCCAGGGCCGCCGCTGGGGCCGGTGGTGTCGATGCGTGCGGCATCCGAGCCTTGCGGCGAGGCATTGCCTGCGATGTCGGTCAGGATGGCCGTGACCTGCACCAACTGCCCTTCGGCGGGTGCGGCAAAGCTGGTGTTGATGAAGCCTGCTGCCGCTTGCGCAGCGGTGATGGTGAAGTTGGACGTGCTGCTGCCGTTGGAGACGCTTAAGGTGTCGCCCGCGACGGTGCCTGCAGGCAAGTCCACGCGCACATCAATGACGCCATTCAACTCGGCGCGGCTGATGAAGCCGTTGTCGTTGGCGTCCTCGGCAATCGTCACCGTGGGGGTGCCGGTGGCCGTGGTGTCCACGCCGTAGGGACGGGTGGCGGTGATGTTGGCCTGGTTGCCTGCGGGGTCGGTGATGCGGATGGAGACATCCAGTGTCTTGTCGCCATCGGCGGCCAAATCCGCGCCGGGCACGGCCACGCTGAAGCTGCCGTCTGCGCCCAGCGTGCCGGTGAAGGTCTTGCCATTGGCGCTGAGGGTGACCACGTCGCCAGGGGTGAACTCGCCCGTGGCTTGGCCCGTCACGTTGACGGTGCCACCGGCCTCTGCCGCATTGATCACGTTGTCGGCGGTGAGCGGATTAATGCTGATGCCGGTGGTGGCACTGCTAGGCCCGGTGGTGTCCACACGTGCACTGTCGCTGCCTTGGGCCGAGGTGTTGCCCGCCACATCGGTGAGGGTGGCGGTGATGGCCACGGTGCTGCCGGTGGGTGGCGCCACAAAGCCGGTCAGCACATGGCCAGCGGACAGGTCTTGGGCGGTCAGCACGATGCTGTTGGTGACTTCGCCGTTGGAGACATCCACCCGATCACCCACGGCCGCACCTTGCGGCAGATCGACCCGTGCAATGACCAAGCCATTGAGCTCGGCACGGTTGATGAAACCATCGTTGTTGGCGTCTTGCGTCAGGGTGACGGTGGGCGCACCGGTGGCGGTGGTGTCCACGCTGAATGCGCGCATGGCGCCAATGTCAGCTTGGTTGCCGGCCGGGTCGGTGGCGCGCAAGGAACCGGCCACGGTGTGGTCCGGGTCGGCCGCCAGGTCGGCGCCGGGCACGGCAATGCTGAAGCTGCCGTCTTGGGCGACGATGCCCGTGAAGCTCTTGCCGTTGATGCTCAGCGTGACGGTGTCGCCAGTGCTGAACTCGCCCAGGGCCTGGCCGGTGACCTGCAAGGTCTGGCCGGCCTCGGCCGCATTGACGATGTTGTCCGTCGAGACCGGGTTGATGACCAGTGCCGTGGTGCTGGCGTCAGGCGTCTTGTAGTCGAACTCTGCCGCATCCCCGGCCGAGGCCGAGGTGTTGCCCGCCTCATCGGTGAGCGTGACGCGAGCGATCAAGGCCTCGCCCGAAGCGGGTGCGTCCACTTGGGTGAGCACTTGGCCTGCGGCCAACTGCTCGGCGGTGATGGTCAGGCTCTGGTTGCCGGTGGAGGTGGTCAGATTGAGCACATCGCCCACGCGGGCGCCCGCAGGCAGGCCGATGGTGATGTCCACCTTGCCGGAGAGCTCGGCCAGGTTGACCATGCCGTTGTCGTTGGCGTCTTCGGCAATGGTCAGGGTGGGGGCGGCGGTGGCCGTCAGGTCCACCACCAAAGATTGCGCCGGGCTGGCGGAGCCGGTGTTGCCCGCCGGGTCGGTGGCGGTGGCGGTAAAGCTGTGCGGGCCTTCGGTCAGCGGGGTGGCCGGGGTCAGGGTCCAGTAGCCGTCTGGGTCCACGGTGGCGGTGCCGATCAGCTCTGCGCCGTCATAGACCTTGATGGTGGCGCCGGGCTCGCCGGTGCCGCTGAGGGTGGGGGTGGTGTCGTCGGTGCGGGCACCTTCGTCCAGCCCGCCTTGCACGCTGCCCACATCGTCGCCCAGGCCGGTGATGGCGGGCGCGGCTGGGCCTTGGGTGTCCACGGTCACGGCATAGGGGGCGGTGGCGGGGCTGACCACACCGGCGGCATTGGTGGCGGTGGCGCTGAAGCTGTGCGGGCCGTCGGCCAGCGGGCTGCTGGGGGTGAAGCTCCAGCGGCCCGCGCTGTCGGTGGGCGCGGTGCCCAGCAGGGTCGTGCCGTCATAGACATTGACGGTGGTGCCCGCAGGCGCCGTGCCTTGCAGGGTGGGAAGGGTGTCGTCCGTCACACCATCGGGCTGCACCGCACCTTGCACCGCGCCCACGTCATCGCGCAGGGCGGTGATGGTGGGGGTGGTGACGTCCTTGGTGTCCAGCGTGAAGGTGGTCGGCGCCGAGGCCGGGCCGGTGTTGCCCGCCACATCGGTTTGTGTGGTGCTCAGGCTGTGCTCGCCATCCTGCAGCGGCGTGGTGGGGGTGAACTGCCAAGTGCCATCGGGCTTGACGACGGTGGTGCCGATGGGCTCCTCACCGTCATAGAGGGTAACGGTGGCGCCGGGCTCGCCCGTGCCGCTGAGGCTGGGGGTGGCGTCGTCGGTGGTCTGGCCATTGCTGATGGCGCCGACCACGGGGCCAACGTTGTCCAGCGCGATGACGGAGTTGGGCGCGTCGGGGTTTTGGGTGTCCACCACGAAGTCGTAGATGCCGGTCGGCGCGCTGACATTGCCAGCAGCGTTGGTGGCGGTGACGGTGATGGCATGCGGGCCGTCGGCCAGCGCCGTGGCCGGGGTGAAGGCCCAGCGGCCGCTGCTGTCGGTGGTGGCCGTGCCCAGCACGCTGCTGCCGTCGCGCACGGTGATCACGGCGCCGGGCTCCGCCGTGCCGCGAATGCTGGGTTGGGTGTCGTCGGTGATGCCGGTGCTCTTGGCGACGTTGCCCTGCACCGTGCCTTGGTCGTCGATGACGTTGACGATGGCGGGCGCCGAGGGCGGCGCGTCGTCCATCAGGTTGAAGTCGCGCGGCGCGCTGGCGGCACTGGTGTTGCCAGCTTCGTCGACGGCGCGCGCAGTGATCTCGTGCTCACCCAGCAACAGGGGCAAGGTGGGGGTGAAGGTCCAGTAGCCGTCAGGCCCAGTGGTGGCGCGGCCCAGCAGGGTGTCGCCATCAAACACTTCAACGGTGGAGCCGGGCTCGGCCGAGCCCCAGACGGTGGGCTTGGCGTCGTCAGTCGTGGCGCCGGGGGCGACATCGCCGATCACCACGCCCGTGTTGTCAAAGATGCCGCCAATCGTCGGCGCATCGGGCGGAGCGATGTCGATGGTCAGCGCGAAGGGCGCGCTGGGGGGCGAGGTGTTGCCCGCCGGGTCGGTGGCCGTCAGGGTGAATTGATGAGCGCCCGGGGTCAGCGGGGTCAAGGGGGTCAGGGTCCAGGTGCCGTCGGGTTTGACCACGACGGTGCCCACCGGCTGGCCGCCGTCGAGCACCGTGATGGTGTCGCCGGGCGTGGCACCGCTGCCGCTGAAGGTGGGCGTGTTGTCGTCGGTGCTGTCGCCACTCTGCAAGCTGCCTTGGACGCGGCCCACGTCATCGCTGATCTCCAGGCTGGAGGGTGCGTCCGGGGCTTGGGTGTCCACCACCACGCGGAAGGCGTTGGAGGGTTCGCTGGGCACGCCGGCTGCATTCAGGCTGACGGCCACAAAGTCATGCGGGCCGTCAGGCAAGGGCGTGCTGGGCGTGAAGCTCCACTGGCCGCTGGCGTTGGCTTGGGTTTCTCCCAGCAAGGTTGCCCCGTCGTAGACCTGCACCACTTGATTGGGCTTGCTGTTGCCGCTGAGCGTGGGGGTGGTGTCGTTGCTGGCCTGGTTGAAGGCCAGTGGCACTTCTCCGGTAGTGCCAGCTTCGGTGACGCTGTCGATGGTGGGGCTTGTCACCGTGCTGGTGTCGATGCTGAAGTTCAGCGCCGGGGTGGCCGGGCTGACATTGCCCACGGCATCGGTGGCTGTCACCGTCAGGCTGTGCGGGCCGTCGGGCAGGGCGACGGGCGGGGTGAAGCGCCAGGTGCCGTCTGGGGCCACGGTGGTGCTGCCCAGCGCCACGCCCTTGTCATAGACGGTGATCGTGCTGCCGGGCTCGGCATTCTTGCCTTGCCAGGTGGGGGTCGCGTCGTCGGTGGTGCTGCCTTCGGTGATCTCGCCGCGCACGGGGCCGGCGTTGTCGTCGACGGTGTCCACGGCCACTTGGCGCGGGGCTTGGGTGTCGATGGTCAGCGGCCAAGCGCCGGTGACGGGGCTGTGCACGCCGTGGATGTTCACCGCCTCGGCCGTGAAGTTCCAGGTCTTGTCAGCCAAGGCGCCGGGCGTGATGCTCCACTCCCCCTTGGCATTGACCACCACACTGCCGACGGGCTGGCCATCAGCAAACAGGGTCACCGTCTCGCCGGGGCGGCCGTAGCCGTTGATCGTGGGCGTGTTGTCGTTGGTGCCACTGCCCTTGGTCAGCAGGCCTTCCACCGGTGTGATGTTGTCGGTGGCGCTGATGATGCTGGGCACTTGCGGCGCGCCCACATCCACCGTCAAGGCAAAGGGCTGGCTGCTGGGGCCGGTGTTGCCGGCCGGGTCGGTGGCGGTTGTGGTGACGCTGTTGGGGCCGGCAGGCAGCGGCACCTCAGGCGTGAAGCTCCAGGTGCCGTTGGGGCCGACCGGGGCCGTGCCGATGGGCACACCATTGGTGTAGACGGTGACGGTGCTGCCGGGCTCGGCCGTGCCGTTGAAGGTGGGGCGGCTGTCGTCGGTGGCGCCGCCGGGGTTGAGCTTGCCTTGGATGGGGCCGTGGTCATCGACCACGCTGCCAATGCTGGGCGACAGCGGGGCGGTGCTGTCCACGGTGCCCGTGCTGGTGCTGGTGCTGGGGTTGCCTGCGGCATCGCGGCCGGTGACCTCGACGGTGAAGTTGCCGTCAGGCAGCGGGGTGCTGGGTGTCAGGCTGAAGCTGCCGTCGGGGCGCACGGTGGCCTGGGTGGTCTGCGTTTGGCCATTGGCGTCGGTGATCTTGACTTCCACGGGCGTGCCGCTGGGCAGGTCGGTGCGGCCTGAGATGGTGGGCTGGGTGCTGTTGCTGAGGTCCGGCGCGTCCACGCTCACAGCGGGCGCCTGGGTGTCCACCACGCCTGTGGTGGTGTTGGTTTGGGCGTTGCCCGCAGCGTCGGTGGCCACCACCTGCACGGTGTAGCGGCCATCGCTCAGGTTTTGGCCGGGGCTGATGCTGAAGCGGCCGTCGCTGCCAATGGTGGCGGTCAGATCCTGGCTCTTGCCGGCAGCGTCCACAACGGTCACTTTGACGGTGCTGCCTGCGGGTAAATTGCTCTGGCCGCTGATGGCGGGGGTGTTGTCGCCGGTGATGGCGACCGGGTCCAGGCGCAGGGTCGGCGGCGTGGTGTCCACGGTGCCGCCGGTGGTGACGGTGGTGTTCTCGGCCTGCACATTGACCGAGAAGTTCCCGTCCGGCAGCGGGGCGGTGTCCACTGCAAAGCGGCCGTCGCTGCCCACGGTGGCGGTGATGATTTGCACTTGGCCATTCGCGTCGGTCACGCTCACCGTCACCAAAGAGCCCGGCGCCAGGTCCGTGCTGCCGGAGATGCGCGGGGTGGCGTCGCCCGTCAGGCCGGGGTTGTCCAGCACGATGTTGGGCGGTGTGGTGGGGGTGCTGTTGTCGGGCGTGCTACCCGCCGTGCCTGCGGTGGGGAACTCGGCGCCCGTGCCACTGCCGCCGCTGCCATTGGTGCCCAAACCGGCGGTGGTGGTGGCTTCACTGACGCGGTCCACCCGCAGGCCGCCTTCGGCGGTCGTCTCGTCGCCACCGGCCACACCAGCGGCGGTGGCGGTGTCGCCCACGCCTTTATCAAAGTCAGCAATCAGCTTGTCCAGTCCGCCTTTGGCCGCTGCCTTGGCGCCTAGGCTTTGTGGGCGGCTCAGGCGCACCACGGCGTCGGCGGCGGCCAGCATCACCGCGCCGGGCGGCACGGCCGCGCCTGCGCTCAAGGGCTGGGGCACTTGGCCGGGCACTTGCAGCCAGGCGGACCCTTCCACGGCCAAAACCTGGCCGCCAGGCAGTACGGCGGCCGCCAAACCTGCGCTGCCGGCCACCGCCAACGGCGCGTCGCCCGCTGATCCCCCTGCGGCGGCGGCTGCTGCTTCAGCAGCACTCCGCCCGGATGGGGGGGCCGCGCGCTGGGCGCTGGCAGTCGTGGCGGTGGTCGTGGTCGCGGGGGTGTTGTTGGCGCTCATGGGTAGACTTCTGGGCTGGGTTGACAGAAACAGGCCGTCCAAGGAGCGGCTTGTCCCCTTCGACGTCTCGACTTCAGCGTCATCGGCCGTTCGCTAGGGCACTGAAGCGGATGTGCCCCAAAGCGCCCACATCCGTCTTGAGCGGCCAAGAAAGTCACACAAAAAGTCCTTCGAGGGGTCGCATTGCCACCGTGCTAACTACCTCCAGTGGCGCATCGGGTTGGGCCTGATTGCCAAAAATTTGGCTTGACTCCCTAATCCCTAGGTAATATGCAGGCGTCTGCATAACGCTGTGCAGGGCCTAACTGAGCAAGAGACCCCAAGATGAACGAACCCAAGAAGAAGTCGACCATTTCCCGCCGCACCGTGTTCGGCGGTGTCGGGGCGGCCGGTGCACTGGCTGCGGTCGCGGCGGTGCTGCCCAAGGCTGAGCCCGTGCAGGAGCACTCGGCTGCGCCTTCAGTCGCCGAGCAGGACGCTGATGGCTATCGCCTCACGGCGCACATCCAGCGCTATTACCAGACCGCTCGGGTCTGACGAATTTTGGCCCCAAGGGGCCTGTTTTCGCAGGCGTTGGACTTTGTCTCGCGCTTTGCTCACGCTTCGATGACTTGAACGACGGCGCAGCGTTTGGCTGCTGCTTGACCCCCAAGGAGTAAACATGCTGCTGACCCGCAGATCTCACCACCCTCAGGCTACTGCCTCATCTTCGCTGGTAAACAGCCTGGCACGAGGCGTCTCGCGCGCCATTCCCACGATGGACCGTCGGGCCGTTCCTGCGCCGCTCGGGCCTGGGCGTGGGCGCCGGCATGGCCGCCGTCGCAGCTGACCCTGGTGAAAAAAGGCCGAGGCCTCCAGCTCGGCGCGCGCGGCGGCAGACGGCTCCGGGCAAGGTGGAGGTCAAGCGCACGGTGTGCGGCCACTGCTCGGTGGGCTGCGCCATCGACGCGGTGGTGGAAAACGGCGTCTGGGTGCGCCAGGAGCCGGTGTTCGACTCGCCCGATCAACCTGGGTGCGCACTGCGCCAAGGGCGCGGCGGTGCGCGAGCACGGCCACGGCGAGTACCGCCTGAAGTACCCGATGAAGCTGGTGAACGGCAAGTACCAGCGCATCACCTGGGACCAGGCGCTCGACGAGATCAGCGCCAAGATGCTGGAACTGCGCAAGGCAGAGCGGCCCAGATTCAGCCTGTTCGTTGTCGGGCTCCTCCAAGCACAACAATGAGCAGTCGTATTTGCTGCGCAAGTGGGTCAGCTTCTGGGGCACCAACAACACCGACCACCAGGCTCGCATCTGCCACTCCACCACGGTGGCCGGCGTGGCCAACACCTGGGGCTATGGTGCGATGACCAACTCCTACAACGACATGCAGAACTCCAAGGCGGCGCTGTACATCGGCTCCAACGCCGCCGAAGCGCACCCGGTGTCGATGCTGCACATGCTGCATGCCAAGGAAAACGGCTGCAAGATGATCGTGGTCGACCCGCGTTTCACGCGCACGGCGGCCAAGGCTGACCAGTACGTGCGCATTCGCTCCGGCTCTGACATTCCCTTCCTGTTCGGTGTGCTGCACCACATCTTCAAGAACGGCTGGGAAGACAAGAAGTACATCGAGGACCGTGTCTACGGCATGGACAAGGTGCGCGAAGACGTGCTGGCCAAGTGGACGCCGGACAAGGTGCAGGAGGCCTGCGGCGTCGACGAGGCCACCGTGTACAAGGTCGCCAAGACCATGGCCGAGAACCGCCCCAGCACCATCGTGTGGTGCATGGGCCAGACCCAGCACACCATCGGCAACGCCATGGTGCGCGCCTCCTGCCTGCTGCAGCTGGCGCTGGGCAATGTGGGCAAGAGCGGTGGCGGCACCAACATCTTCCGCGGCCACGACAACGTGCAGGGCGCCACCGACGTGGGCCCCAACCCCGATTCCCTGCCCGGCTACTACGGCCTGGCCGAAGGCTCGTGGAAGCACTTCGCCAAGGCCTGGGGCGTGGACTACGAGTGGATCAAGAAGCAGTACGCCTCGCCGGCATGATGACCAAGTCCGGCATGACCGTGTCGCGCTGGATCGACGGCGTGCTTGAGAAGAACGAGCTGATCGACCAGGACAGCAATCTGCGCGGCCTGTTCTTCTGGGGCCATGCGCCCAACTCCCAGACGCGTGGCCTGGAA
This sequence comes from Ideonella sp., assembly GCA_034520165.1. Classification (GTDB taxonomy): domain Bacteria; phylum Pseudomonadota; class Gammaproteobacteria; order Burkholderiales; family Burkholderiaceae_C; genus Ideonella. The sequence continues at coordinate 34,660 of JAXHNT010000031.1, forward strand.
ATGAAGAAGGCGATGGACAAGCTGGACCTGCTGGTGGTGGTCGACCCCTTCCCCAGCGCCACCGCGGCCATGGCCGCCATGCCCGGCAAGGCCGAAGACCACAACCCCAACCGCGCGGTCTACCTGCTGCCGGCCACCACGCAGTTCGAAACCAGCGGCTCTTGCACCGCGTCGAACCGGTCCATCCAGTGGCGCGAGAAGGTCATTGAGCCGCTGTGGGAAAGCCGCACCGACCACATGATCATGTACCAGCTGGCCGAGAAGCTGGGCTTCGGTAAGGAGTTGGTCAAGAACTACAAGATGGTGCAAGGCAAGGGCGGCATGGAGCCCGAGCCCGAGTCCATCCTGCGCGAGATCAACACCTGCGTCTGGACCATCGGCTACACCGGCCAGAGCCCGGAGCGCCTGAAGGCCCACATGCGCAACATGAACGTCTTCGACGTGAAGTCCCTGCGCGCCAAGGGCGGCGTGGACAAGGAAACCGGCTACAGCCTGGATGGTGACTATTTCGGTCTGCCCTGGCCGTGCTAGGGCACCCCGGAGCCTGAAGCACCCGGGCAGGCCCAACCTCTACGACACCTCGCGCCACGTGATGGACGGCGGCGGCAACTTCCGCGCCAACTTCGGCGTTGAGCGCGATGGCGTGTCGCTGCTGGCCGGCGATGGCTCGCACTCCAAGGGGGCCGAGCTCACCACGGGCTACCCCGAGTTTGACCATGTGCTGCTCAAGAAGCTGGGCTGGTGGGGCGAGCTCACCGAAGCCGAGCAAAAGGCCGCCGAGGGCAAGAACTGGAAGACCGATAGCTCCGGGGGCATCATCCGCGTGGTCATGAAGAATCATGGCTGCCACCCGTTCGGCAATGCCAAGGCGCGCGCCGTGGTCTGGAACTTCCCCGACCCGATTCCGCAGCACCGCGAGCCGCTGTTCAGCAACCGGCCCGACCTGATCGCCAAGTACCCGACGCACGACGACAAGAAGGCCTTCTGGCGCCTGCCCACCCTCTACAAGACGGTGCAGGAGAAGAACAAGGACATCGGCAAGACCTTCCCGCTGATCATGACCAGCGGCCGCCTGGTCGAGTACGAGGGCGGCGGCGAGGAAACCCGCTCCAACCCCTGGCTGGCCGAGCTGCAGCAGGAGATGTTCGTCGAGATCAACCCCAAGGCCGCCAACGACCGCGGCATCCGCAACGGCGACTACGTGTGGGTCAAGACCCCGCCCATGGCGGCGGTGCCCGAGTTCAAGGGCTTGCGTGTCAAGGCCATGGTCACCGAGCGGGTGGACGCCGACACCGTGTTCCTGCCCTTCCACTTCTCGGGCCGCTGGGGTGGCGTGGACCTGGCGCCCTTCTACCCGGCAGGTGCGATGCCTATCGTGCGCGGCGAGGCCGTCAACACCGCCACCACCTACGGCTACGACAGTGTGACCATGATGCAGGAAACCAAGACCACGCTCTGCCAGATCGAGAAGGCGACTCTGCCTAATCCAGGAGATATTGACATGGCAAGAATGAAATTCATCTGCGACTCGGAGCGCTGCATCGAGTGCAACGGTTGCGTCACCGCCTGCAAGGCCGAGCATGATGTGCCCTGGGGCGTAAACCGCCGCCGCGTGGTCACCTTGAACGATGGCGTGCCCGGCGAGAAAAGCATCTCGGTAGCCTGCATGCATTGCAGCGACGCGCCTTGCATGGCCGTCTGCCCAGTGGACTGTTTCTACCGCACCGACGAAGGTGTGGTGCTGCACGACAAAGACGTCTGCATCGGCTGCGGCTACTGCTCCTACGCCTGCCCCTTTGGCGCACCGCAGTTCCCCACCAACGGCACCTTCGGCCTGCGCGGCAAGATGGACAAGTGCACCTTCTGCGCCGGTGGCCCAGAAGCCAACGGCTCCACTGCCGAGAACGAAAAGTACGGTCGCAACCGCTTGGCTGAAGGCAAGCTGCCAGCCTGCGCTGAAATGTGCTCCACCAAGGCGCTGCTGGGCGGCGACGGCGACGTGGTGGCGGACATCTTCCGCACCCGCGTGCTGACCCGTGGCAAGGGCAGCGAAGTCTGGGGTTGGGGCACCGCCTACGGCAAGCCCACCAGCGGCGCTAAGGCCGAGGAGGCCAAGTCATGAGCATGCGCCTTATTACCCTGTGTGCCAGTCTCTCGATGGCCTTGTTAACGGCCTGCGGCGAAACCCCCCAAACCTCCGGCACAGAGCGCAAGGTTGATGCGTCGGCTTATACCGGCGCCAGTGCGGCTTACACCGTCGGCGGCTTGAAGGCTGGCGACAAGGCGGCCTGGGAGAGTCAGATTCGCCAGCGCAATCAAGGCCAGAACGAATATTCCCGTGCGCCTGCGGCGTCCTTGAAGCCTTGAGCCCCGGAGGTGCCTGCATGCATCCCACGATCACCCGAGGCCTGACGACACTGACGCTAGGTCTAGCCCTGGCGCTGTCGGCCCAGGCTCAAACCGCAGCTACCGCAGACCCTGCGGCGGCGGCGCCTGCGGCACGCACTGGCCCGCCTGCGGGCTTTGTCGCCCCGGCCGAGCCCAAGGCTGAGGAGACCCAAGCCGAGCGCGCCAAGAGCCAACCCGGCAACAACGCGCCCACTTGGCGTGCCGTCCGAGAGAGCGGCAACACGCCAGGCTACAGCTCGCTGCCGGGTGCTGAACAAGGGGTGTTGATTCAACCCTTTGTGCAATACCCCGGCTCCGCCAAAACCACCGCCGGCGAGGCTTGGCGGCAAGTTCGAAACCAATGGATCATTCCTTATGGTGGCGCGCTGGTGTTCTTGTCTGTGCTGTCTTTAGCCATCTTTTATTGGAAGCGCGGCCCCTTGGGTCATGACCACGCTGAGACCGGCCGCAAGATCGAGCGCTTCACTCCCTTTGAGCGTGCCGCGCACTGGACCAATGCCTCCGCCTTTGTGGTGCTGGCGGTGTCGGGATTGGTGATGGCCTTTGGCAAGTTCATTTTGCTGCCCGTCATCGGCAGCACCTTGTTCGGCTGGCTCACCTATGCCTTGAAGACGGCCCACAACTTCGTCGGCCCCCTGTTTGCGGTGTCCCTGATCGTGGTCGTGGTGACCTTCATCAAGGATAACTTTGCCAACGCCTCCGATTGGGTTTGGCTCAGCAAGCTGGGTGGCATGCTCAGCGACAAGGAAGTGCCATCGCACCGCTTCAATGCCGGTGAGAAAGGCATGTTCTGGTGGGGCGTGTTGATCCCAGGTTTGTTGGTGATCGGCTCTGGCCTGGTGCTCGATAAGCTGGTTCCCGGCTTGGCTTATCTGCGGGGCGACATGCAAGTGGCCCACATGATCCATGCGGTGGCAGCCCTGATCATGACCGCCATGCTGATTGGCCACATCTACATGGGCACGATTGGTGTGAAGGGCGCGCTCGGCGCCATGAAAACCGGCTATGTTGACGAAGCCTGGGCCAAGGAGCACCACGAGCTTTGGTACAACGATGTCAAGGCGGGCAAGATCCCTGCGCAACGCAGCACACCACCAGAGCCCAACCCGACGCTGCAGCCCGGCGCTTGAGTGAGGAAACCGTATGAAGCAAGTTTTGATTCCCCTGACGCTGGCGCTGGCCGCTGTGACTGTCCAAGCCAAGCTGCCCGCCCCCAGCGACGAAGCCAAGGCCAAAGCCGCTGAGGCGGCGGCCAAAACGGCCCATGGCAATAAAGTGGCAGCGTACCAACTCTGCCGCGCCAATGAGCGCGTGGCCGACCACTATCGCGCCAGCGCCAAGAAGGCGGGCAAGGAGCCTGGCGCCCAGGTCGACACACCGGCCTGTGCAGACCCAGGCGCTTATGTGCCTGCCGCCGCGCCGGCGGCAGCGGTGCCCGCTGCTCCTGCATCGGCCCCCAAGAAGCCCTGAATCCCTTTAAAGGTCGTGCAGCGCGGATTTGACGCACACTGACGCCCATGACCGCGCCTGCGCCTGCCCCCCACCGTGTTGAAGTGAGCCCTGAGGCGAAAAGCTCAGGCCCCTCGGACCACACGCCGCTTGAAGGCGCGCCGCACCTCACCCAGGCGCAAGTGAGCATGCTGCGCGAGATCGAGGTGCAGGACGAATACGGCCAGCGGCGCAGCATCCACATCCCGGCCGAGCGCCCGCTCACGGTGTTTGTGGATAAGCGAGAACTGGTCACCCTGATGACCTTGGGGGCAGCGCCTGAACTGCTGGTGCTGGGCTATTTGCGCAACCAGCGCTTGATTGCTGATGTGACCGAGGTGGCCTCGATCACGGTCGACTGGGACGTCAACGCGGCTGCTGTGCGCACCCATCACGGCATTGCAGACCTGGAGTCGCTCACGGCGCAACGCGTGGTCACCACTGGCTGCGGCCAAGGCACAGTCTACGGCAGCGTGATGAGCCAGGTCGGCGCGGTGCAGTTGCCCACCGCCGCCGAAGCACGCATCCGCCAGAGTACTTTGCAAACCTTGCTGGAGACCATGCGCCAGCAGGACAGCATCCACCGCAAAGCGGGCTCGGTGCATGGCTGCGCCTTGTTTCAAGGGGGCGAGAAGCTCTACTTTGTTGAGGATGTGGGCCGCCACAACGCCATCGACACCATTGCCGGTTGGATGGGCCTGCACGGCGTGCAAGGCGGCGACAAGATCTTCTACACCACCGGCCGGCTCACCAGCGAGATGGTGATGAAGGCCGCTTTGATGGGCGTGCCCATCATCGTCTCGCGCAACGGTGTCACCCATATGGGGCATGAGCTGGCGGTTCAACTCGGGCTGACCCTGTTTGGCCGCGCCGCCAACAAGCACTTTCTCTGCTACTGCGGCTTTGAGCGCTTTGACGCCGAGCCCCTGCCGCCTTCGCCCACCATGCGGGTGGTGGCTGGGTAGAGCGTAGCCCAGACCAGCCGCTATCGAGTGGGGCGGGCTGGCGCAGGGAGGGCCACAGCAAGCCCCTTTTTGGCGAAGCCGCTTGAAGTGATGAGCGCATGAGCTATGGTGCTGGCCTTCTGAAGCTTGATGCCCACCATGCTCACTGACCTGATCGTGGCGTCCCTGGACGACGCCCCCGCCATCCTCAACGCTCTAGGCCATGCCGACATTTGGCCCACACTGGAATCTCGCGGCCTGACCCCTGCCCTCTTGGCCAGCCTGCGCAGGGTAATGCGCGGCGAGGCCGCCACGCGGGCCCTGGCTCAAGCCGATGTGGAGCAGTTTGAGGTGCTGTCGCAGGGTGGAGAGCGCGAAGAGGGGGACCCCTGGCTGGCGGCACTGCCGCCAGACTTGGTGCAGCACTTGGCGCTGATGGCCGAGGCTCAGTGCGAGCCCGTGGCCGTCGCCTGGGCCCGCACCGAGGTGGCCCGCCAAGAGCGCTGGCAAGCCGCAGAGTTGACGCCGCTGCTGGCCGAGATGTCGGCCATGGCGGCTGGCGCGGTGGCGCAGGGCAAGGGCATGCTCTTGTGGATGTGCCCATAGCCGAGCACCCTGAAGCCTTTGCGCCCGCTGTCGCACGTGCGGCTAAGTCAGTTCACGCGGCCCACGGTGCCTGAACACCCAGCCCTCGCCCCCGCGAAAGGGGACGGTGGCCTCCAGCGTAGCGCCCAAGCGCCTCGCGACAGCGCCTGAGGCTTCGTTACCCGCCGCCACCACGCTGACGGCGGTGCGCCAGCCAAAGTGCTCATAGGCGGCTTGCAAGGCCCGCCGGGCACCTTCGGTGGCATAGCCTTGGCCGTGGTTGCCAGGCAGCAAAGCCCAGGTGATCTCTGGCTCCAGCCAGCCCTCTGGGAACCACAGGCCGCTCAAGCCCACGAGCTGCCCGGTGGCCTTCAACTCCAGCGCCCACGGCCCATAGCCCCGCAAGGCCCAGTGGCCCGAAAAGACCGCGAACTTGCGCCAGGCTTCGTCGCGCCCACAAGGGCCACCGTAGGTGGCTGAAATGTCGCTCGCATAAAAGCCAACCCAAGGCTCAAAGTCCTCGGGCCTGAAGCCGCGCAGGCGCAGGCGGGGGGTTTCAAAAACAGGAATGTCCAGGGGCATGGGCGTCACGGGGTTCAAAGGGCTTGGCGATAGCGCTCCAGCATCTCGGCTTGGGATTCAGCCAACACCTCTTCGCCCCTGTACTGGGCGATCTGGTCGCGCATCATCTCGCCCATGCTGGGCAGGCGGCTGCGCTCGATGTGGCGGCTGGCGTCCCACAGGGCCGAGCGCATCAGCGCTTTGGCGCAATGCAGATAAGCGCCTTGCACGCTGAGCCGTATCACCAGCTTGGGCACGCGACGCTCGTCTTCGCAGGCGGCCAACTCAGCGGGCGCCGTGCTGAGCACGGCCAGGCCGCGCACGCGCAGGGTCTCGTCCACGCCGGGCACGAAGCACAGCAGGCCGACCTCGGCTTGGCCGGGCACGCCCCGAGCCTGCCCCGAAGCGATGTTCTCTAGGGTGTCCAACCGGTTGTTGCCCGGCGCATCAGGGATCAACAGGGTCTGGGCGTCCCAGACTTTGACAAAGCCAGGGGCACCGCCGCGCGGTGAGGCATCCGCCCCAGGGCTGCTGGACAAGGCGGAGTGCGTGCTGACCACCACCAAGGGCGACAGCGCGATGAACTGCTGGCAGTGGACGTCCAGCTCAGGCAGCTCTTTCTTGGCCGAACGTTCCCGAACGGGTTCATAGAAGCGCCTGAGCGCCTCCAGCGAGGTGATGTGATGGCTGCTCATGCGCACCAGTGTGCCTGGGGCCGCGCTTCGAGCTGAGGGCAAGGCTAAAAAGTCCTTCGCAGCGCTGGTGCGCCTAGCAACCCTTCTCGAATCGAGGTGCATGCCGCTGCGGCGACTTCTTCAACCTTGCCTTAGGGATGGGGTGTTGCAAATCGGCATCGCCGCGCTGGGCTACCATGCTGACTCTATGAAGGGGCCAGTCAAAGGCCCTGGTACATCAACAAGGCGGAGGATCGACGATGAACAAGACCTTGTGGGTCGTGGGATGGTGTGGGTGCTTGTCGGGCCGTGGAGCCTGCCCATGAGCGCGCGCCATCTGATGTTGCAGTCCGACAGCCGAGGCAGTGCCTGGGGCTTTGCGTCGGTGTTGGTGACGCTGGCCGCGTTTCCGCTGGCCTATCACTTTTTGCCGGCCGCTGCATTGCCGCTGCTGGCCTTTGCGCTGGGCTACCAAGCCTATCGCCAACACCGGCGCCAATTGCGCCGTCCGGACGACGCCACCGCCTGGGCACCCCTGATGCCCATGCTCTTGGCCGTGGTGGCCGAGGTGGCCTTGCTGGTCTTGGTGTCCCAATTCTGGGCCTGAGCCCAGGCGCCTACCAAGCCTGCAGTGCGCCCGCCTCATCGGCCTGATAGCCGGGCAGGGCGTTGAGCTGCGCGCGCAGCGCGGGGTCTTGCAGCGCTTGCTGCAGGGCTTGCAGGGTCGGGTGCTGCAGGGTGGCGGGGCGGCAGACCAAGAAATAGCGCTCGCGGGCCAAGGGGATGAAGTCCAGCTTGAACTGCCGGGCGGCGGTTTCCAAGCCAAACCCCGCATCGGCCATGCCGCTGGCCACATAGGCCGCGACCGCTGCATGGGTGAATTCGCTTTGCTCAAAGCCCCGGATCTGGGCGCCACTGAGCCCTTGCTGGGCCAGCAGGCCTTCGAGCAGCAGCCGTGTGCCGGAGTCGACCTGACGGTTGATGAAGCGCAGATCTGGGCGCCCCAAATCGCTCAGTTGAGACAGCCCCCGTGGGTTGCCCGGCGGCAGCATCAAGCCTTGACGACGACGGGCGATATGGATCATTTGCCAGCCGGGCTGCGGCGCTTCAGTCTCTCCCAACCACGGGGCGTACCGAGCACGGGCCAGAGCCTCTAGCGGGCCTTCGGGCAGATGCAGGCCGGCGATGTTGGCATGGCCCTCGTGCAGCGCGGCAGCCGCGGCCACGGTGCTGGCATAGCGGTGCTCCAGGGCCACGCCCTGCGCACTGAGGCTGGCCAGCAAGGCCTCGATGGCAAAGCCGTGGCTGGCATCCAGCCTCAGTGTGGGCTCTGGCGCCTGGGGGTTGGGCGCCAGCTCTGTGCTCAACTCTGCACTCAATTCATTGGCCAAGGTTTCCAGCAGCGGGCCTAGGCGCGCGTCAATGCGGCGCTGGGCCCACACCAGCTTGGCGCCCAGCGGCGTCAGGGTCGAGCCCTTGCCGCGCGCCATGCTCAGCAGCGGGCCGCCCAGCAGGCTCTCGCCTTGGCGCAACAAATCCCAGGCATGGCGGTAGGACAGGCCCAGCGCGGTGCTGGCTGCCTGCAGGCTGCCGCAAGTCTGCACCTGGACCAACAGCTCCAGCAGCCGCGCAGGCAGCGGGCTGCCGCTGGCCGTGTTGATGGCCCAGACCGGGCGAATGCGAACGGCACTGTTCACTGGAGATCGGCCTCATATTGCGGCCCAGCACTGCAACAGCGAACATGCAAGCTGTGACTCATCAGCGGCCCTCTCCCTCCTCAACGCGCTTTCGGCATCCGGCCTGTGGCCTTGCTCTGGGCTGCGGCGGCCAGGCTTTCGCGCAGCTTGTCCTTCTTGCTTTTCCGATGACCCTTGAGGCCGCCGTTCGGGTCCAACCCGGTGCCGCGTCCTGGCGCGGACTCTGCGGGCGCGTCAGACGCCTCGTCGACGTCGCTGGTGGAGAGCGGCTCGCGCGGCTCAAACCCCGGCACCGTCTCGCGCGGCACGCGCTGGCCCTGGCGCTTCTCGATCAGCCTGAAGTGGGTTTCAGCGGCTGGGGGCACAAAGCTGATGGCCTCGCCTTGGCCGCCGGCGCGGCCGGTGCGGCCAATGCGGTGGATGTAATCCTCGGGCGAGCGCGGCAGATCCATGTTCACCACGATGGGCAAGGCCTCGATGTGCAGGCCGCGCGCCGCCATGTCGGTGGCCACCAGCACCTGCACCTGGCCGCGCTTGAAGGCCAGCAGCGCATCGGTGCGCGCGCCCTGGCTCATGTCGCCATGAAAGGGTGCGGCACGAATGCCATCTCGCCCCAGCTTGGCGGCCACATGCTCGGTGCGGTAGCGGCTGGCCACAAACACCAAGGCGCGGTCTTGCGGCGCTTGGGCCAGCAAGTGGCGCAGCAGCGGGCCACGGCGCTCTTCCTCGACCACGATGGCGCGCTGCAAGATGTCCGGGCGGGCCGCCACGGCGCTGGCCAAATCCACTTCCACGGGCTCGCGCAGCAGCGCATCTGCCAGGGCTTTGACGCCCGGCGCAAAGGTGGCCGAGCACAGCACGCATTGGCGCTCATTGGGCAGCAGGGCCAGCACCTCGTTCAGCTCATCGGCAAAGCCCAGGTCCAGCAGGCGGTCGGCTTCGTCCAGCACCAACGTGGCCACGTGGTCCAGGTGCAGGGCGTTGTGCCGCACCAGGTCCAGCAGGCGGCCGGGCGTGGCCACCATGATGTCGGCCCCGCCGCGCAAGCCCATCATCTGCGGGTTGATGGACACACCGCCAAAGGCCACGTTGATCTTGATGAGGCCGGGCAACTCATGGGCCAAGTCGCGCAGGGTCTCGGTGACTTGCAGGGCCAACTCACGCGTGGGCACCAGCACCAAGCCGCGCACCGGGCGGGGGCTTTGGGGCTTGCCCGTCAGCCATTGGTGCAAGAGCGGCAAAGCAAAAGCGGCGGTCTTGCCCGAGCCGGTGCGCGCCTGCACCCGCACATCGCGCCCCGCCAGCAGGGCCGGGATGGCCGCCGCCTGCACGGGCGTGGGTTGCAGAAAATGCGCTCTTGCGCAGGCTTGGGCCAAGGCGGGCAGCAAGCCCAGTTCAGAAAAAGACATCAGCAACCTATTCAGCGAAGCCTGCATGTTCGCACGGTATAACAAAGACATGACTCAAGCCAACGATCTAGCCGCTGCGGTGCACACCGTGGCCATTCCTGTGGAGGCCATCGGCAATGCGGCCGACACAGGCCGCAGCGGTCGCCGAAGCGGCCAACTCAAGGGCCGCCAAGTTGACGACGCTGCCCGCGCGCTGGTGCGCAGCCTGATTGGCGACGGGCCGCATGCGCGCGACGAATTGATCGAGCACCTGCACCGGCTCAACGACAGCCAAGGCGCTTTGTTCAAAGCCCACTTGGCCGCCTTGGCCGCCGAAATGCGGCTCTCCATGGCCGAGGTCATCGAGGTCGCGAGTTTCTATCACCACTTCCAAGTGCGCGAAGACGATGAAACCGCCCCGGCGCTGACAGTGCGGGTGTGCGACAGCCTGGGCTGCGCCATGGCCGGTGGTGCTGAGCTGCTGGCGCGCTTGGGCGAAGCGCTCTCACCCCAGGTGCAGGTGTTGGCCACCCCCTGCGTGGGCCGCTGCGAACACGCCCCGGTGGCGGTGCTGGGCCAGCACCCTCTGCTGCGCGCCACCCTGCCTGCTGTGTTGCAGCATGTGGCCCAAGCTGGGGCCACCCAGCACCCGCCCGCTGAACAGGTCGAAAAGGCCGAGCAGGCCTATGACCCCGCCGCCCAAGCCCCCTGCGCGGTGACGCAAGGCGATGAGCCTGTGTCACCCGCCTGGACGGGCTTGGCGGCTTATCAAGCCCAAGGCGGTTATGCGCTGTGGCAGGCCTTGCTGGAGGGCCGCCAAAGCGCTGACTCGGTGTTGGCCGAGATGGAGGCCTCCGGCCTGCGGGGCTTGGGCGGTGCGGGCTTTCCGGCAGGGCGCAAATGGCGCATCGTGCGCGAGCAGCCTGCGCCCCGGCTGATGGCCGTCAATATCGACGAGGGCGAGCCGGGCACTTTCAAAGACCGCACGTACTTGGAGCGTGACCCGCATCGCTTTCTGGAAGGTGCGCTGGTGGCGGCGCAGGTGGTGGGCGTGAGTGCCATCTATCTGTATCTGCGCGATGAATACCACGGCGCCCGCGCCGTGCTGCAAGCGGCCTTGGCGGAGTTGCAGGCTTTTGCGGACAAGGCCGCGCCCGGCACGCTGCCGCCCATCACGCTGCGGCGCGGGGCCGGGGCCTATGTGTGCGGCGAAGAGTCCGCCATGATCGAAAGCATTGAGGGCAAGCGCGGTGAGCCCCGCCTGCGCCCGCCCTACATCGCCCAGCGCGGCTTGTTTGGGCGGCCCACGCTAGAGCACAACTTTGAGACGCTGTACTGGGTGCGAGACATCGTCACCCGGGGTGCGGCCTGGTTCACCGGCTTTGGTCGCCACGGCCGCGTGGGGCTGCGCTCTTTCTCGGTCAGCGGGCGGGTGCGCCAGCCGGGCGTCAAGCTGGCACCGGCGGGCATCACCTTGCGTGAGTTGGTGGATGAATACTGCGGCGGCATGGCCGAGGGTCACGCGCTCTACGGCTATCTGCCCGGCGGAGCCTCGGGCGGCCTGTTGCCGGCCCGGCTGGCCGATGTGCCGCTGGACTTCGACACCTTGCAGCCGCATGGCTGCTTCATTGGCTCGGCGGCGGTGGTGGTGTTCAGCCAGGCCGACAGCGCGCGCGCCTTGGCCCACAACGCCATGCAATTCTTCGCCCATGAAAGCTGCGGCCAGTGCACGCCCTGCCGCGTGGGCACCGACAAAGCCGCCCAGCTGATGGGCCAGCCCGGCCCCTGGGACCACGACACCTTGAACGACCTGAGCACCGTGATGATGGAGGCTTCGATCTGTGGCCTGGGCCAAGCCGCCCCCAATGTGGTGCGCACGGTGCAGCGCTACTTTGCCGACGAGGTTGGAGCCCCATCGGCAACGTCGGTAAACCCAGGAGCCGCCGCATGAGCGCCACGGTGTTGTTGAACGACCAGGCGCACGCGCCCCTGCCCGGCGAGAGCATTCTGCAACTGGCCCAGCGCGTGGGCGTGAGCATCCCGCACCTCTGCGCCAAAGAGGGCTTGCGCCCTGATGGCAATTGCCGCGCCTGCGTGGTGGAGATTGAGGGCGAGCGCACGCTGGCTGCGTCTTGCTGCCGAGCCGCCGAACCCGGCCTGGTGGTGCACAGCGCGAGCCCGCGTGCACAGGCTTCCCAGCGCATGGTGCTGGAGTTGCTGCTGGCTGACAGGCCCGCCCAAGGCCACGCCTGGGTGGCGGGCCAGGCCGAGCAGCCGCATGGCGAGTTGAGCCAATGGAGCGAGGCACTGGGCGTGAGCGTGCGCCCCGCCTTAGCCTCGCTGGCCCATGCAGGCCCTGCCGCAGACTTGAGCCACCCGGCCATGGCCGTCAACTTGGACGCCTGCATTCAGTGCACCCGCTGTGTGCGGGCCTGCCGTGAAGAGCAAGTCAATGATGTGATTGCCGTCACCGGCCGGGGCGCTCACACCCGCATCAGCTTTGACCTGGGCGACGACATGGGGGCCAGCACCTGCGTGGCCTGCGGCGAATGCGTGCAGGCCTGCCCCACCGGCGCGCTGTCGCTCAAAACCTTGAGCGGTGACCTGCGCGTGGACCGCGAGGTGCACTCCGTCTGCCCCTACTGCGGCGTGGGCTGCCAGATGACCTACCAAATCAAGGACGAGCGCATCGTGGCCGTGCAAGGCCGCGACGGCCCGGCTAACCAGGGCCGCTTGTGCGTGAAGGGCCGCTTTGGCTTTGACTATGTGCACCATGCCGGGCGCTTGACCACGCCGCTGATCCGCAAACCCGGCGTGCCCAAACACGCCAGCGACGCCGAGCGCCAGGGCGACTGGCGCGAGGTCTTCCGCGAGGCCACCTGGGACGAGGCGCTGGACCTTGCCGCAGGCGGTTTGAAGCGCCTGCGCGACCAATATGGCCGCAAAGCCTTGGCCGGCTTTGGCTCGGCCAAGGGCGGCAATGAAGAGGCCTATCTGTTCCAAAAGCTGGTGCGCACCGGCTTTGGCAGCAACAACGTGGACCACTGCACCCGGCTCTGCCATGCGTCCAGCGTGGCGGCCTTGCTGGAGGGCGTGGGCTCGGGCGCGGTGAGCAACCCGGCGCTGGATGTGACCCAGGCCGAGCTGATCTTGCTGATCGGCTCCAACCCCACCTCCAACCACCCGGTGGCCGCCACCTGGATGAAGAACGCGGCCCAGCGCGGCGCCAAGATCGTGCTGGCCGACCCGCGCCGCACCGACATCGCCCGCCACGCCTGGCGCACCTTGCAGTTCCGGCCTGATACCGATGTGGCCATGGTCAATGCCCTGCTGCACACCATCATCGAAGAAGGCTTGGTCGATCAGGCGTTTGTAAGGGAGCGAACCACTCACTTTGAGGAATTGAAGGCCACCGTGGCCGCCTATTCTCCCGAGCGCATGGCGCCGATCTGCGGCATCCCGGCCGAAACCCTGCGCGAGGTGGCCCGAGCCTTTGCCACCGCCAAGAGCGCCATGGTGCTGTGGGGCATGGGCGTGAGCCAGCATGTGCATGGCACCGACAACGCCCGCTGCCTGATCGCCTTGGTGGCCATCACCGGCCAGATCGGCAAACCAGGCTCGGGCTTGCACCCGCTGCGCGGCCAAAACAATGTGCAGGGCGCCAGCGATGCGGGCCTGATCCCGATGATGTTCCCCAACTATCAGCGGGTGAACAACCCCGAAGCCCACGCCTGGTTTGAACAATTCTGGGGCCAGCCGCTAGATGCCACGCCGGGCTACACCGTGACCGAAATCTTGAAGAAGGCCACCGCCCCGGCGGACGACCCGCACAAGGTCTGGGGCATGGTCATTGAGGGCGAAAACCCGGCCATGAGCGACCCGGACTTGAACCACGCGCGCGCGGGTTTGGCGGCCCTGGATCACCTGGTGGTGCAAGACATTTTCATGACCGAAACTGCTTGGCTCGCCGATGTCATCCTGCCCGCCTCGGCCTGGCCCGAGAAAACCGGGACGGTGACCAACACCGACCGCACGGTGCAAATGGGCCGCCGTGCCTTGAACCCGCCGGGCCAAGCCCGGCAAGACCTGTGGATCATCCAGCAGATCGCCCAGCGCATGGGCCTGAACTGGCACTACCCTGGGCCCGAGAGCGGCGTGGCGGCCGTCTATGAAGAAATGCGCCAGGCCATGCACGGTGTGATTGCCGGTGTGAGCTGGGAACGCCTGGAGCGCGACAGCGCCGTGACCTACCCTTGCCTGAGCGAGGACGACCCGGGCCACCCCATCGTCTTCATCGACCACTTCCCCACGCCCGACGGCAAGCTGCGCCTGGTGCCCGCCGACATCATCCCCGCCGCCGAGAAGCCCGACGATGAGTACCCCTTTGTGCTGATCACCGGCCGCCAGTTGGAGCATTGGCACACCGGCAGCATGACCCGCCGCACCGAGGTGCTGGACGCCATCGAGCCCCAGCCTACGGCCAGCCTGAATGGCGCAGATTTGCAGCGTTTGGGCGTGCAGCCGGGTGAGCCACTGACGGTGGCTTCGCGGCGCGGCCAGATCACCCTGACGGCCCGCCGCGACGACGGCACGCCCCCCGGCGCCGTCTTCATCCCCTTTGCCTACACCGAGGCAGCCGCCAACTTGCTCACCCACGCTGCGCTGGACCCCTTCGGCAAGATCCCGGAGTTCAAGTACTGCGCGGTGAAGGTGCACGCAGCCCAAGCGGCCCCTGTGCCTGCATCTTGGGCGGGGCAAGTGCTGCCGCTGTGATCGTTCAGCAAGCGTCACCGCTTGGAAATGGCAGCCTAGGCCGGGAGGCCAGGGGGACTGCCAAAGCGAAGTAAAGAAGGAGGCCGAAGGCCGGGTGACATGAGCGGCGGCAGTCCCCCTGGCCTCCTGGCCGACCGTGACCGAACGGCCGACCGTGATCCAGCGGGCGACCGTGATACGGCACAGACTTGGAGTCAACCATCCGACCTCAAGCCACTGCAATAGCCGCCAAAAACTCCCGCCATCAGTGTTTGTGTCGACCCAGCAGATTGATCGGGCTCAAGGTCGGGGTCAGCCAGGACGACTAAGGTTTAACCCTAGGCAGGGTGCGTGAGCCAGGGGCTTGCGCGCAGCGCGGGATGAGGCTGATCAATGCGGGTCGCCATCTCGACGCTTCAGATCAGTATCCAAAAGATTTTTCTGAAGAGTGTGCGCTAACACCCTCACCAAATTCCTGGCCTTTTAGATCGACCTCACATGTATCAACCTCAACCGGCTGGCTTGCCCTCCGGCACCATTGGTGGCCGCGGGCAACGTTCCTCTGTGTTTTCTGCGCCACTGTGGCGGGTGTCTGCGGCCCAGGCCGCTTGGGCCTTTGCGGCCTGGGCGGTGGTGCTGTTGGTGCCCTGGTGGGCGGCCACCACCTTGGCCCAAGCCTACGGGTTGGAGTTGCGCTGGGCGGTGCAGCCCAGCCTGAGCCTGGCGCTGATGGCGATCTTTGGCCTCTTGCCCTTGGTGATCTCGGCCGTGACGACAGCGGTGTTGCCCCGTTGGACACAGCGCTCGGCCGAATTGGCACGCACGGCCAGTTTGCCGGCGCGCGCGCTGGCCACGTCGCTCTACCTGATGCTGGCGGGCTTGCCGCTGGCCTTGTTGGGCCTGCACCTGCACACCGCAGTCGCTGCCTTGGGCTTGGCGGTGGGCGCCGCCGGGCTGGCCTTGGTGGCGGGCCGCAGCATGGTCTTGATGCTGGAGAGCCCCAGCCGCGACCGTGACCACGCCCGCGTGGTGGTGCTGGGCGTGGCCGTGCTGGCGCTGGCCCAGTGGGTCGCTGCCGTGGCCCTGGCGCTGCATGCGCCGCTGGTGGCACAAGCGGCTGCCATGCTGGCTTTGTGGGGTGGTGCCGCGCTGGTGCTGACCACGGTCGCCCTGCGCCAAATGCGCCGGTTTGCGGCCGACGTGCTGCCCGCCCAAGCGGTTTGGCACTCGCGCGCTTTGCTGGCTGCGCTGAGCCTGGTGCTGATGTTGGAAGCCGTGCTAAGCGCAGCTCAGGCCATGGCTGGCGGCACTTTAGGCGCTGCACCGGCTATCGTGGCTGCCGCCGTGGAGGCCGCAGCCTGCGTGCTCTTGTGTTGGCTGGCGATGCGTTGGGGCTTGCGGGCCTCGCTGAGGCGCCGCGCTGAAGCCCAGGACGCCCTGGGTGAGCCGGTGTGGGCCCGTGCGGGCAGCCAGCGCCTCTTGGCCATGGGCCAGTCTGGCTTCGCCTGGGCGGCCGTGGCGCTGGGCTTGCAAGCCGTCTCCCACCTGACCCTGGCCCTGAGTCAAGGCCAACTCTCGCTGGGCGCCGCCCCGGCTTTGGCACTGGGCCTGGGCACCGTCGCCAGCTTGAGCCTGGCCCTCAGCACCCGCGAAGCCGCTCGTGCCGCAGGCCAGCCGCTGTGCGCCAGCCGCTGGGACGGCCTCATGGCCTGCGTGCTTCAAGCCGGTGCCGTGTTTGCCGTGCTGGGCGCCCTGTTCCCCGCCAAGGCCACGGCCTTGGGCGTGCTGGCGCTGCAGTTCTGCGGTTTGGCCGCCTTGACCTGGGCGCTGCGCCAGCGTCGTCGCTGAAGCGCTCTGCTTTCTTTTCGGTGGGCGTGCATGGCAGACTCAGCCATGCGCGCCCATTTGCTTTTTGACCTCGACGGCACCCTGTCCGACCCCAGCGTCGGCATTGCCCGCTCCATCAACCACGGCCTGCAAGCCCTGGGTTACGAGGCCCGGCCCGAGGCCAGCCTGCACCGCTACATCGGCCCGCCACTGGACGAAACCTTTCGCGTGCTGACAGGCCGCGACGAGGTGGCGCATGTGGCTGATTTGGTGGCCGCCTACCGCGTGCGTTACGCCGAGAGCGGCTATGCCGAGAACACGCTCTACGCGGGTGTGCCCGAGGCGCTGCAGGCCCTGCGCCAAGCCGGCGCCCTGCTGGGCGTGGTGACCAGCAAGCGCGTAGACTTTGCCGAGCAGATTCTTGAGCGCTTTGGTCTGCGCCAGCACTTTGCCTGGGTCAGCGGCGGCGAGATCGGCACGCCGAAGTGGCAGCAATTGCAGGCGCTGTGCGCCAGCGGCCAGGTGGCCGAGCACGCCATCATGATCGGCGACCGCGATGTGGACCTGCAAGCCGCCCACC
The DNA here is from genome assembly GCA_034520165.1 of Ideonella sp. GTDB lineage: Bacteria > Pseudomonadota > Gammaproteobacteria > Burkholderiales > Burkholderiaceae_C > Ideonella. Next base: position 51,565 of record JAXHNT010000031.1, read on the forward strand.
GCAACGGCCTGCGTAGCGCCGCCGTGTATTGGGGCTTTGGCAGCGCGGAAGAACTTCAGGCGGAGCAGCCCCACCACCATTGCCACGCACCTGCGGATTGGCTGAAGCTTTGACAATACGTAACT
>JAXHNT010000085.1:0-10323 GCA_034520165.1 Ideonella sp.
TATTGCTCCGGCCCACTGGAAGTCTTATTCCCGCAAGCGTAGCGAAACGCGCCGGTCTTGTAAGTAGCTCTCATACGCTCAGGCGTCTGCTCCAGCATCATCATGTGCTCATTCGCCGCCTCACGTAACTTGGCTTTTGTGCGGACTGGAACGCGCTTGCCCATCTCTTGTTTCAGGTCCGCATTCAGCCTCTCTTCCGGGTTGAGTTGCGGGCTATAGTGCGAGCAGGTAAAACAGCTCGATCGCTCACTGTGTTCTGCCACCCAAGCCTTCACCAATTTGCTGTGATGAACCCGCAAATTGTCCAGAATCAGGAAGACCCTTCGGCCCGCGTCTTTGACCAAGGCTTGTAAAAATTCAATGAGCTTTTCAGCATCGAACGCTTCTTCAATGATCATCCAGCGTGCCTTGCCCTGGTTGGTCACCGTTGCGATCATGAAAGCTTCTGGCGCGTGCCGCCAGGCCAGCGGCTACCTGTGTTTCGCCTATCGGCGCGGAAGCTTCTGCCACGCACGTCCGTGTTGACCAAGGCGGTCTCCTCACCCCAGGCGAATCTCGGACCTACCGGCCTACGCGCGCGCTCATGACGGCGGGGTATTCATGTACAGCCAGGCTTGCACCGCAAGCGGGACTTTGCTCGTACGCACGCTTGATCGGCTTTTGCGGCGGGAAGCCCCAGCGCGCCAGGTATTGGCCCACGCTGCGCACCTGCAATTGGATGCCAAATTCTTGTTCAATGAGTTGGCCCACCGCCGCCCGACTCCACTACGACTGGAGTCAGTACCATTTGACGCCGCTCGGGCCCCGCTGGTCAATGATCATGTCGCTGCACGCTCTTTTCCTGCGCCTCGCCGAGCCCCCGCCCATCGCCACGATTGCGCCCTCGCCAGCCCGGCCGCACTGCCGCCCAACCCCCTGCGTCAAACAGGTCAATATCGCGCTGCGAACGCGTCAGGGTAGCTCCAGCCCTGTCATGGCCTTTCAATCTGCATGACCTTTATACCTTTTTTGTGCAACCTCCACGACTTGCCAGCAGCCGTCTCTAGTGCAATTGCTCCAACGTTTGACGGGAAATCTTGCGTCTTCTTTCCATCCCAATCGCTTGCAGGGGCGGTCATTCATGAATTTCAAGCTTCCATCGGGCCGAATCTATAGGATTGGCGTGATGCGGCAGGCGCGAATGGTGAAGAGACCGGCAGATGCGTCAGCTTGCCCATGCGCAGGTAGGCGATGTTGATAAAGCAGGCGGCAGTGCGGAACCCTCGGGCTGCCCTTTTTGCCTGTTGCAACAAGCCATTCATCGCTTCAACGAAGGCGTTGCTGCGGTGATCCAGCATGCCGCGCACCACGGCATCAAAGTGAGTCTTGAGCGTTTTGCCAAGGCGTTTGAAGGCCACCAAGCGGCTGCGCCTTGCCCACGAGATCCAGGCCTTGAGATCCATGCTGGCTTGCTCGGCTTGGTTGTGTGTTCGGGCGCTGGCAAACACCGCACGCAGGGCCATCTTCAAGCGCCAAGCCCGCGTGGTTTTTAGGTTGGCTCGTTGCAGCCAGTGCATGGCGCTGATCTGCGTTGCACTCCAACTCGACGGGTTGCGCCTTGTCGCCCACAGCAGAGTTTTGCGCTCTTTGGCATCCATCTCGCCCAAGGCCTCGCGCACCTTTGCGCTTTCAGTTTTCCACTCCGCGCTGCGCACTTCGTCCATCGCCTCATTGGCCAGCGCCACCACGTGGAAGCGGTCATAACTGATCTTGGCATTGGGCAGATACAACGCCGCGCCCTTGGCATAGGCTGCACTCATGTCCATGCAGGCATGTGCAATCGCGGTGGGCTCACCGCCATGGGCTTGCAGGTCCTGCGCGAAGGCTTGCAACGTCTTATGGTCTTTGCCAGAGGTGGCGAAGAGCAAGCGCATTTCATCCAAATCATGCACCACGGTGATGTACTCGTGGCCCTTGCGCAGGCTCGTTTCATCGATGCCCACAAGCTTGACTTGGCTCATGTCTTGCAGGTGACGCGCCTTGCTGACGTAGTGCTCAATGCGGCGCCAGAGTTGCTTGTCTTGCACCCGCAGCATGTGCGCGGCCTGGCGCACCGGCAGGCCTTGGCACAGCGTCAAGCCTAGCGCTTCAAACAAGAGCGTGAAGCCGCTCCCTTCACGCGCCCACGGCACCGGAGTTTGCGTCGTTTTGCCGCACGCCGTACAGGCCACGCGTGGCACATCAGCATGCATCCAGGCCTCGAATTGGAAGAAGTCCAGGTGTCGCCAGGATCGGCGCAGTCGGTCATGCACCATCTGATCAGCCGCGCCACAGTGCGGGCAAACCAGCTTGGCATCTTGGCAGCTGACCTCAAAGTCAATGCGCCTCTTTGCAGTATCAAGCTTGACACTCTCCACCACCCAAGGGCGCTGCAATCCAAGCGCACTGGTGAACAAGGCTTCGACTTCAATACTCATAACGGCTCAACTTCAAAACAGCGCTTGACTGGCACACTGCGTGGCACTTCGGAGGTGCATCACTGGACGCTCAGGCAGGCCAGAAAGTCGGAATTGTCGGTGTTGGGATCCACACTAAACGACGAGGAGCCCCTGGCAGGGGCCTGTATGAAGCAAGGAAGAAGACAGAAACTCCGCCCCTTAAACTCCAGTTTTAACCCGGTCAAGTCAAGACGCTCAGGGCATCGACTCACGCATGCTTCAGGCTCATACCTGGATTGGAAAATACTCCTTAGATGCGCCAGCAAAGCCAGAGTTTTTGAAGCTTATCCCTGGGAAGCGGCCGGCGTCAAGGCCGCGTGTCCGCCACGCCTCTGGGTTCCTGCGGATCTGAAACGATCATCCAGGTCTGGGCAAACTCTTTGCGGGTGAGCACATCGCGCTCAAGTCCGGCAAAGATCATTCGCTGTGGCATCACCTGGAGCACCTTGGCGTCTATCAGGGGGGCCACCGCCTCGGTAGTCCTGCCTTCCGAGAAGAAGCGGGCAATGAGAACGTGGCGTCCAAGCAGCTCGTCGAACTCTTCCTTGGCCACCATTTCTCCCCGATGCCAGCGCTCGGCTCTTTGCGCCCAGCGCGGGATCGGCTGACCTTCTCTTCGCAGACACAAGCACCACATGCAGCAATAATACTGTACATCCATACAGCCGCCCGCGACTGTCAGGCCGCTTTGCCAGCGTGACTTGCCACCGTCACTCCAGGCTGCCTGCGCGAAGTCCAGTTTAATTCGTGATCCAGACAGAAGCATCATTTAGCCGCTCCCTCTGCGTCACGCTAGCTTTAACAAGACAGTCCAGCGGCGCAAAATCACGAATTAAACTGGACCGATGATCAATTAAATTGGACTTTTACCTATGACGAGGCTTGACATCCTTTTCTGAACAATGGAGTCCTCAGCCTCGCTTGATAGGTGATTCGCTATTCTGGACTTTCGGCTGAAATCATGAATTAAACTGGACTTTCTAAAGAGCGGACTAAAGGGAGACCCTGACGCAAGCGAACTTGCATCAGGGTCTGGATGGCGTCTCCGGCTATGCAGCCAGTCGCACCGTATGGCTTTGGACTAGGCCCAGGTGACCCCGAAGAGCTTCATTGCATTTGGCATATTCCCAAAGGGCTCTGGCCCGCAAAAGGTAGGAGCAGTCCTTTTGTGGGTTCACGAGCCAGTACTGCGTAGCGGCCCCTCGCTTAGTTTTCACCAATGAAGTGAATCCTTCCTCCATGATGGCGTCGATGAAGCCTCTTCCATCACCTTCACCAGTTGTCCAGCTCACCTGCAATCGGGCTGCTACCTCACCTGCTCGTTTGACCTCAAAACGAAGCCGGCGCTCTAGCTCGTACTGAGCTTGAGCATTGGCGTCCATGCCGCAGAATTCAAAAATCCGGCGACGGCGCTCTGCAGACGGAATTCCCAGGGTGCACAACCCATGTCTGGCCAGAACCTGTCGGGTGAAGCTGTTTGCACGACCTGGTTGGTCAGCCAGATCGAGGAGATACTGGAGATTGCGGTCCTCCAGTGCTTGGGCAAATTCCTCCGCCATTTCCCAGAGAGATACCCCCCTCTGAGCCCGATAGAAGCGCTCACGCTCTGCCGTGAATTCACGCAGCGAGATCTGCAACTGAAGACGGCGGGAAACCAATGCGGTCATGCTCCAGTGGTCCCTAGCTGTCAAGACCCGGGAGGTCATTCACCCGTTTTATGAAGAGTTGAGGGTGTGAGGCCTGCCATTTTTTCAGGGCTGCGATGGGTGCCTGGTGATCCAGAGCGCGTTGCGGAATGCGGTGGTTGTAGGTGTCGACGTAGTTGGTAAGCGTGGCCTCAAGCTGTGCGGCCGATTGGAAGCGAGTCTGTGCGATGACCTCTGAGATTCGACCATTGAAGCGCTCGACCATGCCATTGGTTTGCGGGTGGCGCGGTGGTGAGAGGCGATGCTCAATCTCCAAGCCTTTGCAGCGCTTGTCAAAGACATGCTTGCCTGAAGGCTCTTTGCGCTTGCTGGTGAAGCGGTCTGTGAACTGGCTGCCGTTATCGGTGAGCACCTTGGTGATTTTCATGGGCGCTGCCTTGTACAGCCGCCAGAGGAAATCACAACTGCTGACCTCTGATTGGTCGTCATAGATCTTGACGAAGACCCAGCGGGTGGCTCGGTCTATGGCCACAAAGAGGTAGCGACGCTGGCTCTCGTCAGGCATCTGAGGCAAGTACTTGATGTCTATGTGAACGAAGCCAGGCTCATAGTCCTTGAAGCTCTTGTCCTTGCTTTGTCCAGACTCTTGGCTTTGCTGCTGTCTGAGCTTGTTCAGGTCAGAGATGCCATGACGCCTGAGGCAGCGATCCAGCCCTGCACGCGAAGCCTTTGCATTGATGAATTCCCGGGTGATGACCAGCAGATCATCCAGCGGCAGCAGCAACATCTTGCGCAGCTCAACTGCGATGGCCTCCTCAGCAGGACTCAGCGTGGTGCTCAGCACATGAGGCCGGTGGGAGCGATCTTGAGAATCCGGACGGCTGCGCCACTTTCGGGCAGTATTCGTCGAGACATTGAACCGCTCGGCAATCTCCTTGAGCGTTCCAGTAGCTTGCTGAATCTCAACGCGCGTCTTGGGCGTTGTTCGGGCTTGAGGGTGAATATGGCTCATGCGATCTGGCTATGATGAACTCACTGGAATCGAAGCCAGCAACTCGCTCAGGACTGCTCTGGCTTGAAGTAGCGGCCAGCTTCGAATGGGCCAATGATCACATGAGACGTGACAGTTACGCACATTTTCCATCAGTTGTGGGCCAGATTGCGTTCGTACTGTTGCAGCTTCAAAGCCGTGTGCTTCGGCGAGGGCGATCAGTTCTTCACATTCCGCATGGGAAAGAAAATTCTGAATGGTGAAGACGCGTTCAGAGTGACGATGCATAGAGATGCCTAAAAGTGGCTAACGTCTGAATTCAGCGGGCGCCGAAGGCAATCCGATGGAATGAAAAGTTATGGCGCATCGCGGAGCCAGTAGTAGTTCGGAGCATCGCCCGCAGCGGCATCAAAGTACGAGCGCCCGTTTGACGGTGGCCCGAAAGACTCGCTCTCGTCAGGTCGCAATGGCCGCCAGCTTGGCGCACGTTGGTTCGCGCCGACGGAAGAAATTCCTATGGGGTACTTTTGTAGAGCAAGCGCTTGGCTTTGAATCAAGCTTCGCTTGTTAGCTCCGCCTGCCATTGCCGGATGTGCAAGTTGAACGTGGTCATCCTCCCAGTCGCACAACTCACAGATCTCGTAGCTTCCGGGCGGCTCACCTGAACACGAGGAAGCCGCAGCTTGGGCAAGGAAAGAACTCGTCACTCATGGGCAGTGCCATAACGTCGCCGTTCAGCCGACGCCGAAGGCGGTCGGATGCAGCGGCCTGTTATACGGCTTTTAGAGGACATGCAAGTTGTCCAGTTCCACGCTAACTTGCCCCGCCTCGATTTCAACGAGCGTCATTTCTAAAGTCAGGTCTGAACGACCTTCCTCCAGCGTGTATGCCGTTGCTTGGACGGACCATGCGCGTGGCGACGCATCGTTGACTTCAACCACATCAATTGGCAAATCTCCCGCATGTGGCCAAGCCGCAATAGTGAAACGGTAGTCGCGAACTGCGCGCTCAATTTCCGCCGCACCCAACCGGACTCCTCCAGTCTTTCTTGCCAGTGCATCGTATTCACCCCGAGCCAGATAGCCATAGATGTCCTCGACGGCAGCGCGAATATGAGCGTCCATGTCAGGCCGTATAACGTTTGAATTCACCGGACTGCGCGGCTTTTCGCGCAGGTCCGGTGGAATGATGGGTTGGGCGGCAATCTATCATCGGTTCTGCTCCCAGTGATCTACGGAGTTTGAGAGAACTTCACAGTCGCAAAACCCACCGTGTTCGCGCAACCACGCAAGAATTTCCGCCTCCGGTTGCTTGGGCTCCTCGTCGTTTAGTGTGGAATCAGACAAGTCATCTCTGAGGCCCGGATAGCTAGGATTGGCGTGATGCGGCAGGCGCGAATGGTGAGACCGGCAGATGCGTCAGCTTGCCCATGCGCAGGTAGGCGATGTTGATAAAGCAGGCGGCAGTGCGGAACCCTCGGGCTGCCCTTTTTGCCTGTTGCAACAAGCCATTCATCGCTTCAACGAAGGCGTTGCTGCGGTGATCCAGCATGCCGCGCACCACGGCATCAAAGTGAGTCTTGAGCGTTTTGCCAAGGCGTTTGAAGGCCACCAAGCGGCTGCGCGCTTGCCCACGAGATCCAGGCCTTGAGATCCATGCTGGCTTGCTCGGCTTGGTTGTGTGTTCGGGCGCTGGCAAACACCGCACGCAGGGCCATCTTCAAGCGCCAAGCCCGCGTGGTTTTTAGGTTGGCTCGTTGCAGCCAGTGCATGGCGCTGATCTGCGTTGCACTCCAACTCGACGGGTTGCGCCTTGTCGCCCACAGCAGAGTTTTGCGCTCTTTGGCATCCATCTCGCCCAAGGCCTCGCGCACCTTTGCGCTTTCAGTTTTCCACTCCGCGCTGCGCACTTCGTCCATCGCCTCATTGGCCAGCGCCACCACGTGGAAGCGGTCATAACTGATCTTGGCATTGGGCAGATACAACGCCGCGCCCTTGGCATAGGCTGCACTCATGTCCATGCAGGCATGTGCAATCGCGGTGGGCTCACCGCCATGGGCTTGCAGGTCCTGCGCGAAGGCTTGCAACGTCTTATGGTCTTTGCCAGAGGTGGCGAAGAGCAAGCGCATTTCATCCAAATCATGCACCACGGTGATGTACTCGTGGCCCTTGCGCAGGCTCGTTTCATCGATGCCCACAAGCTTGACTTGGCTCATGTCTTGCAGGTGACGCGCCTTGCTGACGTAGTGCTCAATGCGGCGCCAGAGTTGCTTGTCTTGCACCCGCAGCATGTGCGCGGCCTGGCGCACCGGCAGGCCTTGGCACAGCGTCAAGCCTAGCGCTTCAAACAAGAGCGTGAAGCCGCTCCCTTCACGCGCCCACGGCACCGGAGTTTGCGTCGTTTTGCCGCACGCCGTACAGGCCACGCGTGGCACATCAGCATGCATCCAGGCCTCGAATTGGAAGAAGTCCAGGTGTCGCCAGGATCGGCGCAGTCGGTCATGCACCATCTGATCAGCCGCGCCACAGTGCGGGCAAACCAGCTTGGCATCTTGGCAGCTGACCTCAAAGTCAATGCGCCTCTTTGCAGTATTCAAGCTTGACACTCTCCTACCACCCAGGGGCGCTGCAATCCAAGCGCACTGGTGAACAAGGGTAAGCGTCCAGCCACCCCACCTTGACAGCCGATGCGGGGTTCAGTCGGGCTTGGTCCAGCGGTGGGGCAACAACTCATCGATGCGGTGGTTGGGATGCGCCAGCAGGCGCTCGAGCACGTCCTTGAGGTAGAGGCTCGGATCGTGTTTGTTGAGCTTGGCTGACTGCAGCAGGCTCATCACCATGGCTGCGCGTTGGCCCGCCAGTTCGCTGCCCACAAACAGCCATGCTTTTCGACCCATGGCCCAGGGGCGCATGAGGTTCTCGATGTGGTTGTTGTCGATGCTCACCGCACCGTCGATCAGGAAGCGGCCCAGCGCCCGCCAGCGCTTCAGGCTGTAGTCCAGCGCGCCGGCAACGCCGCTGCCGTCCCGCACGCGTTCGCGCTCGAGCTTCATCCAGGTGTGCAGCTTCTCCCACAGCGGCTGGATGTGCTGTTGTCGATGCCTGAGCCTGTCCCCACCCGCCATTTCGCGTGCCTGACCCTCGAGCTGGTAGATCCTGGCAAAGTACTGGATGGCCTGCGCCGCGACGGGGCTGGCGTTGGCCTTGACCAGCTCGTCGAATTTGCGTCGCGCGTGAGCCAGGCAGCCCGCCTCGATGCAGCCGTCGCGCGCATGGACGGCGTCGTAGCCCGAGTAGTCGTCGCAGGTGAGCGTCCCCGACCATTGGGCCAGGAAGGCGGCAGGGAATTTGGCCCCCCGGCCGGTGCAGAAGTCATAGACGACCCCGGGTGTGCCGTCGTGCTCGCCTCGGGCATAGGCCCAGATGTAGGCGGTGGTGGTCTTGCCCGCGCCGGGGTTGAGCAGCTTGACCGTGGTCTCGTCCGCATGCAGCACCGGTGCACCCAGCACAAAGGCGCGGTGCGCCTCAAACAGCGGGCTCAGGCTGGCACCACCGGCCCCGGCCCATGAGGCCAGTGTGGAGCGCGGCGTGTGCACGCCCGAGCGGGCATTGATCTGCTCGAGCCTGTAGTACGGCAGGTGATCCAGGAAGTGCGCCACCAGGGTGTGGGCGATCAGCCCAGCGGTGGGCACGCCCTTGTCGATGATCTGTGGGGCGACGGGCTCTTGCACCAAGCGCTCGCAGCACGGGCAGGCCCACTTGCCACGGATGTGACGGTGCACGTAGAACTCGGCCGGGATCACGTCCAGGCGCTCGCTCACGTCCTCACCGATGCGCTGCATCGGCTGGCCGCAGTCGGGGGTGGGGCAGGTGGTGTTCTCGGGCTCGTGGCGGTGCTCCACACGCCGCAGGTGCTCAGGCAGCTTCTCGCGCTTGGGCTGGCGTTTGGTTGCTGCTTTGTCGGCGGGCTCTGCCGTTCCGACTTGCAGGGCTTGCAGCTGCGCTTCCAGGGCAGCCACGTCCTCCGCGTGTGTGTCCTCAAACAGTTGGCGCTGTGCGGCGCTCATGGCCTCGGTCTTGGCCCCGAACTTCCAGGCCTTCAGCCGCGCGAGCTCAAACGTGACGCGCTCGAGCTGCGCCGCCTTGAAGTTGATCTCACGCTCGCTGCGGGCGATGTGGGCGTCTTTGGATTGGATCGCAGCGTGCTGGGCCAAGAGCTGATCGCCTTGCTCGGCCAAACGCGCGATCAGGGCATTCGCCAGTTCGGTGACAGCCGCCTTGCTCAGACCCTTGAGGTCTTGGGTGTTGAGCGTGTCCACGTTGAGCATGAGTCCATTGTGGGTTCTATAACGATCAATGTCATTGGAGCATTTGCGGATTGCACTGCGCGCCAGTCTTCCCAGAGCGCGCGCAGGGACATCCCATCACACGCGGGTGATAGTTTGCATGTGCGCCAGCCGCTGCCAGGGCAGGCCCATCACGAGCGCCTCAAACTGCGCCTGCGTGAGTGCGGGTAGCGCTCGCCGGTGGCGCGTGGCCACACGAAACGGCCCTGGTTGAGTTGACGCCCGGCGCACCACACGCCAAAGCCATCGTGGACCACCAGCTTGATGCGCGTGCCCCGGACGTTGGCAAACAGGTAGCCGTGGTGGGCCTGGGCAGCACCGAACACCTCGACCACGCGCGCAATCAGGCGGTCAGCACCCGCGCGCATGTCCATCGGCTGGGCGGCCAGCCACAGGGCATCGATGCGGATCATCGCAACACCTCTCGCATCCAGGCCGCGCACTCGGCAGCGGCTGCGGCAGGCCAGGTCACGGCGATCAAGGTCGCCCCGCGTCGCAGCTCGATACGGATGTCCGCCCCAGTGCGCTGGGCGGGCAATTCCAGCGGGAGGAAGGCCGCCGCAGACCGCTTGACGGCGTCAGGCGCTGGAGGTCAATGCCAGCGCGCATCTGGGATTCACGCACCCAGCGCCGCAGCAAGGTGATGTGGATGCCATTGGCATGGGCGACGCCAGCGAGCGAATTGCCAGGTCGCAGACTCGCCGTCACTGCCTTGGCTTTGAACGCTGCGCTGTAGGTCCGACGGGTGCGACGTTTGTCGAATGCTTGATCTGAAGGTTTGGTGCTCATGTGTCCACCGAGAGTTGAGGTGGGCACGAGCCTGCTATGCGATGGACAGGGGGGCAAGATGGGGTGGCTGGACGC
>JAXHNT010000061.1:0-9846 GCA_034520165.1 Ideonella sp.
CAGTTACGTATTGCTGATGAAGGTCTGATCCAGCCAGGGCTTGTAGATCTTCTTCAGCGCCGGGTTCACCAGCAAGCCATAGCGGTAGAAGCGCTCGATGTCGTTGCTCTTGTAGGTGCGTACCATCACCCCAGATGTTGACGCCGTCCTCGCTTCATCGCGGCTACCAGCATGGCGCCGGTCACGCGCCCGGCCCAGCGGGGTGGTGTTGAAGTAGGTGGCGCCACCGGTGCTGATGTGGAAAGGCAGCGCACTGAATGGGCGGCAATGCCTTCGGCCACCAACTGAGCGCGGCAGTCGATCAGCCGGGCGATGTTGGCGCCATAGGCCAGGGCCTTGCGGGGGATCTCCTCGTAGTCGCTCTCGTCGGGCTGGCCCAGGTTGGTGGTGTAGGCGCAGGGAACGGCGCCCTTGGCGCGCATCCAGTGCACAGCGGCGCGCTGGTGTCCAGGCCACCGAAAGAGGCAATGCCTACACGGCTGTTAGCGGGGAGGGTTTGGAGAATGGTGCGCGGCCACGGCGGGGGGTCGGCTGTCTAGGTGAGTGTCGTGGGCAGCTTCTCGGCGGCCCCGCCAGGGCGGCGGCGAAGGGGGCGGGGGCGGGGGTCGGGTCAGGGGAACTGCGGATTTTAGGCGGGCGGGGCGTCTGCCCATCCGCCAGACTGATGCGGGCCGCCGTGGTGCACTCCGGCTTCTGCACCAGCCGCAGGCCGGGCCCACTTCGGCCTGATCGGGCTGCCTTGGGCCTTAAGCGGTCAGCAGATGCGCCACCCGCCCACGCGCCCGTCCAGCGTCACTGCCTCACCCGCCATCGGCGCCGCCACCAAGCCCACCGGGCTCAAAAGCCTCGCGCCGGAAGGGCTTGACCATGGCCGTGCCCCCCTCCACCCGCGAGAAGAAGGAGCCCCACAGATGCTGGTCAGCGCCATGGGCACCACGGGCACCGGGCGGCGCTCCAAGATCTTCATCATGCCGCCCTTGAAGGCTTGCAGCTCCCCGCTCTGGGTGATGCCGCCTTCGGGGAAGATGCCCAGCAGGTCGCCTTCGGCCAGCACTTGGTCAGCGGCGGCCGCTTCGAAGGCGGCTTCATAGGCGGCCGGGTCTTCGCTGCGCGGGGCGATGGGGATGGCCTTGGCCAGCTTGAACAGCCAGCCCAGCACCGGCACTTTGAAGATGCGGTGGTCCATCAAGAAGCGGATGGGGCGGGGGCTGGCGGCCATCAGCAGCACCGCGTCCACAAAGCTCACGTGGTTGCACACCAACACCGCCGCGCCTTGGGTGGGAATGTGCTCGCTCGCCCTGCACGCTGGAAGCGGTAGACCAGGCGCGAAAGCACCCAGGCCACAAAGCGCAGCAGGTACTCGGGCACCAGCAAGAAGATGTAGGCCGCCACCAGCGGCATTGAGCAGCGCCCACAGCCAGGAACACCTGCGGGACGCTGAAGCCCGCGGCCCAGCAGCGCGCCGACGCACCAGGCTGCTGGCGATCATGAACAGGGCGTTCAGGATGTTGTTGGCCGCGATGATGCGGGCGCGGTGGCTCTCGGGGGAGCGCAGCTGGATCAGCGCATACATGGGCACGCTGTAGAGGCCGGCGAACAGCGCCAGCAGGAACAGGTCGGCCAGCACGCGCCAGTGCGCGGCTGGGCCAGGAAGGCGCTGACAGGCTCGCTAGCGCCGGCTGCGGCAAGGCCAAGCCGCGCGAGGCGAAGTAGAGGTCGATCGCGAAGATGCTCATGCCGATGGCACCCAGCGGCACCAGGCCGATTTCCACATGGCGGCGGCTGAACCTCGCACAGCAGCGCGCCCAAGCCCACGCCCACCGAGAACACCACCAGCAGCAGCGAGGCCACCTGCTCGTCGCCGTGCAGCACGTCTTTGGCAAAGGCGGGGAACTTGCTCAGGAACACAGCGCCGAAAAACCACATCCACGAGATGCCCAGCAGCGAGCGAAAGACCACGATGTTGCCGCGGGCCAGCTGCAGGTTGCGCCAGGTTTCGCTGAAGGGGTTCCAGTTGATGCGCAGGCCAGGCGCGGTGGGCGGGCTGGCTGGCACATAGTGGGCCGCGACACGGCCCAGCACGGCCACCACCACGCAGGCCACGGCGACGGCTTTGCTGGCCGTGAACCAGGTGCCATCGGGCAGGTCACTCAGCAGGCCGCCGGCCACATTGCCCAGCAAGATGGCCACAAACGTGCCCATCTCGATCATGCCGTTGCCGCCGGTCAGCTCTCGCTCGTTGAGGTGTTGGGGCAGGTAGGCGTATTTCACTGGTCCAAACAAAGTGCTGTGCAGGCCCAGCAGCCCGATGCACGCCAACAGCACCGCGACGCTGCCGTTGAACAAGCCCCAGGTGGCCACGGCCATGATGACCAGCTCTAAGTCTTTGACCCAGCGCGTCAGCGTGCGCTTGTCGTACTTGTCGGCCAACTGCCCGGCCGTGGCTGAGAACAGCAGAAACGGCGCGATGAAGACCGCACCAATGACCAAACCGGCCATGGCCGGCGGCAACCAGCTGACCGAGACCTTGTAGGTCACCAGCATGGTGAAGGCGAACTTGAAGATGTTGTCGTTGGCAGCGCCCAGAAACTGCACCCAGAAGAAGGGTGCAAAGCGGCGCTGGGACATCAGCGCGAACTGGTTGGGATGCTCTTGGCCGGTGGTGTGGCTCATGCAGGGAACCTGGGTTGATGTGGCGGGTGTGAAGGCGAACTGTACAGGCGCAGAGTGACTGAGGCGCGACGGCCTTAGCGCACGGTTTGCGGCGGCCCTGATACGCCGCTGCGCTGCGTCCAAGAGAACATCGAATCCACCGTGATGGTCTCAATGCGGTTGGCAAAGCGCTTGGCGTTGGGGTGGTCGTCAAACGCCACATTGGCGGTGGTCACGCGCGCGCCCAACCGCGATAAGGTGCCGAGCTTCAGCGCGGTGGGCTCGTAGCCCTCGCAACTGCAACCAGGCCTGGGCGCGGCTGCGCGTGGTGGCACTGGGCTCCAAGGCCCCGGCCAGCGTCTCTAGCGCCCATTGGTTGGACTGTTGATAGCGCTGGCTCCAGGGGTAGGCCACCATGCTGTAGGCCGCGCTGTGCCATTGCGGCAGACGTGCGTTGTCTTGCAGCAAGGGCAGCAGCTTGGCTTGCGCCTCAGGGCTCAGCACCACATAAGCCGCCTCGTAGCGATGGGGTCGGTCCAAGAAGAACTCGCCCAAGCCTTGCCGGAACAATTGCGCCTTATCGGTGCCGCACTGGTTGAGCTTGTGCAGCACACGCCAGGGCACGGGGGCAGTGCCGGGCGCGGCAGCTGGCCGGTAGGCAAAGCCCAGGTGGGACCACTGCAGGCCGTGCTTGCTGAGGTCTTGCCCGGCACGCGCCAGCAGCAGCACTTGCGCGCCGGTGCTGTCCAGTTGCTTGGCGGTGGTTTCGGCCAGCTTGAGGCCTTGCTCCAACTCGCGCAGGCTCAGCGGCTTCTCTTCGCAGGTGCGGCCGGCCTGGGCGGCGGTGCTTGCTGCCACCATCCACAGCACCGCAGCGAGGCGTAGGGCGGTGCTCATCGGGTGATGGGCTCGTTGTAGAGCAAGGAGGCGCCTATCTCATTGGGAATGAAACACAAGGCCTCACCTGCTGCCGAGAGCACCCAGCCCGCGCCAATAGCCACCACGGTGACGCTGGCACCCACGGCAGCCACGGACTCGCCCGCAAAGCGCACGCTCATGCGCACGCCGTCCGAGGCCCGCTGCAGCACCCACACCGACCCTGCGGCGGTGGCCTCGACGGCCACCACCGTAAAGGCCACACCGGCGGAGAGCACGGCCACCGGGGCGGCTACCGAGACGGCAATCGGCAAGGCCGAGAGCAGGCTGATGTCTGACGCATGCGCGCTGCAGCAGCGGTGGGCCGAGGCGATGGGCGAGACCGTCAGCAAGCTCAGGCTGAGGGCGGCGCACAGGCTGAAACGGGTGAGAGATGCGTTCATGTCGGGCTCCTTAGTCGGCGTTGCGGGCGGCGTGTTGGCGGGCTTCGTGACGGCCTTCTTGGCGGGCGGTCCAACGGGCTTCCAGCAGGTCGGCGTCATAGGCGTCGCGCAGGGTTTTGGCCAGGGTGAAGACGCTGGAGATGAGGAACAGCCAGGGCACCAGCAGGTAAGACTTCCAGACCGGCTGAATGTTCATGCGCCACAGACCCCAGGCCGTCAGCGCCATGGCCAGCACAAAGCCGGCCCAGGCGACGTTGGACCACATGGGCGAGTCTCGGCGCTGCTCTTGGTTGTCGCGGATAGTTTTGGCCAGCACAAAGGCGCTGCAAAGACAAAACACATAGCCCATCACCATGAAGGCGCGGTCCAGGTCCTCGCCGGGCAACCAAGCCAAGCCGGTAGCACACAGCGAGGCGGCGATACCGAAAGAAATCCAGACTTGCGCTCGCCACGCGCGGGTGTCACGGCGGATCATGGAGAGAGGCTGGTGTGAGTCCATACAGGGCTTTCAGGGTTGAACAGGGTTTCATCATCGAACGCTGCGGGGCCGCTGCTGCGCTGCCAGTGCGCGTGTGCAGGTCTGTCGGCCCTCAGGTATCTGCGGGCGATACTTTGAGGCGCTTGAGCATCCGGTTGAATCGCTGCGGCGCAGGCGCGCCGCAGCAGCCTCAGTGGTGGGCCCCCCCCAGCTGAGTGCTGAGGCGAATCAGCCCCGGTAGTACTGGTCAATACCAAGCACTGCAAGCCCTGGGGGCATGGTCAGCGCCGCTCAGGACGCGGACAATCAGCCGCTTATGTCGACCTTCTGCCGTCACCGCTGCCTTGCTGGCCCCCTGCTGGGGTGGGTGCGCGTGCGGGCTTGGCTGCTGTTGCTCGTGATGATGGCGTGGGGCTTGCCCGCTTGGGCGGGCGCAGGGCAGCCCGGGCGTTTCATTGCGCCGGCTGATCTGCGCTATGAGGGCGCGGCGGCAGCGCTGGCGGGTTTTGATCGGGGCGAGTTCGCGCCCATGACCGATTCGCCCGTCGCTTACGGCTATGGCGAAGCGCCGATCTGGATGGTGGTGGTGCCCAGCGAAGCCTGGCCTGGCAGTGGGCCGATGTTTCTGAGCATCAACCCCCTGCCCATCTCGCAAGTCACCTTTTGGTTGGCGCGCCCGGGCGGCGAGCTGTTTGAGTTAGGGCGCAATGGCATGTCAGTGCCGGGGGAGCAGCGGGCCACCCGCACGCGTTTGGCTACCGTGATGGTGCCCGAGGTGCGAGATGTGTCGGGGCTGTTGTTGCTGAAGGTGGAGCCCATCTCTGTGCGGGTGGTGGGGCTGACCTTGCGGAATGCTCATGCGCAGCAGCAATGGACCTTGGTCGAGGGCCTGGCGATTGGGGTGGCGTTGTGCCTGATGGCCTGCCTGTTTGGCGTGGCCTTCCTCATCTACACCTTGTTGCAGCAACGCACACTCGCCGAGTGGGCCTTGGCCTTGATCATCGTCAGCAGCCTGCTGGTGGCAGTCAACGGCATCATGCGGGCGCCGCTGGAGATGCTCTTCAAAGGCTATTTCAATGAAGTGCTCATCGTGTTGGCCGCAGCCACCATCATCAATTACAGCCTGACCGCACTGCCTCACTTCAGCGTGCCAACAGCGCTGCCGCGCGGCGTGTTTTGGGTTCGTCTCTCCATCTGGATGGTGCTTCCTGCGGGCATCGTGGGCTATGTTTGGGGCGGCAGTGGCTTGGCTGGTGTGTTTGCTTGGCACACGCTGCAAGTCCCTGTGATGGTGGGCTTGGGGGTGTGGCGGGTGTGGGTAGGAGACCGCAGTGCCCGCCGCTATGCCTTGCATGGAGCCTTGATTCTGGGTGCTGTGCTGTGGCTGTACCTGGGCCTGTCAGGCTGGGTTGAATTCCATATGAGCCACTGGGTGCTGTGGCAGGTGGCCTTGGCGCTGACCTTCCTGTCGTGGCTGGTGGATTTGCTGATGAGCGCTTGGCGTGAGCGCGAAGCCAATGCCTTGGAGCGCGAGCGCCTGCATCACCTGCTGACCGAAGAGAAACAACAGTTGGCCGCACGCGTGGAAGAGCGTACGGCTGAGCTGCGCGAGGCCCTGGCCGAGGTGCAGCGCTTTGAATCGCATCAACGCGAACTGCTGTCCCTGGCGTCGCATGAATTCCGCACGCCCGCAGCCATGATCAAGAGCGCGATGGATGTGTTGGCTTGCTTGCCTGAAGATTACTCAGAGGCTGCACGCACCCGCTTGGAGACGGTGCGCTCTGCCTCTAACCGGCTGATCTTTTTGGCCAATAAGCTGATCGAACATGACCGCTGGCGTGAACTCTCTGTCAAGCCCAACAAGGTACAGCTCGACTTACGGGCTTGGATGTTGGATGTGATGAGTGACTTTCCTCCCGAAACACCCGTGATGGTGCGTGCCGGGGACGCCGTGCTCCATATCCAAGGAGATGCAGTGTTGTTGCGCATCGCGTTGCAGAATTTGGTGGACAACGCGCTGTCGCACACCAAACCGACGGACGGGGTGGTGGTGGTGGCCTTGCATGCCTCGCAAGGCTGGGTCCATGTCACTGTGGATGACGATGGGCCTGGTGTGCCAGATGATACGAAGGCCAAAGTCTTTGACCGCTTTTTCAGCGGTCGGCGCACTCAGCGCCATGGCCTGGGCCTGTCCATCGTGCGCGCTGTGGCTCGCCTGCATGGGGGCGATGCCGCTGTGTCCGATGCTCCCGGGCGCGGCGCCCGTTTTGTGATCAGCCTGCCTCTGGTGTCCTAGGGTCTGTTGACGGACTCTAGTCTTCCAGCACCCGCACATCGCGCAGGCAATAGCCCGTGCCACGCAGCAGGTACAGCGGCAGAGGCATCTCCACCGCCTGCTCGACGCTGCGACGCAGACGGCTGACAATGACCTCAACGCGGTGCTTGGCTTCAGCGGGGTTGGCGATAAGCAATTGCACCGCCAGGTCTTCCACGCTGACGGCCTGCCCCTCACGTTGACTCAAGGCATACACGACAGTGCGCTCATTGCCGGTGAGGCGGCGGCCCTTGCCATTCGGTGCAGTGAGCAAACCGGTGCCCAGTTCAAAGGACCATACCGCTTGGGCCGACGCCGGCTCGCTGGTTTCAGGGGAGCGTGCAGCGGCTCGAAGTGGCGCTGCGTCAGCGGGGGCCCAGGCGACAGAGACAGCGCTGAGGCTGTTGACCTGAGCGAGACGCAACCTGTCTTCCAGGCGGTCGATGGTCAGGCACAACTCGGCCAGCTCAACGGGCTTGACCATATAGGCGTCGGCACCCGTCATCAGCCCATGCACGCGGTCGTCCCGCAGGCCGCGCGCGGTCAGGAAGATGATGCCGAGCAGGGGGTTGTGGCTGCGCAAATGCTGGCAGATGGACAGGCCATCTTCGCCATCCAGGCCAATATCCAAAACCACCACGGAAGCGGGTTTCACCGCGAAGTGCCGATAGAACTCTGCGGCTGTGGCGCAGGCCGTGACCTGGTAGCCCCGGTGTTGCAGCAAAAAGCTCAAGTCCTGGCGCAGGCTGTCTTCGTCCTCCACCAAAAACACATGGCAATCAAGATGGCGTGAGGTGATGGGCGCGCTCAAGGGATGCCTCGACAACAAAGCGATGATGGCTGTGATCATAAGCCGCCAAGCTTTTCACGCCCACCAAACTCTCACCAAAGATAGGCTGCACTTTCACAAATCCACAGTCGGCTGCCGGGGTGCTTGCTCAAGTGATTGCTAGGACAGTCGGTGGCCATGCAGCCAGCTCAAGCAGGTGCATTGAATACTCCATAGGAATTCAGCGTCAGCGCAACACGGTTGCCAAAAGCGTTCTGCGACCACGCGTTCAGGCTGTTCACAAGGCCTGGGCTGGCCCGTGTCTGCGGCGTGCGGGACATCACTTGAAAAATAAATTCCGATCAAAGTTTCATATGTCGGCGAGAGAAGCTCAATTAAAAGAATAGATTTTAATCCGATTTACACAAGGCGGCGAATCTATGGGTGACTTAATCTCATTTATATCTCCTTAGACAATTAAATATTAACCCTTTGACTTGGTCAAAGTACTGAATATTTAACTGGAAGTATTTTCCAATCCAGGTATGAGCCTGAAGCATGCGTGAGTCGATGCCCTGAGCGTCTTGACTTGACCGGGTTAAAACTGGGAGTTTAAGGGGGCGGAGTTTCTGTCTTCTTCCTTGCTTCATACAGGCCCCTGCCAGGCCGCCGGAGGCCTCCCCCCCAGCCGCATGTATTTACCCAAATTGTTGCGCTCTTCCGCCCTGATTCAGGCCTGCAATTTACGCCTTGGCTTGTTGAACAACTCAAACAAATCAGCCTTGGCCTTTTGCATCTCTTGGGCCGCTTGCAGATCAGTCTTTGCGTTTGCTTGCGCCACCAGATCGTCCAGCTTGGTGCCCGGTTTGAAGGTGACCAAACCCCGCTCGTTGAGCTGCACCAAGCGCTCCAGCGGCGTCTTTGCATCCCGGCTTTTGTAGACCTTCTTGACCTTGCCTTGGTCGCTCACCACCTCAGTGGCGTACAGGCACGGACGGTGCAAATTGAGCCACGAATTGAACACGCCCTCATAGAACTTGTTGATGGGTTTGGCGTACTTTTGGGGAATGTGGCTGTAGCCCATGTGCTTCCTGACCACGCTGGCGTTTTTGCTCTCGGCCAAGGCGTTGTCGTTGCTTTGGCGCGAGCGTGATTTGGTCTGCTCAATGCGCAGCTTGTCCAGCAACTTGGCCACCTTGTGATTGATGTACTCCGAGCCGTTGTCCGAATGGAAGCCCTCAATGACAAACGGGAACTGCGCCAATACCGCCTCCAGCACCGGTAGCAAAAAGGCCTCGCTGATGCCCTGCACACAAGCCTCAACCTGCCACTGACTCACGCTGTCCACACAGGTGATGTGATAGACCCCTTTGACGCCGTCCAAGTCACCTTGGTGGACGCTGTCAATGCGCACCCAGCCCGCCCGGCCATTGGGGCGTGGCGGATTGCGCACGCCAATGGGGTTGCACACAGGGCGAGTCTTGGTGAAATGAGTGCGCTGGGCTTGGTAGTTATTGCTCTTGCGCAGGTTGTACAGATGCGAGACCGACAGGCCAGCCAATCTCTCGTAACGGGGGTCCCCGTAGACCGTAAAGGCCCGGCGCAGCAGGTGGGCAATAGCGGGGCCGCAGACATCCTCATTGGCCCTATCCACTTGCACGAGCAAGCTGACATCGTCAGCGGTGAATTTACGAGGAAATGGAGCCGCCGGCGCGCTGTAGCGTTTGGTCAGCGGCACGGCCGCGAGCCGGTTCTTGTGCCAAAGCCCCACCAGGCGGGTGATTTGGGCACGGCAGTAGCCGCTGGTGTGGCGCAGGTAGGCCAGCACCACACCGCGCTCCGATTTGTTGCGCTGAGGGTAGTCGAAGCGCTTGAGGACGCGGCTGATGTGGGCATACCGCTCTGAGTCGTCGTCACCTGCTGCGTTTGTGAATTTGACTTCGGGCGTGGCGTCCACGAAGTCCTGAAGTTGCTGGATTGTGCGCAGCTTTGTTTCGTCCATGTTGATCACCATCTTTGGATGATCAAGCCAACAGCAGTGGGGCCTGCGCTACCCCTTCAGGCTCACTTCTGGCTGGAAATACGTCGGCCGTTCAGGCTCATACCTCGTTGGACAAGGCTGTGGAGCCCTCGCATGGAAAAGCTCTGGTACAAACAGAAAGGCAATGGCCTGCAGATGGTGGCGCTGTCCATCGACAAGAAGCCCGAGGACGCTGTCGCTTACCTCCAAAAGAGGGCTGGCTACACCTTCCCCGCTGCCTGGGCCAGCCCGGAATGGCGCAGGGCCTTCCCCAAGCCCAAGGGCCTGCCCATC
>JAXHNT010000045.1:0-7789 GCA_034520165.1 Ideonella sp.
AGGAAGCTGACGGTCTGGAGGGTCAGCGATTAAAACGGGTGGCTGTACATCAGTTGCCCATTGAGTTGGCGATGGCTGATGACCACCCCCTGCGGTGTATTGGCCGTGGCTTTGGGGGCTAAGGTGATGGCGGCGTTGATCTCGCCAGCGTCTTCCAGCTTGTAGCCCACCCCGGCCGTGTAGTGGCGCTCCACAATCGCCGGAAACAAGGGGTTGATCATGGCATCAGGCACGGCGTTGCTGGCCAGGTTCAGGCCGGCCCGCACGGCCCATTGCGGGCTCGGCCGATGTTGCACACCCAGGTGCAGCACGGTTTGGTCTTTCCAGAGCTGGGGCAGGGCAAAGCTGATGCTGCCGTCCATGCCCGTTTTGCCGTCGGTGGCATAGCTCATGCGGAAGCTGTTCATCACCTCTGACCAACCAATGTGTTTGAGATCGGCTGCGAACAGGGTCTGAGCGCTGGCTTGCCGCCATGCCCATCGCCCATTGCTCGGGCATCTGGAAGTCGTTGACCGTGATGCGCCCGGTGTCTGCAAAGCCGTTGGATGCGCTCATGGCCGCACCGCTGGCACTGGTACGCATGTCTTTGAGCTGGGTCTTGCTGTGATAGCTGGCGCCCAAGCGAAGACTGGGCGTGGCTTGGTAGACCAGGCCGAACTTGGCCGCATAGCCACCCGACTTGGCTGCACCTGAGAAGTCGTTGTCGTCAGAAAAGTCAATGCGCGCCCATGGCGCGGTAGCCAAGCTGGTGGCCGCCCCTGCCAGCATGCCGCTGCCACCCGTTACCAAGGTGCCAAGCTGGGCCCCTTGCAGGGCCATCTTCAGGTCCAGGGTCGACCAGACATAGTCGATCGAGCCGCCAACGATCAGCCTGTCTGAGGCCTTGAATGACAGCGGCACCATCAAGCGGCCCACGCCCAACTCCGAGCGCACGTCTCGGCCCGAGCCCAGCGCCAAGAAGGTGTCGGCACCGTACTCCGTGCCCATGCCCCCTTGGGCAAAGAGGGCGACGCCCCAGGTCCAAGGCCCCGCGCGTCGGCCATAGCCCATGGCCGGCATGATGTAGCTGCGCCCTTGGGAGTCAGCCTTCTGGGGGCCTGCGCTGGAGGATACCCGCGGACCCAGCGTGCCGATGGCCACGTCAAGCTGGGCCGGACTGGCCATCAAGCCCAGCGTGGCGGGGTTGTTGATGGCTGCAGCCAAGCCGTTCTCAAGCGCCGTGGAGGCGCCGCCCATGCCGGTGGCGATGGGGCCGTAGCCCTCCAGGAGCATGCCGTTGGTGGCCAAGGCTGACAAAGGTGTGCCCGCAAAGGCAAAGCAACAGGCAAGTGCCAAGCGGCTGGGTTGAAGCGTGATCATGGGTTTCCGGGGGGGGTGGCGCTGCCGATGAGGCAGCATGCAGCCTCTGCCTATCGTCCGCACCGTGCCTGTGTTGAGGGCATATGTCACGCTGCCGCCGCCGCAGCGGCCCAGCTCAGGCCTGCAGCAACCCAGGTGCGGCCGTGCGTGAGCGGTTTACGGAGGCGTCAGGTCTCGCAAGCGGCTGGCCAAGGCGGGGGGACTTATGAGCCCCACCTGGCGATGCACAAGCTGACCTTGTGCGTTATAGAACAAGGTTGTCGGCAAGCCGAGCGAGCCGACAGCCGGGCCGGTGCGGCTGGCGGCATCCAGCCACACTTGGCGCACACCCAAGCCTTGCTGCTGCAGATAGGCCTGTGCACGCGCCGCGTCTTCGCCTTGGTTGATGAACAGCACCTGCACATCAGGCTGCCGCTGCTGGGCTGCAGCCCAATGGGGCATTTGTTGATGGCATACCCCGCACCAACTGGCCCATAGTGCAATCACCGTGGGACGCCCGCGCGCCAACTCCGCCAAACGGGCTTGCTGGGGCTCCGCAGCAGCGCTGAGGCTTTGCAAGGGAACGTCTGGCACATCACGCTGCTGGTTCAGTCCCAAGCCAAAGCCACCGGCTACCCAAACGACAAGACCCACCGCGCTGCTCAGGGCCAAGGGTTGGCGCAAGACGGGCGCACGCACCGCCCGCCACCCCAGCCACAGGCCTGCCGCCAGCGCACCGGGCAGCATCAGCCATCCGCCGTCACGGATATCCACAATGCGCCGAAGGTACGGGTGTGAGCAGCGGCCCGCTTGCTGCAATGCGCCAAGCGGGCCACCAGCAAGCCCAGCAGAGCGGCATGAAAAATCTGGTCTTTCAGCGCGGCGGCGGCCACGGCATCGCGCCGAAGCACCCAGGCACCAAGCTGCTGTGCCAACAAAACACTCGCCAGCAAGAGCAGGGGCGTGACCGGGAAAGCCAAGGGGCCAAGGGTGAGCGTGAGCATGGGCTGAGGTGGGCGTTCAGCGTCCTCGAACCGGAACGCTCAGGTGTAGCGTACAGGATCGTGCGCTCACCTTGCGCTCTAGGCCGCCAAGAGCATCGGCGCACAGGGCCGCAGCACCAACCCGGCTGGGCTGAGACGCCAGTGCTCGCGCGTCGCCTCCAACACCAAGGCTTCTCCCTCGGCCAAGTGCCGGTCCTGGCAGCGGGCGGCCGCGGGTGGCGCCCAGAGGCAGCACTTCGGCCTTGCAGCAGGGGTCATCCACTTCGGCCATGATGGAGGCGAGTGTGGGCTTGTCCAACTGCGCCATTAAGGAGCCACCGCTGTAGGCCACCATCAGCAAGTCCTCGCACAAGTGCTGCACGGCATGAGGCACGCCCTCGGTGGAAAGACCAAGCTCGCGAGCCGCGTCGAGTTGATCCAAAGCCTCGAACTCAGAGCGGCAGACATGGCCGTCGGCGATCAAGACAAGGGCTACGATGCGAGCGGCGGCGGCTGGGCTGTTGCGAGGATAGGAGCGCATGAAAATGCCCTTTCGAAGTGGTCAGGTGGATACAGGTGTAGACCGCCGTGGGGTCATTTCAGCCATCGGCGCCAACGCCGTAGCACTTGCTGCAACCATGTTGAGGCGCTGGGGATACCGGGTCTCAGAATCACTTTCATGCTGAAGGCCTCTTTAAGTGAGTGAGGGAGATGCAAGTGTGAGGCGGCAAACAATCTCTTAAAACCAGAATGAATGTGAATAATGATTCGTTTTTTACGATGTAATTGGCAACCCTTGATGCACCCTATGCTGCACACTGCGCTCTGCACGGAAGGGGCGCTTCCCGCACTCCATGTTCGGCCTTGCTGGCCTCTTTTCTGCCATGTCTGAGTCATCTTTCACCCTCACGCTTAAGCAGGTGCTCAATGCCATCCCAGGGCAATGGGAGAAGGTGATCGTCAGCTTGCTGTTGGTCAGCTTGGCCTTGTTGGCCTCACACCTCTGGGCTCGCTATTTGGCGCGGGGCGAGATGTCGGCCCAGAAGCGCCGCCTGCACCTGGTGTGGGTTCGCAACATCATCTGGTTTGTCGTCTTGCTGGTGATTGCCGCCGTGTGGGCGTCCACCATTGCAGGCTTTGCGCTGTCACTGGCCGCCGTGGCCGGCGCTTTGCTGATCGTCAGCAAAGAGCTGGTGATGTGCGTGCACGGCTATCTTTACGCGACGGTGGTGCAGCCCTACAAGGTCGGCGACGCGATCGAGTTCGACGGCCTGAGGGGGCGGGTGATCGACATCGACATGTTTGCCACCACCCTGGCCGAACTGGACAAGGCGGGCCAGCGCACCGGCAAGGTGGCCGAGTTCCCCAATGGGCTTTTGCTCACCACGCCCGTTAAGAACGTGACGCCCACCGGGGCCTTTGTGCTGTACCACATTCGCATCCCGGTGCCTGAGGCACGGGTCGGCCATCTGGACCAGATCGAAGCCGCTGCGCTGCAAGCGGCCGAGCGCAGCACGGCCGCTTGGCGCGAAGAAGCCATAGCGCACTTTCGCAAAGTGTCTGAAGAAAGCTTTATCGCCCTGCCCTCGGGCCGAAACCAAGCTGGCTTGGGACTTCTCAGCGCCAGGGCACTTGGTGCTGGTGGTGCGGGTCGCCTGCCCCAGCTTAGAGCGACATGCCGTGGAGCAGGCCGTGTTCAAGGACACTTGGCGGGCCTTGGTCGAACAGGCACCGCTGCTGGGCCATGCCGATGCGGCGGGGCAGAGTGTTCGCCCCTCCAGCGCTTAAAGCCGGTACTTGACCTTGCGGCGGCTCGCGTCAACGTCTCCGCAACAGGTCACCAAACACGGTGTACTCGCCATCTTTGCGGTCCGCCCCAGGCGCGTCGTAAAGCACCAGCCAACTGGGGTCACCGCCGGCCAGGGTCTCGGGCAACTCGCACATGGCCTCGGCGCGGTCAGCCCCTCGGCTGTGAGGCAGCGTCACGGCTTCGGTCAAGGCGGCCTCAAAGCGCACCGGCTCCACATTGGCCGCCAACAGGGGCTTGGCACCCGGCCATTTGAAGAGACGAATCTCACCGTTCAGGACCATCGTGGGACCAGCCAAGATATAGAGGTCGTCGCCCGAAAAATGCAGGTCTCTGACGCCCAGCCCATCGAGCTGCAGAAAGTGCTTGCGGATGAGCGTGCCGCGGTCGTCCAGGGGCTTGAGCCGCAGGTGATCGCCCCGGGCTTCAAGGGCCAATTCTAACAGCGCCGACCACCCCCGCAGCACCGGGCCGCGCAGGCCCAGCAACAGGCGTTCGCCCATTACGGCCAAGCCTTCGATGTCGAAGCCGTTGTCCTTGCCGGGAATGGCCATGTAGGGGCCGAAGTGAGGGTCATCGGCCAGTGCGCGGGTCAGCTGGTTGGCGTTGGCATCGCCCTTGAGGCGCTGGGCACGGCGGCCGTCTTGCGCTTGCTTCACCAAGCAGGGGGCGCCGCTGGCGTCCAGCTCAATGGGCAGGCGCGCCAGCAGGCGGCGGTTGCCGTCCAAAGACAGCTTTGCCAAGCGCTTGGCGTTGTCGGCGTTGGGCCGGTCCGGCTTGGCGTTCTTGCGCTTCAAGCCATGCGAGCCCACCACCCACAAGTAGCCCTCGGCCAAGGCCATGCCTTCGAGGTCGGCTTCTTCTTCCGGGCCGCCCGGCAGATCGAGCAAGTCGGCCAAGGGAAAGTCCTTCACGTCGCCATAGCGCAGGGTTTCCGCGCCCACGGGCTCTAAGCGACGCAAACGATCCAGGCCGCAGGCTTCGTCACCGGCCACCCAAAGCCACTCACCACTGAAGGCAGCCCCTGACAAGTTGGCATGCACCAGGGCGCCGGGAGCGAACTCCAGCCTCACGGCCTTATGGTTTCGAGTTTTAGGCATGGGGGTTCTCCTCGGGCTGGTGTATTGACGGTATGAACAGGGCGCTCGACGCATAGCCCTGACGAAGCGCAACAGTGTGAGGCTTTGAGTTTGGTTTTTATTCAGTTTTTTGCGATGTTTAGATCATCAAATATCTGCTTTAAACAGATCTATTGGAAGCCGACATTCCGGGTG
Source organism: Ideonella sp. (assembly GCA_034520165.1). Classification (GTDB taxonomy): domain Bacteria; phylum Pseudomonadota; class Gammaproteobacteria; order Burkholderiales; family Burkholderiaceae_C; genus Ideonella. Next base: position 5,403 of record JAXHNT010000045.1, read on the forward strand.
TCACCCAACCGATGGAGATCTGAGATGCAAGTGCTGTTCAAGCCCCGCCATCCGCATGCCACTGAGCTGCGCGATCTGACCGAACATCGCGTTCGCTTTGCCTTGCGGCGCATTGGCGGGCGGGTTCCCCGTGCGGAGGTGCAGATGTCGGACGTGAATGGGCCACGCGGCGGCATTGATAAGCGCTGCTTGGTCGAGCTGAGAACAGACGGTTCAGGCACCGTGGTGGTGACTGCCGTGGCGCGCGATTGGCGCACCGCTCTGGACAACGCTCTTGCACGCGCCACACGGTTTTTGATGCGCCTTTGGCGGCGTGAGGGCAACACCCGCCGACTCCAGCAGCGGCTCGTCAGCCATGACGAACCGCTGAACACTCGCCATTCTCTTTCACCACTCGTCTGAACTGGAACACACCATGAAATGCCCGCACTGTACCGACACTTCACTGGTGATGAGCGACCGCCAAGGCGTAGAGATTGACTACTGCCCCCAGTGCCGAGGCGTGTGGCTCGATCGAGGTGAGCTCGACAAGCTCATCGAGCGCTCCAACACGATGCCGCCGCCACAAGCCAGCCCAGCCACTGGCCGCTCGCAAACTCAGTTTGTCGACTCTGATTTCGACCACGCCCGAGGCCACCATGGCAAGCACAAGAAGTCTTGGCTGAGCAATATCTTTGATTAGGCTGAGTCCTTCTGCCCCTCCACAGGGGTGGAAGCTTTTCACGCCATGTAGCGCATCAGGTTCACGCGCGCCTGAGCCTCCAGGCGTGAGCGCACCACGGCCGTCTGATAGAGCGGCACGCGCTGTGCAAAGCCCCGCATCACCTCGCGCCGTTTGCGCCGATAGAGAAAGCCCGGCACCCAGGCGTACTCGTCGCGCACCTGTTGTTCATATTGCGTGAAGCGCTCGGGCATTGCGCCCAGGATGGCCAGATCAATGTCGATCAGCAGTGCGGCATCTGGGCTGTGCGCCGCGGCCTCGTGGCGGGTGGCCATGACCAACGCGTACACCCGCTGCGCCGCCGCAGTCTCAGCCCCAGCCGCCAGCAGTGCACGTTGCGCCCACTCGGCGCTGCGTTGCTCGTTGTCGCTGGCTTTGACCTCATAGACCGCATCATGAAACCACAAGGCCAAGACCACTTCGCCAGGGTGCTGGGCATGAGCCTGTAGCTGCTGCCACAGGGCCAAACACTCGCTCAGGTGTTGCTGCGTGTGATAGTGGCGCTGCGGCTGCGCATAGGCGGCCCAGAGCTCGTCGCGCAGGGCCGCGCCCGTGCCTGCCAAAGCCAGGCTTTGCCATGCGGTGGCCCAAGATGCAGCGCCCTCCATGGTCAGTGAAAGTGGGGGCTGAGCCATCACGGCATCCCGTTGCAGCCGTGACGCTGAAAGCCCGGACGCTCGCCCAAGCGCTGCAGATAAGCCGCCACCTGAGGCAGGCTGGCGTGGGCCATGGGTGCCATGTGCCAACGCTGAGCGGACAAGCCCAGCACCACATCCGCCACCGTAAAGTGAGCCCCCGCCACATAAGGCCCCCCACGGGCCAGCGCCGTGTCCAGCAGGCTCATCTGCCGCATCCATTCCTGCACACTGGCCGCAATGGCGGCGGCGTCCGTGTGCTTCGGGCTGTGGCGCACCAGCGCCATGAAGGCGTATCGCCAAGCATTGTTCAGCTCGGTGGCCTGCCAGTCCATCCACTGCTCCACCTGCGCGCGCTGCGCAGGGAGGGTGGGCAAGAGATCATCGCGGCCTTGGCGGGCCGCCAGGTAGCGACAGATGGTGTTGGACTCGGTGAGGAGCAGCTCACCGTCTTGCAGCACGGGCACCATGCCTTGGGGGTTCTTGGCCAAGAAGGCCGGGGACTGCAAAGAAAGGCCTTCATCGCCCCAGGGTTCATGGACGATGTCCAAGCCCAACTCGACGCAGGTCCACAAGACCTTGCGCACATTGATGGACGATGCGCGACCGAGCACTTTGATCATGTCTAGCCCCCTCCCTTACAAGACTTGCGTGCGTGCAGCACCACCTGCGCCACCACGCCCACCACCACACCCCAGAACGCCGAGCCCACACCCGCCACGGTGATGCCAGACAGGGTGACGAGGAAGGCCAGCAAGGCGGCTTCGCGGTGGCTGTCGTCCTTCATGGCCGAGGCCAGGCCGGCTGCGATGGTGCCCAGCAGCGCCAGGCCTGCTACGGCCAGCACCAGGGCTTTGGGGAAGGCCGCCAAGAGACTGACGATGGTGCCACCGGCCAGGCCGAGGACGATGTAGAGCAGGCCTGCGGCTGCTGAAGCGGTGTAGCGCCGCGCTGGGTCCGGATGGGCCTCTCGGCCCATGCAAATGGCGGCGGTGATGGCCGCCAGGTTGAGCGCATAGCAATACGTAACT
>JAXHNT010000012.1:0-40406 GCA_034520165.1 Ideonella sp.
ATGCAGAAGGGACTGATCAGGCAGTTTGTTGCGATGCCGCTTGGCCAGGGCTACACGGCGGAGGAGCAGATATCTGGCGCCGCAGAACATGGCGGCATCCAGATCATCGTTTACCCGATGAAGCGAGATCGCTATGAAGAAATGTTGAAGCGGAGCGCCCGCGTTTTCGATGCAGACGTTTTCTACGACCTATGTGAGTCGGTATCGATGGGATTGGCGCCTGGTGGACTAATGCGGCAGGAGATCTATGAAGACGAATATGGATACGACGCATGGGACATGTCCCAGTCTAGCCGGTGCTTTGTTCATATCCTCAACAGCGCTCAGTGGACGATCGCTACCGGTAAGCCTGTGCCGGGCCAGCAGCCTTCGGCAGGCGACTACACGAAAGCGGGTTTGCCCTGGTTCGAGTACTACGATGACACGCTCGGTGCTCTGAGTGGCGGGAAAAAACTTGCAGGGATGGACAGCGTCGCGGCCAAAGGCGTGAAGCTCGGCGAGAAGCCGTTGGCAGAGAATGAGGCGGTCAAGCCGCAGAAGATCGTGCCGCTCGGATCAGGGTCCTCGAAGGTCAATGAAGGGAAGTGGTGAGGAATTCACCCTGAGGTCAATTGCCTCCGCTAGCCAATGCTGCAATCCAACCGCTTGATTCGTCCGCGCGTAAGTCTCTGATCTGTATGGGCGTGACTTGTGGCCTTTGCGGACTTCGGGCCAGTTCCAGGGAGCGAGGCCGGAGCGAGGAATGGCCAGGAGAGAGTGGAATGTGGCCCGGAACGGGCAATTCGGGTGGCTGGCGAAGTCCGCAGGCTTCCGCAGGAACCCCCAACAACACGCGGGAACCGGCGCAAACAGACAAGAAAAAGCCCCAACTGATAACAGTTGGGGCTTCAATATTGGTGGCCGAAGGGGAATATGAAGTCTCGTTCGGAAGGATGCGAATTCGTTCGGAAAGATGCGGGTTCCTGCGAACCAGCGAGGACTTATGCTTACGCGGCAGCCGGCCGCCTGAACAGATGGCGCGGCAGCCACCACAGGTAGAACACCATCCCGAGCAACTCGACCAACGACTGGAACACGATCACGACCACGGTGGTCTCCCAGCCGACAGGTAGCGCCAGCGCGAACGGCAGCACGACGAATGAGTTGCGGGTGCCGAGGCTGAAGGCCAATGTCCGCCCGGCCTCCATCGGCAATCGCAGCCACTTGGTGAGACCCAGCGCCAGCAACGCGGCCACCAGCAGGAAGCCTGCAAACACCGGCAGGACTGTCAGCAGTACCGGCCCCGCATCGAGCACCGTGCCGACCTGTGCGCCGGCGATCAGGAACACCACCAAGGCCAGCAACGGCACCGGCCACCAGCCGAGGCGGTCGCGCCAGACGGCACGCTCTGGTTTGGCCTCCGCCCAGCGCTCGGTGAGCGCGGCTGCCACCAAGGGCAATCCGATCAGCGCGAGCGCAGCGGGCAGCATCTCTTCGGTCTTGAGTGCGGCGCTGAAATCGGCCGCTGGCAGCATCAGCCACAGGTAAACCGGCAGCAGCAACAGTTGCACCAGCAGGTTGAGCGGTGTGACCGCGATTGCCCTCGCGGTGCTGCCCCGGCCGAGTTGAGTGAACGTGATGAACCAATCGGTGCAAGGCACCAGCAAGACCAGCAGGACGCCGAGGTGCAGCGCCGGATCGTCCGGTAGCCATGGCAGGATCAGCCACACCCCCAGCGGGATGAGCACGAAGTTGCCGAGCAGGATGGCCAGCACGAAGCGCCGGTCGCGAAAGGCGTCGCGCACGTGCAGCAGCGGTACCTGCACGAAGGTGGTGTAGAGCAGTGCTGCCAGCACCGGCCAGAGCAGGACCTCGAAAGGCGGCGCGATCCCTGGCCATTGGCTGCCCAGCAACAATCCCGCAACGATGGCGGCCAGGTAGATCCAGACCTGGCGGCGTTCGAGGCTCAACCGGTCCATCAGTTACGCCCGACATAGATGACTGGCGACGCCCAAGTGCTGGCGCGTTGTGTAGCAATCACTCGACTTTTCCTCCTCAGAAAACCTGCATTCTCCACTCTCCGAATCGGGGCGGGTTCCTCCGCCTGCCAATGCTGAAAATCAACCGCTTGATTCGTCCGCGCGTAACCTGTTGATTTACAAAGCGTCGGAATCCGACCTTTGCGGACTTCCGGCCACTTCAGGAGAGCGAGGCCGGAGCGAGGAATCGCCAGGAGAGAGTGAAAACGGGCGTTTTCAGGCGTCCTGTCGCTGGCGCGAAGTCCGCAGGAATCCGCACGAACCCGCGCAGGTACGCGGGACTTCAAAAAAAATGTCCAACTGCATACACAGTTGGACATTGGTATTGGTGCCGGGGTCACTTGAACTCACCTATGAAAACGCATGTTCGACGGCCTTAGTTCTTGCAAAAGTTCTTGCAGGACGGGCTTACAGCCCTACCGGCCAGCAGGCCCCAAAACCAGCACCAGCAAACAGCCCAGCGGCCCGGACAAGCGGCCAAAGTCACGGCCAAAGCACCCACAAAGCGGCCCGCATCGGCTAAAAAGTTCGGCCCTGCTGTTTTTTTGACGGGAACAACGGGAACACGGGAACAACACCCCGCAAACCCGCATGAATGCTAGGTTTTCTTGTTCCCGTCCCGTTTTTGGAAGTGTTCCCGTCTGCAAAGTGACGGGAACAACTTTTAAGGCGCTGGCGCTGTATGCCTGTCCAGCGCTTACAGCTCATCCGCGAAGATCGACGGCTTGATGTGATAGCAGGGTGACAGGCCCATGCCGGGCAACCGTTGCTTGTTCGTCAGGCGGTCGCGCTCATGCCTGAGGTGCCCACGCTTGCGCAGCAGCTCAGCCACGGCCTTAGGGTCGAAGCCCTTGCAGGCATCACGGCGGAAGGCTTCAGGCAGCACCAGGAATTCAACCAAGCCCTCTAGCTTCTCCCGGTCAGCCCCGCCGGTTTTCTCTAGGTAGTCCGTGGCCGCGTCGATCTTGAGCGGCTCGCCGTCACTGTCCACCATGCGCTTGAAGCCCACCCGTAGGGCCGTGTTCGGGCGGTGGTCATCCATGCCCCTATGCATCCAGGTGAACAGCGCATCACCGTTCTTTTCCAGCCAGGCGCGCACCTGCCGCAACATGGCCGCATCTTCCCCGTTGTCCAGGTGCCCACGCGCCCCCAACCAAGCATTGAAGCAATGCCGGGCAGCGTCGGCAGCATGGCCCGCTGGCCAGGGCGCAATGCCCGCCTCTATCGCCAGCTCACCGGCCACGGCCACCAGCGCAAAGCGGGCACCCACGCGGCGCACTTGCTCGCTCGCAGCCTCGGGCACGATGGCCCCTTTGTACCGTTCCAGCAGCGGGGCAATGCGGCCCGGCATGGCCGCGAACCTTGGGGCCAGCCACTCCAGCCAAGCGCGGCCCGCTGTGCCGTACTGGCGAGCCCCGGCCATGGTCACAGCGTCGGCTAAGTCGCCCGGCCCTTCATGCCCGTGCAGCACCTCTAGGCCCCCCATGCCAGCGCCAGCGTCAAGGGGAATGTCAACCATCCGCACCTCTTGCCCCGCCATCACCCGCTTACCGGCTTCGGCCATGTGCTGCGCCATGCTCATCTCGCCCGAGGAGAGAAACAACAGACGCCATGTCCGCCGCTTGCGGTTCACCCCGCCCCGCGTGTTGCGGCCCTTCTCTTGTTCGTTCGCCAGCAGGTAAGCGCAATCACCCACCACGCGCCCGTCTACCTGCCCGATTTCATCCAGGATCAACAGCCCGTCACAGTGCTGCACGGCGGTCGCCTCTAGGGCGTTGTCGGTGGTGCGCCAACGTTGCATATAGGTGGGCTTGCCCCACACACTGGCGGCCACCTTCAGGGCGGTGGTCTTGCCCATGCTGGAATCACCCCGGAAGTGAAAGCCCCCGCTCTCCATGCCAGCCAAGCGCAGCAGCGGCCCCGCAAAGGCACAGCCCAAAGCAAACACCAAGCGAGTGTTGCCCTCGCTCAGGCGGGCCACCTTGCACGCCCAATCGTCCAGCTCGCCACGGCTTGAAAACGTGTTCTCCATGCCGCTTTCGCTTTGGAAGACATACCGGCGCTCTTCAGCCTCACCAATGCAGCCCGAGGGCAGCACAAACACCCCGCCTTCATGCCAGCCCACGCGGTCGGTGCAGGTCGCCCGCTCTTTGGGGTTGCGGGTGTCGATGTACTGGCCTACTAGGTTGCGGGCCTTCACACCGGGGGCCATCTGTAGGCCCATGTCACGCAGGCGGGCGGCCCACTCTGCCCCCTCGCCACTCAGCAGGCTAGAAGGCATAGCCCACTGTTTGGCGTTGCCGTCCAGGTCGTCAAACTCCAGCAGGCACCCCCAGCCGTTCGCATCGTCGGCACGGGTGCGAGCCGTCACCCGCAAGGGGGCGCACAGCCATAGGGGCGTTTTCTTGTTCAGGTCAGCATCTAGCGGGGCGTAGTACACGCCCGAGTCGGTCAGGTCGAACGGGTCGCGGCCCGGCTTGCGGCCTTGGGGCTTGGTGTCGCCGTCGCCGTCTTCATCGTCGCCCCCTTCGCCTCGGTCGCCATCACCACCACGGCCACCACCGGCCCCACCACCAGCGCCAGCCGGTGCAGCTTTCACGGCCTCACGGGCTGGCGCTGGTTGCTCGGTGGTTTTGCGGCCCTTGGGGGCGTTCTCGCCCGCGTCTTGGTGCGCTGGCTCATCCGGGCCGGTTTCATCGCCTCTATGGCCCGGCTTTGCGGCTCGCCGGGGCTTTGGCACTTGGGGGGCTTGCACCGCAGCGGCCACCAGGGCGCGCACGGCATCCAGGCCCGCATGGGCGGCTAGGTCGTTGAAGTCTGAGCCACCAGCGGGCAAGCCCTCGGGGAAGACCGCACCAGACAAAGCAGCATCGGCCACCACCACCGCACGGCAAGCCGTGGCCGCTTTTTCCCGCCCTGGGTTGTTGCGGGTCTTGGCCTCGGTGTCTTGGTCATCATCGCCACACACCAGCAGCAGGGTAGCGGGCAGCAGCTCACGCAGCGCACGGGCCACGGTTGCCAAGTTGCCCGCATCAAAGCACACGGCCACCGGGTAGCCCGTGGCCTCATGCAGCGTTGCAGCGGTGGCGTAGCCCTCAGCCAGCAGCACCACATCAGCGCCCGCCGCATCGCCCATCATGTGCCACAGCCCAGACTTTCGGCCACCGGCCAGGAAGCGCTTTTCTCGGGCACCCTTGGCGTATGCATCGGCGGTGGGCGGCTTGGGCATGATGCGCTGAAGGTTCAGCAGCTCACCCCCACCATTGCGCACGGGCACCAGTAGCGTGCCGTCCGCCAGATAGCGCACGCCGTAGCCCTGAACACCCTTGCGGGCCAGGTAGGGGCTCACGCCTTGGGGGCTGGCGCTGGTCCACAGCTTCACGGCCTCGCGTGCGGCTTCATCGGCCCGCCGCCTGTATTCGGCCTCTTGGGCGGCTTGCTCTTGCTTGCGCTTCTCAGCCAGGCGCAGGCGTTCGGCTTCAGCCTTGGCGCGGTCAGGTGCAGACGCCTGCACGCCATCATCAGCCGGGAAGGTGAAGCCGTGGCCCTTGGCAACCATGAACAGCGTTCCCACCTTCACCCGGCCCCCGGCCTTGATGCTGCGCCACGCCTCACGGGCTGAAGCCTCGGTGTAGTTTTGCCCGGCTTGGCTCCATGTGTCCCAGAGGTCGAAGCCCGCTTCTCCCATTTCGGCCTTGATGGCCATCCCGAGGCGCACCCATTCTTCACGGTCGAGGTCGGGGGGAATCCAGCTCAAGGCGTCGCGGATCAGCTCGGGCGTGATGATGCGATCCGCAGCGGCGCGGGGGGTGTTTGTCATTGTTCAGTCACTCTTTTGGTGGGCTTCCGTCACGGCATCGTGATAGCGCCAAATTTCCTCATCAAGAAGTTCCGAGGCGGTAATTGCAAGGCGCATCAATTCGCCAGCGGTGCAGCCGTCAATGGCTTGCGGGTACGGCTCACCATCTGCGCCGTGCTCGCTATCAAGCTGGTGCTGTTCGATCATTTTCAAGATCGTTCCGACACCCCCGATAACGTCCTTTGCACGGCCTATCAATGCCAGCGCACCATGAGCATTGACCACGGGGCCGTGTTGCTCGGGGCGCACCCATTGGAAGGGCTGAAAGGCCACGGCAGGCCGGGCCGGGGGCACTGGCGCGGGGCTGGCCTTGGGCGTGGTGGTGGTGCGCTTGCTCATGCTGCACCGCCTTTCGTACCGACACCGGCCCCGGCCACTGCGTCAACCAGCCGCAGCAGCTCATCAGCGCCCATCCATGCATTCAAGCCACCACGCAGGGCAGCACCACCGCAAGCGATGTTTGCCCCATCGCAAAGGGCGGCAAGGTGCAGGGCATGGGTGCGCACGACAGGCAGCACGCAGGGGCGCATATCGTCATCCATGGCCGAATCAAGCGCTTCGGCCATTTGCTCAGACTTTGCGGCAGCTTGGCGGGCGAACTCAGCGAACGCGGCCAACTGGTGGGCACTGTGACGGCTGGCCTCATCGACGGCCAGGGATAGCGGGTGTGAGGCTGCATAGCCCTCTGAAGCCAGCGCAAGGGCCAAGCCCTCCAGCGTGGTGGCGAGCGTTTGCAAGGTGGCGTGTGTGGTGGTGGTGTTCATGCTGTTGCTCCCTTGGCGGTCAAGATGTTGAAGGCTTCGACGCACACGCCAACCTCACGGCGCGTTTCAGTCCAGCCGGGGCGGTGGGCGTGGTCGATGCCATCGCCAAGGGTGTGAACAGCCGCCGCCATGTGCTTGTCGATGGCTGCGCCGTAAGCGGCCTCCAGGTCTGAGCCGGGCTCTTTCTGATCGCGCAGCATGGCCTGATGCATGGCTTCGCCGATGGCGTTCAAGCTCGCTTGCGCATCGCGCAGCGAACTGCGTTGATAGTTGTCGAACGGGTCATTCAGGCCTGAGAGGGCCTCATCAATCACCATCGCAGCACGCAGGCCACGGTGTGCAATGTCTTGGAAGCGAGCACTCATTGCGCACCACCTTTCAGCGAAGGGCCACGGCTCCCAGCTCGGTAGCATCAGCAGCAAGCACCAGGGAGCGGGCCAGCACGCGGCAATCAGCAGCGGCAAGATTTAGGGTGCGCTCGTTGGCGCTGGTTTGCACGGTCAGGCACACGGCCCGGCCAACAGCGCCAGCCGTGCGAGTGCTGAAGACACTCAGCAGCGAATCACCCGCCAAACAGACGCCGTGCAGGCGGCGCTTCCGTGTGGTGGTGGGAACGCGGTAGAGGGGGCGGCGCGGTGCTGCGCCAGGTGCAGGGGATGCGGGCGCGGATGTGCCCAGAGGTGAACCAGCCATGGTGTCGGCTCCTTTTGCGGTTAAGTCAACCGCCGCCCTCGCTTCCAAACGAGGGTGACGGCCCGAGACGGGTTTGGAAGACCGGGACAAAGGAACCGGCAAGCCCGAAGGCTTCCCCGTCCGGGCCGCCATAGAAACGGACACCAGATGTGACGTGCGATAAAAAAAGCCGCTCTTTTTGAGGCGGCCGCACGCCTTTTGCATCGGGCTTCCACACCCGGCCCTTGATGTGCAAGGGCGAGCGGAGTGTATGCCATGACGCGGCAAGGGCGCAATGCAGGCCGGGCGGGTCATGGTGTGCCCTCGGTCTTGGCCTTGGTCTTGGTCTTGATGCGCCAATGGTTGCCCGGTTCCGACTGCACCAGTAAAGACCAATCGGCGGCATCGACTACCAGCACTTCATCATCTTCAGTGATGCATCCAATGATTTCCAGCTCATAGGGAGCACCAGTTCCCGTGTGCCGTAGCCAATCCAACAGCACCACATCACGGAACTGTGAGCCTTGACCTAGGCGCTTCATCACTTGCAGCCTGTTTGCCACTACGGCGAGAAAAGCCACTTTGCAGCGACGCGAAAGGAAGCCGCCAATAGGCCCACCGTGGAAGGTTCGTCCGGTCTTCATGCGGCCCCCTGAGTACTGGCGCTGGATGTGCCCACGGCCTTGGTTTGCCGACTGGCGAGCCACGCGGCCACAGCCGAAGAACGCCAGGCCACGCAGCGTGCAGACACCTGCACAGGCGCGGGGAACTCGCCCCGCTTGACCATCGCGTAGATGGTCGATTTCTTCAGGCCTGTAGCGGCCTCAGTGGCAGGCAGACGCCACAGCGCATCGACCGGCGCGGCAGCAGTGACACCAGCACTAGGCGCAGGGGCCGGGCCGGTTGAAGTGTGGACAAGGTGCATAGCGGTTCATCTCCGTTCAGCGCTGCCCAATGCAGCGTTGACGGAATGAAACCGCACCCCCTAGCCTTGCAGCAACTTGCAAATGTCTGCAAGGTCGCCGGGCCTTATTTCATGCGGCTTTGCGGGTAGCCACGGGGGCAGGCTTGCGGGTGTCTTGCAAGGTCATCTCAGGCACCGGGAAGCCGCAGCGGCGTAGCAGCTCGGGCGATGGCCCCCAACTCTTGGGCCAGCGATTGGTCAGGGGTGCAGTCGCCCCGCCTATTGCCAGGTCGAGGGCTTGCCGGGTGACGCCAATACGCACCAGCAGCAGGTCATCAGGTACGCGGTAGCCGCTTCTCAGCTCGAACGCGGCATCTCTTTCCGCATCCGTCCAGAGCGTTGCCTTACGTCCCTTTTCAGCCTTGCGGCGCGGCCACACTCCGGCGCTCTCCATGCGCTTGAACAGGTCTTCAGCCGGATCAGCAGGCGGGGGCAATTCGGGGGCTGACAGCGAGCGCCGAAGTTCATCTATCCCAAGCGCTTCATGCGCGGCCGCGAAGCACACCACCAGCCAGGGCATGGGCTCGCCGTTCAAGAAATGGGCGAGAGCCATTTCACGCTTGGACGGATACACCGTAAGGCCGTCCACATCCTCCAGCCGGGGCACCGTGGCCGACACCTCAAAGGTGCCTTTTGTCGTGCGCTCAAAAATCGGCAACTGGTGGGCAGCGGTGCCCCGCCAATCGAAGCCATCGCCCACCGCACCGGAGAGCATTTCAACGGCCACGCGCCGTGCCTCAAGCGGGGCAAGGGCTAGACCTATCTCCAGCATATCCACCAGGTCAGAAAGTGGCCTCACATCCGCATCACGCGGGCCGGGCAATTGGCATTTGTCAGCCGTGGCCCTCAGCCTCTCAAGGGTCGCGTTATCGCCGTGATTTGAGGTGGTCATGCATGCCCCCATGCGTCCCCCGTCCGTAGGCGCTGCGCCCACCAGGCGGGGGCACCCGGTAGCGGCAGGGGATCAGCCCACCGCTTGGCGCAGCGGGGGCAATTTTGGCACGGTGCCCAGCAGCTCCGACAGGCCCCGCAGTGCTGGCGCTGCCATACGCAGTGCAGTACAGACGCCCGCACAAAACACCCGCCGCGAAGGGGGCGGCCCGGGGCAACCCTTCACGCGCTCGCATTCCATGCAAGCACCAGGAAGACCGGCGGCGAAACGTGGGCCAGCAGGCCCGGCCAGATGGCACCGGCCCGCCCGGCCAGGTCGGCCACCACGGCCCGGCCAGCACACCGGCCCCGTGTCCCGCGTCCCGTGTCCCCCAAGTTTCAGAGAGCCCGCATTTCCACGCGCCGCGCTCGCGAATGACCCACGCGGCCCAAACCTTGGGAGTACCTATTCACCTTGAGCCCGGCCAACTGGTGAACCATGCCCCCAGACTTATAACCCCCCTCAGTACCTGGGGAGTGCAGAAAATTCGCGGTCATCGTGCCCGCTGTATGAACCCCCAGGGAAGGACCCGGACAAGGGGGGCGTGTCCCCGCATCGCAGCGGCCCGGCCAGCGATCACCAGCGGCACAGGCAGCGCACAGCCGAAGGCAACGGGACACCCGAAGGAGGGCCAAGGCACACCCAAAGGGATAGGGAGAGAGTAGAGAGAGAGCTATCTATAGCCATTCCCTATTGTTCCCGTGTTCCCGTTTTGTTCCCGTCCCTGTTCCCGTCACCCAGCGCCAGCCCAAACCACCCGCAAAGCCCCGCCAATGTTGGGTTTCTTGGTTTTGGCCGTGGCCTTGTTCCCGTGTTCCCGCCCGGTTTGCGCATCCGCCCGGCTTTTTTTCCTCACCTGTTGATGCACTGGTGCCCAACAAGGCCGGAATATGGCGCGAAGGATGAACCCTCACCCCACCACCACGGGCACAGCGGCAAGCCATGCGGGCAGGCCCGCCCGGCCCCGTGGGCGCATCCGGCCTACAGGCCAGTGCAGGCCAGTAGGCACGCAAGGCAATGCAGGCCCTGACGGGCCAAGCTAGAAGGACGAAGGCCCGCCAAAGGGCGGGCCGGTGTGGTGGCGTGGGCGGCTCGGTGTGGTCAGACCACCGCCTGCCCAGGGCGCAGGGGCAGCACCTGGGCACCCGTGCGCAGGCGGTCAAGGTACGCGGCCCACTTGGTCATCAGCTCCCGGCGCTGGTCTAGGTACTGCGTGCGGTTGTAGGCCCGGCCCAAGGCATCGCCCACGGTGTGGGCGAGCTGTGCCTCTATCACCTCGGGCGCAATGCCCAGGCGCTCGGCTGCCATGGTGCGAGCCATAGCCCTGAAGCCGTGGGCCGTCATGTCTTCATTGGCATAGCCCAGGCGGCGCAGGGCGGTACGCACAGTGTTTTCACTCATGGGGCGTTTGTCGCTCAGCAGTGAGGGGAACACGTAGCGCCCGGCCCCGGTCAGGGCTTGCAGGTCTTGGAAGACGGCCACGGCCTGAGAAGCCAGGGGCACCAGGTGGGGCGTGCCGTTCGCCTTGGCGTCTTTGGTGCGCTTCATCATGTCCGCCGGTATGGTCAGCACGGCACCGTCAAGGTCAAGCCATGCCCACTCGATCTGTCGCAGCTCACCAGGGCGCAGAAACAACAAGGCCGACAGCGCCAGCGCACCCCGAGTAATGGGGTTGCCTTGGTAGTCGGCCATGGCTCGCAGCAGCTCGCCCGCCTTCACGGGGTCAACGATGGCGGCATGGTGGCGCGTGGGCACGGGCGGCAGGGCGTCCCGTAGGTCTGCGGCAGGGTTGCGCACGCACTGGCCCGAGGCGATGCCATAGCGGAAGACTTGGCCGCAGGCATCCTTAGCCCGGTGTGCGGTTTCTATGGCCCCTCGGTCGATGATGCGGCGCAGCGCGGCCAGCAGCTCGGGCGGCTCAACATCGGCCAGGGGCTGGCGTCCGATGTAGGGGAACACATCTTGTTCCAGGCGCACGCGGGTTCTTTCCGCATGGGCGGGGCTTACCTTGGCCGTGTGAACTTGGGCCAGCCATTCACGGGCCACGGCCTCAAAAGACCCAGACGGGGCCAGGCCTTTGTCTGCCCGCTTGGCTTCAGCTTGCTGGCGCTGTTGTTCGGCCTTGCTGGCTTGCCGGGCTTGGCTCGGGTCTAGGCCTTGGCTTACCAGGGCGCGGAATTCGTCGGCCTTGGCGCGGGCTAGGCCTAGGCCGGTGTCCGGGTAGGTGCCCAAGCTGATGTTGTTGCGCTTGCCGTTCAGCGAGTAGGCGAATCGCCAACCGTGCGCCCCGCCCTTGACGAAGGTCAGCAGGTAAAGGCCGTCGCCATCGTTCAGGCGGGCCGGTGCGGTGTCCGCCTTGAGGGCGCGGATAGTGGTGTCTGAGGCGATTAGGTTGCGTGCCACTGCAAGAACTCCGAAGCCGAGTTCTCGCAGCATAGCAAGTTCTTGCAGAAGTTCTTACACCTCGGGCCGGATGTTGGCGGACGTTCTCGCACCCTAACGGACAAGAAAAAAGGGCTAAGCTGTTGATTTGCTTAGCCCTTTGGACGTTGGCGGAAGCCCGCGAACGATAGAGTGGTGGAGCCGGGGGGAATTGAACCCCCGTCCGTAAGCCATTGCCAGGTAGATCTACGTGCTTAGCTGTCTGATTTGAGTCTCGCTCCCCAAGTCGCGCAGCAGCACGCTACTCGGGACGCCAGCCACGAAGTCTCGCCGTTGAATGTGTGGCACATCCGAAGGCCAGCCCATGTCAATGTCATCTCAGCCCTTGCCTTGCGGCTCAGGCCCGGCCCATGGGCCAACCGTTGAGATGCTCAGCCGGTATTAAGCGGCGAGTGCGAACGTAGAGTCGTTTGCAGTTACTTTGTTTCCAGTGGTTTTACGAGCGAACTGGTGCTCGGCATGCCCTAATCCAACTTTGAACCCACGTCGAAACCAGGTCGGCCCCGTGAGACCTTCAGTTTACGCCTGTTCCAGCCATTTCAAGAGGTCTGCGGGCTGACGAGCGATGAAATCTGCACCCCAGGCCTCAATATGCTCCCCTTGGCCGAGATAGCCCCAGCCCGCAGCAATGGTGCGCATGCCCGCCGCCCGACCCGCTTGGATGTCTCGCAGATCGTCGCCCACGTACACACAGGCTTCGGGCGGCACGTCAAGACGGCGGGCGGCTTCCAGCAAGGGCTCGGGATGCGGCTTGGCGTGCGGGGTGGTGTCGCCACAGACCAGCACTTCGCTGCTTGCAAGCTCGGATAAGCCCGCGACCACCGGCACAGCAAAGCGGCTGTTTTTATTGGTCACGATGCCCCAGGGGCAGCCTGCTGCCTGCAGGTGTTGCAACACCGCTTGCATGGTGGCGAAGACCTGGGTATGCACCAAGAGGGCCGATTCATACTGAGCCAGAAAGGCATCTCTCAGGGGCTCAAATTTCAGCTCACCAGGGCTCACCCCGAATGCCAAGCCCACCATCCCTCGAGCGCCGGCCCCAACCATGGGCCGCAGGCGTTCATAGGGAAGCGGCGCCAAGCCATGCTGCTGCCGCAGTGCATTGGCCGCGCCTGCCAAGTCGGGTGCGCTGTCGATCAGCGTGCCGTCCAGGTCGAACAGCACCGCAGCAATGTCTGCTCTCATGCCGGACGCCGACAAGCCATGAGGTAGTTCACATCCGTATTGGCCGACAACCAGTAGCGCTTGGTCAGCGGGTTGTGCTCCAGGCCTTTGAAGCCTTTAACCTGGAGCCCTGCCTCACGGGCAAATCGGGCCAGCTCACTCGGCTTGATGAACTTGGCGTACTCATGCGTGCCCTTGGGCAGCATACCTAGAATGTGTTCGGCCCCAACGATGGCGAGCAGAAAAGCCTTGGCATTGCGATTCAGGGTTGAGAAAAACACGTGCCCACCCGGCTTAACCAGCGCTGCACAGGCCCGCACCACAGAAGCAGGGTCTGGGACGTGCTCCAACATTTCCATGCAAGTCACCACATCAAAGCTGGCAGGCCGCTCTGCGGCCAAAGCCTCCACCGCAACTTCACGGTAAGACAGCCCGTTCACGCCAGCCTCCATGGCGTGAAGCTGTGCCACTTTGAGCGGCTTGGTGGAGAGGTCGATGCCCAGCACCTCCGCACCCCGCAGCGCCATCGACTCAGCCAGGATGCCGCCGCCACAGCCCACATCCAGCACACAAGCGCCCTGCAACGGCGCCTGCGCTGCGATCCAGTCCAAACGCAAAGGGTTGATTTGGTGCAAGGGCCGGAATTCACCCTCTAGATCCCACCAGCGATGGGCAAGGTCACCAAATTTATTCAGCTCTTGAGTGTCTGCATTCACCATGGCTTGAATCTTAGCTTTGAAAAAGCAAAAACCCCGCCGAGGCGGGGTTTTGGGGCAATCGGAAAACCGATTACTTGGTAACGCGAGTACCGACGACCTCGATTTCGACACGGCGGTTCTTAGCCTTGCCTTCCTTGGTCTTGTTGTCGGCCACCGGCGACTTCTCGCCCTTGCCTTCGGTGTACACGCGGTTCTTTTCAACACCAGCGCCGACCAGATAGGCCTTCACTGCGTCTGCACGGCGAACCGACAGAGCTTGGTTGAAAGCGTCAGAGCCGTCGCTGTCGGTGTGACCGACGGCGATGATGACTTCCAGATTCACGCCCTTGGTCTTAGCAACCAGGTCGTCCAACTTGGCCTTGGCTTCCGACTTCAGCACCGACTTGTTGACGTCAAAGAAGGCGTCAGCAGCGTAGGTCACTTTTTCACTCACTGGTGCCTTGGGAGGCGCTGGAGGAACTGGCTTCGGTGCCATGGGGGGCGCCACAGGCGCGGGTGCTGCTGGCTTGGCCATCGGGGCAGGAGCCGGAGCAGCCGCCTTGATAGCGCCGTCGCAATTGGCAGCGGCAGTAGCCGGTGTCCAATTGGCATCGCGCCAGCACAGTTCGTTGGTGCCGTTCTTCCACACCAAGCCATCAACGTTGCGCCAGTTGTCAATAGACTGGGCGAAAGCGCTCGACAGTGGAGCAGCAAGCGCAGCCGATGCAAACAGCACCGCTACCTTGTTCAATTTCTTCATGATTCTCCTCTCAAGGAAAGCCGCAGTAACTCTGCGTAACGTCCAAATCGGAAGCGAGAAAACCTAGCAAACACCCGGTCCTTGCGAGCGCTCACCACCGATGACTGATTGTGCCATAGGGCATCGCTCCAGCCGTATTTTGCGCTGCCGAGCGCGACAGCCGCCCGTTGATGTTGCGCAACCGCGACAAGAGATGGCCTTTAGAATCAGCGCCTCGTCCACATTGCCCGGTCTGTCTGGCTGACTCAAAAGCCGACAGCACCCTGCCCATGACCCAATTCGCCAAAGAAACTTTGCCCATCAGCCTCGAAGAGGAGATGCGGCGTTCTTATCTGGATTACGCTATGAGCGTGATCGTGGGACGGGCCCTGCCCGACGCCCGCGACGGATTGAAGCCCGTGCACAGGCGCGTGCTGTTCGCGATGCATGAGTTGAACAACGACTGGAACAGGCCCTACAAGAAGTCGGCACGTATCGTGGGTGATGTGATCGGTAAATACCATCCGCACGGCGACACTGCGGTGTACGACACCATTGTTCGCATGGCGCAGGATTTCTCTCTGCGTCACATGCTGGTCGACGGCCAGGGCAACTTCGGCTCGGTGGATGGCGACAACGCCGCAGCCATGCGATACACCGAAATCCGGTTGTCGAAAATCGCCCACGAAATGCTGGCCGATATCGACAAGGAAACCGTCGATTTCGGGCCGAACTACGACGGCTCCGAACGAGAGCCTTTGGTGTTGCCCGCACGCCTGCCCAATCTGCTGGTCAACGGCGCAGCCGGGATTGCGGTGGGCATGGCCACCAATATTCCTCCGCACAACCTCAATGAGGTGGTGGACGCCTGTTTGCACTTGCTGAAAGTGCCAGACGCTACGCTGGAACAGATCATGGAGATCATTCCCGCGCCCGACTTCCCGACCGCCGGCATCATCTACGGCATCAATGGTGTGAGGGAAGGCTATCGCACCGGGCGTGGCCGTGTGGTGATGCGCGCCAAGGTTCACTTTGAAGACATCGACAAGGGCGGCCGCCAATCCATCATCGTTGATGAACTGCCCTACCAAGTCAACAAGAAGACCTTGCTGGAGCGCATAGCCGAGTTGGTGCACGAGAAGAAGATCGAAGGCATCAGCCACATCCAAGACGAGTCGGACAAATCCGGCATGCGGGTGGTGATCGAGCTCAAACGCGGCGAAGTGCCTGAGGTGGTGCTGAACAACCTGTATAAGCAAACGCAGCTGCAGGACACTTTCGGCATCAACATGGTGGCGTTGATTGATGGCCAGCCCAAGCTGTGCAACCTGAAGCAGTTGCTGGACATCTTCCTGGAGCACCGCCGTGAAGTGGTGACCCGCCGCACCGTGTTTGAGCTGCGCAAGGCGCGGGAACGCGGCCATGTGCTGGAAGGCTTGGCCGTCGCGTTGGCCAATATCGACGAGTTCATCCGCATCATCAAGGAGTCGCCCACACCGCCAGTGGCCAAGGCCGCCTTGATGCAGCAGAGCTGGGATTCGTCGATGGTGCGCGAGATGCTGGCGCGTGCCGACAGCGAAAACCCCGGCGGTGCAGCCGCGTACCGCCCTGAGGGCTTGGCGCCCCACTTCGGCATGCAGGCCGATGGCTTGTACCGCCTCTCCGAAGACCAAGCGGGCGAAATTTTGCAGATGCGTCTGCAACGTCTGACTGGGCTAGAGCAAGACAAGATTGTCGGCGAGTACAAAGAGGTCATGGCCGTCATCGCCGACCTGCTGGATATCTTGTCCAAGCCCGAACGGGTCACCTTCATCATCAGCGAAGAACTGACCGCGCTGCGCCAAGAATTTGGCCAAACCAAGGTCGGTGCTCGCCGTTCGGTGGTGGAGCACAACGTCCAAGAACTGGGCACGGAAGACCTGATCACGCCGACCGATATGGTGGTCACGCTGAGCCACACCGGCTACATGAAGAGCCAGCCTCTGGCCGAGTACCGCGCGCAGCGCCGTGGCGGGCGCGGCAAGCAAGCAACCGCCACCAAAGAAGACGATTGGGTCGACCAACTCTTCATTGCCAACACCCACGACTGGATTCTGTGCTTCTCCAACCGAGGTCGCGTGTATTGGCTCAAAGTCTGGGAAGTGCCCCAAGGCGGACGAGCCAGCCGCGGCAAGCCCATCGTGAATATGTTCCCGCTGCAGCCGGGCGAGAAGGTCACGGTAGTGCTGCCACTCACCGGTGATAACAGAGTTTTCCCGGCGGATCGGTTTATCTTCATGTGCACGGCCCGCGGGACGGTCAAGAAAACTGCGCTGGACGACTTTAGCAACCCGCGCAAGGCCGGCATCATCGCCGTCGACCTCGACGAAGGCGACCACCTGATTGGCGCCGCGCTGACGGACGGCAAGCACGACGTGATGCTCTTCAGCGATGGTGGTAAGGCCGTGCGCTTTGACGAAGACGACGTGCGTCCGCTGGGCCGTCAAGCCCGTGGCGTGCGCGGCATGATGCTTGAAGAAGGCCAGGCCGTGATCGCGATGCTCGTGGCTGAGGACGAAAGCCAAAGCGTGCTGACAGCCACCGAAAACGGCTACGGCAAGCGCACCAGCATCGTCGAGTACACCCGCCACGGCCGTGGCACCAAGGGCATGATCGCCATCCAGCAAAGTGAGCGCAACGGCAAGGTCGTGGCCGCCACACTGGTGCATGCCGAGGACGAGATCATGCTGATCACCGACAAGGGCGTGTTGGTGCGCACACGGGTCAGCGAAATTCGTGAACTCGGTCGCGCGACTCAAGGCGTGACGCTGATTGCACTGGACGATGGCTCCAAACTCAGCGGCTTGCAGCGCATTGTCGAGAACGACGCGCAACTCGAAACCCCAGGCGACACAGAGACTGACGGCGCCGCAGACGAAAGCAACACTTGAACTTCATCCTCAAAGCCACCCTCCCCGTCGCCCTGAGCCTGGGCCTTTTGGGTGGCACCAGTGCTGCCATGGCGCAGTCGAAAAAAGAGTTGGTGGCCAAGATCGTCCAACTGCAGCAAAGCGCCATCGAGAACACGGCGCGTGAATTGGCCGAGCGCCCCGCAATGGCCATGCTGCAGCAGGCCGACGGCGTGCTGAACACTCGCGTTCCTCAAGAAAAGCGAGCCGCAGTGGCCAAAGAGATCCAGGCTGACGTCAAGAAGTATGCGGACGATGCCGTCCCCATGCTGCGCGATCGTGCGGTCAAGCTTGGCCCCACCACCATCGGCGTTTTGCTCGAAGAGAAGCTCACCGAGGCGGAACTCAAGGAAGTCATCGCCATGCTGGAGTCGCCCACGGTGCGCAAGTACCAGGCACTGGCCGGCGAGATGGAAAAGGTGCTGGCTGAAAAGCTGGTGGCCGAGACGCGCACAGCGATGGAAGCCAAGATTTCCACCTTGGAGCAGAACGTGGTCAAGCGCCTCAATGCTGCGGCCCCCGCTGCCGGTGCCTCAGCGCCAGCCAAGCCTGCCAAGAAGTAATCCTCACTGCTCTGCGGCCATGCTCAAGCGCCCTTTCAATTTTTCTGCTGGGCCGGCGGCCTTGCCTGAAGCCGTTCTGGAGCGTGCTGCCGACGAGATGTTGGACTGGCACGGCAGCGGCATGAGCGTGATGGAGATGAGCCACCGCGGCAAAGAGTTCATCTCCATCTATGAAGCCGCAGAGCGCGACCTGCGTGAACTGCTGGCTGTGCCGCCACAGTTCCGCGTGCTGTTCATGCAAGGTGGTGGTCTGGGCGAAAACGCCATCGTGCCCATGAACTTATCGCGCGGCGGCGCGGTGGATGTGGTGGTCACCGGCTCCTGGAGCAAAAAATCGCTGAACGAGGCGCAGCGTTACTGCGATGCCCAAGCGGCAGCCAGCAACGAAGCCAGCCGCCACACTGAGCTGCCTGCCGCCTCGAAATGGCGCCTGCGCGCAGATGCGGCCTATGTCCACGTCTGCAGCAACGAGACCATTGACGGCGTGGAGATGCACACCCTGCCGGACCTGACTGCGCTGGGCTGCGACGCGCCACTGGTGGTAGACGCGTCTTCACACATCCTGTCGCGGCACGTCGATTGGTCGCGTGTGGGTCTGCTGTTTGCGGGTGCGCAGAAGAATATCGGGCCCGCAGGCGTGACGATTGTGGTCGTGCGTGAAGACCTGATCGGCCACGCTTTGGCCATCTGCCCGTCCGCGTTCGATTACAAGTGCGTGGCTGATCACCAGTCCATGTACAACACGCCGCCTACCTATGGCATCTACATCGCCGGGCTGGTGTTTGAATGGCTCAAGGCCGGAGGCGGGGTGGCCGAGATGGACCGCCGCGCCCAAGCCAAAGCCGACTTGCTGTACCACTACCTGGACGACAACGGCGGTTTCTATGCCAACCGTGTGGCGCACAACGCGCGCTCTCGGATGAATGTGCCCTTCTTCCTCGCCAATGAGACGCTCAACAATGCGTTCTTGGTGGGCGCCAAAGAATCAGGGCTGCTGCAACTCAAGGGCCACAAGTCCGTGGGCGGTATGCGTGCATCGATCTACAACGCCATGCCACTGCAAGGTGTGCAGGCGCTCGTGAACTACATGCAGGACTTTGCCCGCCGCCATGGCTGATGCCCCCGCCCCCAGCACCCCGACCGCGCCCTCCAGCGACACACCGCCAGAATTGCTGGCGCTACGCCACCAGATTGACGCCGTCGACCGCGAGTTATTGGCCCTGCTGAATAAGCGGGCCAGCTTGGCGCTGTCCGTCGGTTCCCTCAAGAAAAAAGAGGGCTCGGTAGTCTTCCGCCCGGAGCGGGAAGCCCAGGTGATTGATGGCCTCAAAGCTGTCAATCAAGGTCCGCTGATGACAGACACCATCGCGCCCATTTGGCGCGAGGTGATGTCCGCCTGCCGAGCCCTAGAGACACCCACGCGCGTGGCCTACCTCGGCCCCGCGGGCACATTCAGTGAAGAAGCCGCGCTTGGCTACTTCGGCTCGTCTTTGGTGCGCGTCATGTGCGCCAGCATCGACGAAGTGTTCCGAACCACCGCAGCCGGTGCAGCAGATTTTGGCGTGGTGCCGGTCGAGAACTCCACAGAAGGCGTGGTCGCCCGCTCACTCGACATCTTTTTGACGACGCCGCTGTTCATCATTGGCGAGACCAGCCTGTTTGTACGCCACAACCTGATGCGCAAAGACAATGCGCTGGAGGGCATTGAGGGGGTATGCGCTCATCCGCAAGCCTTGGCGCAATGTCACGGTTGGCTGTCAGCCCATCTGCCGCATGCTGAGCGTCGTCCTGTTTCTAGCAATGCCGAGGGCGCGCGTCTGGCGGCACAAGACAGCCGCTTGGCGGCCATTGCCAGCGTACGCGCCAGCAGCGAGTATGGCCTGCACGTCATATCGCCTGCCATTCAAGACGACCCGCATAACCGCACCCGCTTCGCCATCGTCACCGACCCGCATCGCCACCCCACGCCGAAGGCTTCGGGCCACGACTGCACCAGCTTGGTGGTGTCGGTCAGCAACCGCCCCGGTGCCGTGCATGACATGCTGGTGCCGCTCAAGAAGCACGGGGTCTCGATGACCCGCTTTGAGTCGCGCCCTGCTCGCTCAGGTCAGTGGGAGTACTACTTCTACATCGACCTGCAAGGCCACCCGGACGAGACCCAAGTGCAAGTGGCACTGCAAGAACTGCGCGAAGCCTGTGCCTATTTCAAAGTGCTGGGCACCTATCCCTTGGACACGCATTGAGAGCACCCCAGTGAAGTATCAACAACTGGGCCTGATTGGCTGCGGCCTGATGGGCGGCTCCTTCGCCTTGGCCATGAAGCAAGCTGGCTTGGTCGGCCGTGTGGTGGGTTACAGCAAGTCGCCCTCCACCACCGAGCGCGCCCGTCAGATGGGCGTGATCGACCAAACCGCTGAGTCCGCCTTATTGGCGGTGGCCGGCTCAGACGTTGTGCTGATGGCCGTCCCGGTGGCAGCCAGCGACGCGACCTTCAAGGCCATTCGGCATTTGGTCAAGCCAGAAGTGCTGATCATGGACGTCGGCAGCACCAAGCGCGATGTGGTCGATGCGGCCCGACGTACCCTGCGTGAAAAGATCGCCTCGTTTGTGCCGGCCCACCCGATTGCCGGCAAGGAATTGGCCGGTGTGGAGCATGCCGATGCGCAGCTCTATCGCGACCGACAGGTCATTCTGACGCCCATCGCGCAAACCCAGCCTGAGTTGGTGGTGCAAGCCGAGCGACTCTGGGCGGCACTGGGCTGCCAAGTCCGCATCATGTCTGCCGAAGACCATGACGCCGCCTTTGCCGCAGTCAGCCACCTTCCGCATTTGCTGGCCTTTGCCTATATGGCGGGGGTGGCCAGCAAAAGGAAAGCGAAGCCTTTTTGCAATTGGCAGGGCCTGGCTTCAGAG
Organism: Ideonella sp.; assembly: GCA_034520165.1. Taxonomy (GTDB): domain Bacteria; phylum Pseudomonadota; class Gammaproteobacteria; order Burkholderiales; family Burkholderiaceae_C; genus Ideonella. The sequence continues at coordinate 20,676 of JAXHNT010000012.1, forward strand.
ATTTCACCCGCATAGCCGCCAGCGACCCGGCAATCTGGCGCGACATCCTGATTGCGAACCGTGAAGAGGTGCTCAAGCAGTCTGAGCGCTTCCGAGGTGCGTTGGGGGTACTGGAACAAAGCTTGAAAGATTGCCAGGGTGAATCGCTCGAAGCACTGATCCAGGGAGTTGCGCAAGTTCGCAGCCATTGGCGCTTGAATACCCGCCAGAAATAAGACTTCTTCACGCCTCCTTGTTGGGCGCTGACCATGTACACGACCGCTTTTCTCGACCTCCCCCCGTTGACGGCTGCTGCTGGCACGGTGCGCCTGCCAGGCTCCAAGAGCATTTCCAACCGCGTGCTTTTGCTTGCGGGCTTGGCTGAAGGCACCACCGACGTCCACGACCTGCTGGACTCGGACGACACCCGCGTCATGCTGGTGGCCCTTGAGGCGCTGGGCTGTATCTTGGAGCGCCAGCCTGGCGTTTTGCGCGTCACCGGCTTGGGTGGTCAGTTGAAGGTCAAACAGGCCGACCTCTTCTTAGGCAATGCGGGCACCGCCATGCGGCCCTTGACGGCTGCCTTGGCCGTGCTGGCAGCCACCCAAGGTGGCGCCTTCAAGCTCTCGGGCGTGGCACGCATGCATGAACGCCCCATTGGCGACTTGGTCGATGCGTTGCGCCAATTGGGCTGCCCCGTCATCGACTTGGGCCACGCGGGCTTTCCGCCCTTGCAGGTGGGCTCAGGCACACCCAGCCGCCTAGAAACCCACACGCCGATTCGCGTGCGCGGCGATGTCTCCAGCCAGTTCTTGACTGCTCTGTTGTTGGCACTGCCCTTGGTGAGTCAAGACAACCCGGTGACCATCGAGGTTCAGGGCGAACTGATCTCCAAGCCCTACATCGACATCACGCTGCGTCTCTTAGCGCGTTTCGGCATTGCGGTTCAACGCCAAGGCTATCAGCGCTTTGTGATCCCTCAAGGTTCGGCCTACCAAACGCCGGGTCGCATTCATGTAGAAGGCGACGCCTCCTCAGCCTCTTATTTTGTCGCCCTGGGTGCTTTGGCAGCCACAGAGCAAGCCGTGCGCATCGAAGGCGTGGGCCTGGACGCCATTCAAGGCGATATCCGCTTTGTAGAGGCCGCCCAAGCCATGGGCGCAAAGGTCCAAGGCGGCGAAGGCTGGCTGGAAGTAAAGCGCGGCCGCTGGCCCCTCAAGGGCATTACGCTCGACTGCAACCACATTCCAGACGCCGCCATGACCTTGGCCGTCATGGCCTTGTATGCCGACAGCCCCACCCGCCTGAGCAATATCGCGAGCTGGCGGGTGAAGGAGACCGACCGCATCACGGCCATGGCCTGTGAGCTACGCAAACTGGGTGCGGAGGTGATAGAGGGGCCGGACTTCATCGAAGTGGCGCCGCTGCGCGAGTGGCAGCCCGCCAGCATCCACACTTACGACGACCATCGCATGGCGATGTGCCTGTCGCTGGCCGCCCTGAACCCGCTGACGGGAGGCGCGACGGCCGTCACCGTGCGCATTGAAGACCCCAAGTGCGTGGCCAAAACCTTCCCTGACTATTTCGAGACCCTGTTCAGCGTTGTCACGGCGGCGCCCAACGCGATTCCGGTATTGGCGGTGGATGGCCCCACCGCCTCTGGCAAGGGCACGCTGGCCGCAGAGTTGGCCACAGCCTTGGGCTATCACCTGCTGGACTCTGGCGCGCTCTACCGCGCCACGGCGCTGGCCGCCCGAAAGGCCAACGTTGCGCTCTCCGATGGTCCCAGCGTGGCCAGCATTGCGGCCCGATTGGACATCCGCTTCGAGGGTGGGGCCATATGGCTGGGGAGCGAGGACATCTCGCAAGAGTTGCGCCTGGAATCTACAGGGGGCCTGGCCTCGCAAGTCTCAGTGCATCCAGAGGTGCGTCAAGCCTTGCATGAGTTACAGCTCTCGTTCCAGCGCCTGCCCGGCTTGGTGGCTGACGGGCGCGACATGGGCACGGCGGTGTTCCCCGAAGCCCAGCTCAAGGTTTTCTTGACCGCCAGCGCCGAGAAGCGTGCCGAGCGCCGCTATAAGCAGTTGATTGCTAAGGGAATTTCCGCTAATATCGACAGTCTTTTGTTGGATTTGCAGGTGCGGGACGATCGAGATAAATCTCGCGCGGCTTCGCCTTTAATACCCGCAGAAGATGCGTTGCTGCTAGATAACTCTGAGTTGTCGATCGAGTCCTCGGTTGAGCAAGTCTTGGCTTGGTGGGAGCAACGCAAAGCGCTGAATACCGCGCCCTGAGCCTGCTCAGGTCAAGGTTTTGGCGATCTGGGCCCACAGCCCTCCTTCATGGTGTGCAACACACCGCTTAGGGCCGTGATCTCATCAACCTAACCCGCAGTGCTTGCACTGCACATGCTTGTCCGGCGCCCCTGGCGGTGCTGGATTGACGGAAATCTCACATGTCCCAATTCACAGAATCCTTCGCCGCCCTCTTTGAGGAATCGCTGCAAAAGAGCGAAATGCGTGCTGGTGAAGTCATCACCGCTGAAGTCGTGCGCATCGACCACAGCTTTGTGGTGGTCAACGCTGGCCTCAAGAGCGAAGCCTATGTGCCTATCGAAGAATTCAAGAACGACCAGGGCGAAGTTGAAGTCCAAGTCGGTGACTTCGTCTCGGTGGCTATCGACGCCGTTGAAAACGGCTACGGCGACACCATCCTGTCGCGCGACAAGGCCAAGCGTCTGGCCTCTTGGCTGTCCCTGGAAACCGCACTGGAGTCTGGCGACTTCGTGACCGGTACTGTCTCTGGCAAGGTCAAGGGCGGCCTGACCGTTTTGGTCAATGGCATCCGCGCCTTCTTGCCCGGCTCGCTGCTGGACACTCGCCCCGTGAAGGACATGAGCCCCTTCGAGGGCAAGACCATGGACTTCAAGGTCATCAAGCTCGACCGCAAGCGCAACAACGTGGTGCTGAGCCGTCGCGCCGTGGTCGAAGCCTCCATGGGCGAAGAGCGCGCCAAGCTGCTGGAAACCCTGCACGAAGGCGCCATCGTTTCTGGCGTGGTCAAGAACATCACCGAGTATGGTGCGTTCGTGGATCTGGGCGGTATCGACGGCTTGCTGCACATCACCGACATGGCATGGCGCCGTGTCCGTCACCCGTCTGAAGTGGTGACCGTGGGCCAAGAGCTGACCGCCAAGGTCCTGAAGTTCGACGCCGAGAAGAACCGCGTGTCGCTGGGCATCAAGCAATTGGGCGACGACCCCTGGATGGGCGTGGCTCGCCGCTACCCCAACAGCACCCGCCTGTTCGGCAAGATCACCAACATCGCTGACTACGGCGCATTCGTTGAGATCGAACCCGGCATCGAAGGCTTGGTGCACGTCTCTGAGATGGACTGGACCAACAAGAACGTCGCTCCTTCCAAGGTCGTCACCTTGGGCGAGGAAGTCGAAGTCATGGTTCTGGAAATCGACGAAGACAAGCGTCGCATCTCCTTGGGCATGAAGCAGTGCAAGGCCAATCCTTGGGAAGAGTTCGCTGCCACCGTCAAGCGCGGTGACAAGGTCAAGGGCCCGATCAAGAGCATCACCGACTTCGGCGTGTTCGTCGGTCTGGCTGCTGGCATCGACGGCTTGGTGCACCTGTCCGACCTGTCTTGGCAGGAGACGGGCGAGGCGGCAGTTCGCAACTTCAAGAAGGGCCAAGAAGTTGAAGCTTTGGTCTTGGGCATCGACATTGAGCGCGAGCGCATCTCCCTGGGCATCAAGCAGTTGGATGGTGACCCCTTCGCGACCTTCACCACCGTCAATGACCGTGGCCAGATCGTGAACGGCGTGGTCAAGACTGTGGACGCCCGTGGCGCTGAAGTGCAACTGGCTGACGACGTGATGGGTTACCTGCGCGCTTCTGAAATCAGCCGCGACCGCGTCGAAGACGCTCGCGTGGCTCTGAAGGAAGGCGACGAGGTCTCCGTGATGATCGTCAACGTGGATCGCAAGACCCGCAACATCCAGTTGTCCATCAAGGCCAAGGATCAAGCCGACCAGCAAGAAGCCATGCAGCGCCTCTCGCAGACCAACGAGCGCGAGAATGCTGGCACCACCAGCCTGGGCGCTCTGCTGCGCGCCAAGCTGGACAACTCGGGCAACTGAGTTAACACCGCACTGAGCGAGCCCGGCCCATGACTCGATCCGATCTCGTCGCCAAGCTGGCAGAGCGCTTTGCGCAACTGACCCAGCGCGACACCGAGTTCGCGGTCAAGACCATTCTGGATGCAATGTCCGACGCGCTTGCGCGCGGGCACCGCATCGAGATTCGGGGCTTTGGCAGCTTTTCGATCAATCGTCGCCCGCCTCGGGTGGGGCGCAACCCCCGCTCGGGCGAGCAGGTGACGATTCCCGAAAAGCTGGTGCCCCACTTCAAGCCAGGCAAAGCCTTGCGTGAAGGGGTGGACGCAATCGCACCTGCTGAGTCAGGGCCTGCAGCCTGAACGGCTGATTCACGCTGAATCGCTCTGAAGGGCCCGCAAGGGCCCTTTTTCATGGGCGCAACGCTGTGCAGGCGGCTGTGCGCATGCTCCTACAATGCAGCCATCTTGGAGCATTCATGCGCATCCTGGTTTGGCTCTTGCGAGCTTTCATCTTCTTCAGTTTGTTCGCGTTTTCGTTGAACAACCTGCACACGGCCACCCTTCATTGGTACTTTGGCCAAAGCTGGTCTGCCCCCATGGTCATCGTGGTGTTGGTCGCATTTGGTGCGGGCGCGGCTTTTGGTGTGCTGGCCATGACCCCAACTTGGTGGCGACAACGACAGCGGGCTCAACAAGTACAACAGCCTACGTCTGTCGGACACCAGACCGCCCATGCCCCCTCCCCACCTGCCCCCGTGATGTCCGATGGAATTTGATCTCCAGGCTTGGTTGCTGATCGGTCTGCCGCTGGCCTTCGTCTTGGGTTGGCTCGCTTCACGCCTCGATGTGCGTCAGATGCGCCGAGAGCATGTGGACTCGCCAAAGGCCTATTACAAAGGCTTGAACCTGCTGCTCAACGAACAACAGGACAAGGCCATCGACGCCTTTATCGAAGCCGTTCAGAACGACCCAGACACCACAGAACTGCACTTTGCATTAGGCAATTTGTTCCGTCGACGGGGTGAGTTTGAGCGCTCGGTACGGGTGCACCAACACCTGTTGGCGCGTGCAGACCTGCTCGCGAGTGAACGCGATCGTGCCCAGCATGCCCTGGCCCAAGACTTCATGAAGGCCGGCTTGTTTGACCGTGCCGAAGCCGCTTACCGCGCACTGGTCGGCGGCGAGCATGACCGGGATGCGCGCCTGGCGCTGCTCAACCTTTACGAGCGATCACGCGACTGGCGCAATGCGGCCGAGATGGCGCGCGCGCTGGAGGTCTCGGGCGCAGGAGCTTTTGGTCAGCGGATCTCCCATCACTGGTGTGAAGTGGCCCTGGAAGCGGACGCCCGACAGCAAAGCACCGAAGCCACTGAAGCCCTCTCGCGGGCTCACCAAGCCGCACCTCAAGCGCCTCGCCCAAAGCTCATCGCAGGTCAACGGGCGCTGGATGCCGGGCACGCTGCCGAAGCCATGACCCACTGGGAAGGCCTGCGTCAGGCTGATCTCGCCAGCTTCTCCCTGGTCGCGCTGGTTTATGCTCAAGCCGGACAGGCCTGTGGCCAAGTTGAGCGGGCACGCACAAACCTCTGCATCGCTCATGAGGCTCATCCTTCGCTGGATGTCATCAAGGCTTTGGCGGCACTAGAGCGTTCTGAACTGGCGCAATCACCGCTGGTGCTGCACTACCTGAAGCAACAGGCCACACTGGCAGCCGCACAGGCAGTACTCAACCGCCCGGTTGAACAATGGACGCAAGACTGCGCCGACGCTGTGGGCAAGGCGCTGGACAAAGCGGGCCGCCCCTTGCAACGCTATCGTTGCGCCGCCTGCGGTTTTGAAGCCCAGCGCTACTTTTGGCAATGCCCAGGTTGCTTGAGCTGGGACAGCTTTCCGCCACAGCGTATCGAGGATCAGTAGTGATCCAGCTCTCAGACGCCGGGCGGGCTGACGATCAGCGTCGCCAAGGCGCGCTCTAGGGCCTCCAGCACATCGGCCCGAGCAGGGATCTGGCCCTTGCCGCCAAGGCTTTGGACCAATGCGGGGCCGGTCAAGCCGGCCAAGCCGGGCTCATGGTCGCAATAAATGCCCACCGTCGGCAGGCCATAAGCCGCAGCCAAATGGCTAAAGCCCGTATCAAGGCCCACCGCCAATTGCGCACGCCCAATGACGGCCGCCATCTCGCGCACCGTCAAAAAGGGCGGCACAGCAGCTCCCAAGGGGCCAGCCAACCTTTGAGCGAGTTGCTCTTCATCGGGAGAGCCCCACAAGATCACCAGCCCCAAGCCTGCGCCTCTCAAGCGCTCACCCACGGCCACCCAATCAGGTTCTGGCCAGCGCTTCTCGATACGGCTGGCGCAGGGAATCAAGAGGGCGTAGCGGTCCACTGGAGCACGCCATGTCGCCTCTTGAGGAATGGCCAGGCCGAACCGAGCAGGCACCCCCGGCTCAAAGGCGCGACCCAAAGCCCCCGCCATCAAGTGCCGATTGCGCTCCACCGCCTGCAGACTGCGCGACACCGCCACCCGGCGCCGATAGAAGGCACTGGCCACGGGCTCACGAATGCTCTGCCAGTCAAAGCCCACGCGCGGGCCTTCGGCCTGCACCGCCCACATCACGCTCTTGAGCAAGCCTTGCGCATCAATCACCAAGTCATAAGGCTGCGCTTGCAAGGTGGCACGCACCTTGCCGATGGCCTGCCAAGTGGCTCGCTCCATCAGCTTCTTGCGCCACTTGCGCCAGGCTTGAGGAATGACGCGATGCACCCCCGGATGCAGAGCCGGAATCGCCGCAAAAGGTGCCTCGACCAACCAATCCACTTGGGCGTCTGGGTGCCAGCGCAGCAAGTCCTCCACTGCAGGCAACATGTGGACCACATCACCCATCGAGGTGGTTTTGACCACCAGCACGCGCAGCGCCACCGTTCAGACCTTGTTTGCGCGCTCAGCAACCAGCGCCGGATTGAAACGCGGGTCGTTGTACATCTTGAACTGGCGGTACACCTTGAAATAGGCCCGACCCGCCAAGGCATCGGCCAACAAACCATCCAGGCAATCGCCCAGATCTTGGCGCTGCTGCTGCAAGCGCTCCAGCTTGACCGCGCTCGAGGCGCGATGCGCTTCGTCCACGTCTTGCCTCAGGGTCTGCTGGCGCATGGCGTGAATCTTCAGCGCCATGATGGACATGCGGTCGATGATGCTGCCGGCCGTCTCAGAGTTCAGTCGCGCGCCCGCAGGGACGGTCGACACAGGGGTATCCGTGCGCGCCGAGGCAGCATCAACCAGACCTAGCGCCGTCAACAGCATCTCATCGACCCGCTCGGTCGCATCGTTACGGGCCTGGTTGAAGCGGTCGATGGCCCGCTTATTGCCGGCAATTTCCTCCGCGCTCACGGTGGTGCGGCGAGCCAGGTCTTCTTGGGCCCACAAACTGCTGTTGAAGAAGTGATTGCGGCGCACCCAGTGCAGTAATTCAAGCCCTTCCAGGGCGACGGGCTCGGCACCAGGCCAATCTGCTTGCGCCAAGCAATCCTCGTGGCAAGCGATCACTTCGGGCGACTTGATGGGCAATGCAGACATTCCAAACACTCCAGGCAGGGCCGATTCACGGCGCAAAATGAGAATCTAATCTGGCTGAATTATCGTCTAGGCCTTGTGAGCGCCCCCTCATGGCGCGCCGCTTTACCGCATCGAAACCTCATTCATGAATCGACCTCTCGTTGTCCGACTTTGCAATTACATCGGTGATGTGGTGCTGGGCCTGCCCGCCTTGCAACTCTTGGCGACACACGGTTTTGAGCCGCATCTGTATGGCGCAGGCTGGGCGCCAAGCTTGTTGTCTGGGGCGGGCTGGTCAGTGACCAAGCGGGGCCGAGGTCTTCGCACGCGTGTCGGCCAACTGCGAACATTGCGGCAACAGTTGCAAGCAGCAGCACCGCAAGAACCCCAGCGCTGGGCCCTGGCCATGCCCAACTCCTTCTCCAGCGCCTTGGAGCTGCGCTTGGCGGGCTTTGCGGTGGCGGGATTTGCCAGTGACGGCCGCTCCTTCTTGCTGAAGAAGGCATTGCCCCCCGCAGACGGCCCGCACGCTGCAGAGTCGTTTTGGGCGCAGGCCTGTGGCTTCTTGGGCCAGAGCTTGCCCATGCCAGACCGGATTGAGCTTCCTCTCACGGTACAGGCACGAGAGCGTGCGCAGGACGTCATTGCGCGCCATGCAGGCCCTCAAGGTGACTATGTCTGCATCGCGCCCTTTGCCGGCGGCTTGGTGGACAAACAGCCCAAGCGTTGGCCGGAGTTTGCGGCCTTTGCCAAGCGGCTCGAAGCCCTGGGCATGCCCATCTTGGTCTGCCCCGGGCCTGCGGCCGAGGTTGAAGAGGCCCGCAACCTCTACCCAGGCGCCATCCTGATCGAGAAACTGCCACTGGACGCCTATGCGGCCTTGCTGGGCCGCAGCAAGCTGGTGGTGGCCAACGACACCGGGCCAGCCCACTTGGCCGCCGCGTCTGCAGCGCCTCTGCTGAGCGTGCTCGGGCCGACCAAGACCCGCCAATGGCGCCCCTGGGGGCCTACTGTGACGGCCTTGGGTGGAGATGGGCAATGGCCAGACACAGAACTGGTTTGGCAAACTGCACAGGCAATGGTGAGTCGGCCTTGACCCCCCTCTACAATCGGCCACGCATCAAGCACTTGGGCCTGAAGCCGGTTTGATCCTCATGCCCTGCCCTATCTACCTGATCAATCTTCCGAAAGATGTGGCCCGTGCCGCACTAATGCACAGCCAGTTGGCAGCTTTGGGTTTACTCGAACAGCTGCACCCCATGGCCGCCGTTTACGGAAGGGATCTTTCGGAAGCAGAAACGGCCCGTTTTTACAGCCCCGAAATGAATGCTCGGCAGTACCACCTGCCACTGTCTTCGGGTGAAATTGGCTGCTATGTGAGCCACCTCAACACCTGGCAAGCCATTGTGGACAGCAACGCGCCAGGTGCATTGATCTTGGAAGACGATGTCGTCTTGGAGGCAAGCTTGCCCACCTTAATGGCGCAGTTAATGGCCGCCACAGAACCTCAGTGGGACATGATCAAGCTCGTCGGCCGAGACGCTGAAAAGACCTTGGCCTCCTGGCCGCTGAACACCACTCACCGCATCGTCCGCTACGCCCGCATTCCCAGCATGACGGCCGCCTACTTCATCAGCCGCGCCGGGGCCCAAAAACTCCTGCGCCGCACCCCCTTTGGTCGCCCGGTCGATGTCGATCTGCGCTATGCCTGGGAAACGCAACTGCAGGTCTACGGCATGCTGCCCTACCCTGTTTGCCTGGATCAAAGTTCAACCGTCTCGAGCATTGGGCGCCGCAGTTCACCAAAGACCTGGACCCACCGCTGGCGCCGGGTGCGGCAACAAGTCGCCTACTCGTTCGGAAATTGGCAACACCTGCGGCAAGCACGGGACGAAGCCCCGTTCAAGTCCGCAGGCTCAACAAGAGAGACATCATGAGCACTTCGCCATTGAGCCCGGACTTTCTCATCGTCGGTGCCGGTTTCGCCGGCAGCGTCTGCGCCCGCCAGTTGGCTGACGCGGGGCGCAGCGTGCTCGTCATCGACAAGCGGTCGCATATTGGCGGCAACGCCTATGACTGCCTGGATGAGCGCGGTGTGCTCATCCACCCCTATGGGCCTCACATCTTTCACACCAACAGCAAGTTGGTGTTTGAGTACCTGTCGCACTTTACAGATTGGCGCTTTTATGAGCACCGCGTGCTGGCCAAAGTGGGCGAACAGTTGCTGCCCATCCCGATCAACCGCACCACACTCAACAAGCTTTACGGCTTGAACCTCAGCGAAGAGGAAGCTCAAGCCTATATCGAGCGCGTGCGCGAACCCAGATCTCCCCTGAAGACCAGCGAGGACGTGGTGCTCAATTCGGTGGGCAGTGATTTGTGCGAGAAATTCTTCCGGGGCTACACCCGCAAGCAATGGGGTCTGGATTTGAGCGAACTGTCGGCGGGGGTGGCAGCTCGCATTCCAACGCGCACCAATGACGACGATCGCTACTTCTCAGACAGCTTCCAGTTCATGCCTGCGCTGGGCTATACCCGCATGTTTGAAGCCATGCTGAATCACCCCTTGATCGCTGTGCAGACCAGCCAAGACTTCGAGTCTGTGCGTGACCTCTACCCGAATGCTCGCTTGGTTTACACCGGCCCCATCGACAGCTACTTCAAGCAGTGCTTTGGCCCCCTGCCCTACCGCAGCCTGCGCTTCGCCCATGAGCACCTGGCCCAGGAAGAATCGTTCCAGGCCGTGGGAACGGTGAACTACCCGAATGACCATGCGTTCACCCGCATCACTGAGTTCAAGCACCTGACGGGCCAAAAAGCAGCGGGTACATCCATTGTGAGGGAGTATCCGCAAGACGAAGGTGATCCGTATTACCCGGTGCCACGGCCTGAGTCAGAGGCCTTGTTCAAGCGCTATGAGGCCTTGGCTGAACAAGAAACCCAGGTCACCTTTGTGGGCCGCTTGGCCCAGTATCGTTACTACAACATGGATCAGATCGTCGCGGCAGCCTTGAAGGCCAGTGAAGCCATTCTCCGTGGAGCGGCGTGAAGATCAGTGTCGTCCCAAGCATGATCCATGCTGTTCATTGTCATTCCTGACCATGCCTTGATCCGGTTCTTGGTGGAGCCTTTGCTCCAAATTCCGGATATCAAGATCATCGTCCAAACAAAGCCACCCAGAGGCGCACGTGCGACCTTGCTGCGTCTGTATGACTTCGCCTTGGGCATCAGACTTTCTTACTCGCTCTACCTGGGTGGCTCACTCACGCAGCAGCTGAAAGCCATCACGCGGAACGACACCGTCCTGTTCTTTGCCATTGAGAATTTGAAGGAATTGCTGCTCATGCGCAGCTTTGTTCAAACGACCAAGCTCAAGCTGTGGCTGTGGAACCCGGTTTCTAGCTTCCGCACCACAAGGTCGAGTCAGCAGAAGTATGTCGACCGGCTTCGCAAAGAAGGCATTGATGCGGCGACGTTTGATCCAATGGACGCACAGCAGTTAGGTCTAGGGCTCCAGAACCAAGTCTTTCGCCAAGTCGCACCCACTCCTCAAGACGGGCTGCAGTTTGACGTGACCTTCGCCGGTGTAGACAAGGGTCGCCTTGGGCGGCTTGACCATTGGCACCACGTGCTCACCCAAATGGGTTTGCGTGTGCACATGCATGTGGTGGCGGATAGGCGCAAACGCTATGGCAACAAGGGCACTCTACAAGTCACCCATCGCTGGTTAGCCTACGAAGAATACTTGGCCTTGATGCAATCGTCGGCTTGCATCCTGGAGCTGCTCCAGAATGGCCAACATGGCTTGACCCTGCGAGGGCTTGAAGCAGCTTTTCTCAACAAGAAGCTCATCACGGATAACCCAAGCTACTTGGACACCCCTCTTTACAGTCCGGACCGGATTTTCATCTTGGGGCGAGACGACGTGTCCATGCTCCCGGCGTTCTTGCGCAGCAGCCATCTGCCCCTGTCCCCCGAAGCACTCAGGCCCTTTGATATTGCAGAGTGGATCAAGCACTGGCAGGCCTGATTCGAGACAAGGTTCTCTGTTCCCAATCAGAGCCCGCCAAGGATTGCACGAGGACCAAAGGTAAACCTAGTCCGTATCAGCGATAATGCCAGATTCGCTGCAAGGTCAACTGCGCCGTATTGCGACTCGGTTTGTTTGCAGTGAGAGGGCAAAAAGCCCCATATCTATGGATTGCACAGGAAGGAGCACATTCTGGCCAAGGACGATCCCAAGACCGCCATCGACCCAGGCGGCCTACGTTACCGCTCAAAAGTAGCGGGTTCCCCATTCTCAGCAACCGGCGCCTTTGGTGCTGCCACGATGTCGTGCTTTTTGTGCGGCAAGCATCGGCCCCGCGCGCAACTGAAGTCGCGCAAGATTCTGGGCAAATCCCAGGCCGTGTGCGCGCCTTCATGCCGCGAACTTGACGCAGCCAAGGGCTGATACTCCCAACAGGGCACCATTGGTGCCCTGTGCCGCATTTCAATGCCGAATATCCGATCTACAGGCACATGATCTGCCATGAATGAGCCGCTGCAGCAGCCTCAATACAGCGGTGAGACCCTCCTCGACGAGGGTGAGCAACGTCTCTCCCGTCGTGAATTGGAACCGGTGATCGCTCGGATCCAGTCCTTGATGTCTTTTTGGGGCATCACGCTGGACGAGCTTGAGGCGCCAGCCCCACCGCCCCCTCCACCTTCAGGGCCTTTGCCCATCAAGTATCGCCACCCCGTCAGTGGAGAAACCTGGGACGGCCAAGGCTCGCACCCTGATTGGTTGAGGCACGCCTTGCTCAAAGAAGGTATGCGGGTCGAAGAGCTCAAACCCAGCGCAGCGGACCACCAGCCTCCCGCGCCCTGAAGCGGACATTCGTTCTGCAGAGGGCGCTCAAAAGTCCTTACGGATTCGCTGTCCCTGCAAGTTCAACACTGCGGCTTTGGCCTCAATGCGCTCCAGCACCAAGCCAGGGCCGAGTGCATCACCCTCACGCACCACCTGGTCATTGATGATCACCATGCGTGCGCTGGGGTCTGTGGAGTGCATGGCCCCACCCCAGGTCAGCTTGGCAAGCGCTTGCCGCTGGACTGGCGTCATGTCTGCCCACTTCACGATGCGGTCCCCCACAGGTGCGGCAGGAGCAGGCGAATGGGCCTTCGCCACCTTGAGCTGCGGCGGCGGCAGAGGGGTCGCTGCAACTGATGCCACAGGTGCTGGCGCAGGCGTGGGCAAACTCGTGTTCGGCGCCTGTGCGGCTAGCGGCTGCACCGGCGAGCTCTGCACCGCAGGGGACCTCAGTGGCCGTGACCGCGACAGACTGCTCCGTGACGGCCGTCGAGCGCCACAGCCACAACCCGACCCCAGCGGTGACCATGAGCAGCAGGCCCATCGCCAACCCTCGGCCGTGTGGCCTCACCCGGCCTTGAGGCCCTTGTACGCTCGGCGACCAAGCTTGGCTGTGCAGTCCCGGCACGCTGCCTTGCTCGCGCTCGGCTTCGGCCTTCTTCAGCGCTTCCAAGATGTACGACATACTCAGCGTTCCCCGTCCAAGCGAGGCTCATTCACCGCCATGGCGCGATTCAGCAGCATCAGCGTTTGCACATTGGCTTTGCCGTCCGGGCGCAGGCCTTGGGCTGCTTGAAACGCATACAGCGCAGCATCGACATCCCCGACACTCCCTGATGCAGATTTTGGCAGCAGGCCCAACTGCCGCAAGGCGGCCTGGATGCCCTGGCTGGCTGCGGCGCTGTCTTGCTGAGCCCACGCGCCAGAGGTGCGCCACAGGGTGACGAACTGGCCACGCCAATACGGCGCCAATTCGACCCAGCGCACCCATTGCTGCCCTTCTTTGTGCTGCACCAAGGCCTGATCAGACCGCAGCCCCCACAGCAGCATTCGACCTTTGGCACCACTCTCGTCTTGCAAGAGCAACATCACAGGACGGTCCAGAAGGCGAATCAGTTGCGCGCTGGCATGGGCGCGGAAGCAGCGCAGCGACTCGGCGACGACTCGCTCGCAAACAGGCCCCTGAGTAACTGGCCCGCCCCAGCGCTCGACCAACAGTCCGAGCGGTTCAGCGTCATGGCGCCACCACTGCGCGCGGGTCGGCATTGAGCCTGGCGCAGGCGCCGCCACCGACCGCTGAGTCACTGCACCACTGGTGAGAGCCGCCGGGCTCGCAACGGCCACAGCTGGCTTCTGCGGCATCCGGGTTGGGTCGTGCTGACGACGCTGCCGACCCCTGCAGGTGCTCAGGCTTGGGCAGTAACCGCGAAGAGGTCGACGGCGCCCCGCTGTTGGACGAAAGAGCCCAACTGTTCCACCACCATGCCGCAGCAAAGCCAAGGAAGAGCACGCCCAGGCCGAGGCCCCAAAGCCGCCCAAAACGACCGACATCAGAGTGCCGCTGAGGCTGTGTTGGCCAACGGGCGTGCGAACACCTCCAGCGCCGCCTTGTCGACCATGCCCCGATCAATCACCTTTCGGCCCAGCGCATAGGCCCCCAACAAGGCGCGGTCACACAATAAGTTGATGCGACGTGGCACGCCTTTGGTGAGCTGCTGTATGCGTGCCAAGGCCCGCGGCTCGAAGGGCGATGGGCCTTGCCGGCCTCGCTACCCAGAGACGATGCTGTACATACTGGTGCGTCTCGGCGGGCGACAGGGCCTCTAAGTGGAACTGGGCCACCACGCGCTGAGACAGCTGCTCCAACTCAGGTCTGGCCAGCATGTCGCGCAACTCGGGCTGACCAATCAGGATGATCTGCAAAAGCTTTCGCTCAGCCGTTTCCAAATTGGTCAGCAAGCGCAGTTGCTCCAGCACAGGGGCGCTGAGGTTCTGCGCCTCGTCGATGATCAGCAGGCAAGATCGTGCAGCCGCATGTTCTTGCAGCAGGAAAGTATTGAGGGCATCCACCATGCCCTTGGTGGAACCCGGCGTGCGCACTGCCTCTGGCAGCACTACACCAAACTCCTGGCAGACGGTCTGCAGCAACTCGTCCACTGTCAGGCTGGGATTGAAGATATAGGCCACCGTACACTGCGGAGGCAACTGTTCCAAGAAGCAGCGACACACTGTGGTCTTGCCTGCGCCAATAGCACCGCTCAGCAGCACAAAGCCGCCGCCCGCGCTCACGCCCCACAGCAGATGCGCCAAGGCATCCCGGTGGCGCTCACTCATGTAGAGGTAGCGCGGGTCCGGTGCGATGGAGAAAGGGACTTGGCTCAGCCCAAAGAACTTGGCGTACATATCACGGAGGATAGCTTCCCGGCACTGTGAGAACTCCCGCGAGAGACTAAAGTTGCTCGAACTTGAAGACCGCCACGCTGGCCCGCTGGATTGGGCCACGTTGCGGATCACCTCACCGCCACTCAGACCGAAGCTGTCGGTCACGGCCAAGCCATTTTTGCCCGCCAAGACTTCAAAGTCCGCAAAGGTACTGTACGCGGATGTTGGGTGTGTCGTACCACTGATAGGGCAAGGTTTTCGTCACCGGCATGCGCCCGCGCATCCACACTCAGGCGGTTGGGCCAATGGGCGAAAGTGGGAAAGCTGACGATGCCGATACGGCCCACGCGAGCGGTCTCACGCAGCATGTGCTCGGTATTGCGCAGGTGCTGTAGGGTCTCCAGTTGCAGCACCACATCAGGCTGTGATCGTCGAACGTTTTCAAGCCCCTCTTCGAGATTGAGCTGAATCACGTTCACGCCGCGCTGGGTGCAGGCAAGCACATTGGCGTCGTCGATCTCGATGCCATAGCCAGTGCAGGCACGATTGCCGTGCAGGTGAGCCAATAGCTCACCTTGCCCACAGCCTAAAGTCCAACACCCGTGAACCCTCGGGCACCAAGCGAGCGATGACTTCCAGGTCTTTGCGCTCACTCATCTTGCGCTCCATTTTGCAAAGCTGGCCGCGATGCGTTGGAAGTAGGCGCGCATCACACCGTGGTAGCGGGGATCCTCCAACAGAAAGGCATCGTGCCCATGGGGTGCATCGATCTCAGCGTAGCTGACGTCGATGCGGTTATCCACCAGCGCCTTGACGATCTCGCGCGAGCGGGCCGGAGAGAACCGCCAGTCGGTGGTAAAGCTCACCACCAAGAATTTGTGTTGGCGTGCTATGGCGAAAGCACGAGAGAGGTCTCCGCCGTGCTCGCGTGCCGGGTCAAAGTAATCCAGGGCTCGGGTGATCAGCAGATAAGTATTGGCGTCGAAGTACTCGCTGAACTTGTCGCCTTGATGGCGCAGATAGCTTTCGATTTGAAACTCAATGTCCTGCGTGGAATAGGCCGGCCCGCCTGCGCGCATGTCGCGGCCGAACTTGGCCTCCATTGAGTCGTCGCTCAAATAAGTGATGTGACCAATCATGCGCGCCACGCGCAGGCCGCGCTTCGGAACCACCCCGTGCTCGCAGGGAAGTGCCCACCATGAAACTCCGGGTCGGTGATGATGGCGCGACGGGCCACCTCATTGAAGGCAATATTCTGTGCGGACAAATTGGGCGCGGTCGCCACGGCCACACAGTAGCGCAGGCGTTCGGGGTAGCGAAGGGTCCACGCCAGGGCCTGCATCCCGCCCAGGCTGCCCCCCAGCACAGCGGCCAATTGGCGGATGCCCAAGTGCTCGATCAAGCGTGCTTGCGCATCCACCCAATCCTCCACCGTCACCACCGGAAAGTCGGCCCCATAGGTCACTGGCGGTTTGGGGGTTCAGGTGCGTGGGGCCTGTCGAGCCAAAGCACGAGGCCGGGTTGTTGACGCCAATGACAAAGATTCGGGTTGGTGTCCAGGGCTTGCCAGGGCCAACCAAGTTATCCCACCAGCCTTCGCTGCGCTCTTGGCCTGCGTACTCGCCTGCTACGTGGTGCGAGGCGTTCAGGGCATGGCAAACCAATACTGCATGCTGGCGTCCGCGTTGAGCGTGCCATAAGTTTCGTAGTGAAGTGTGTAGTGGGCCAGCGTCGCCCCGCTTCGAAGCGGGAGCGGCGTGTCAAAAGACATTTGCTGAGGCAAAACTGTGCCAACTGAGGCCATGACGGACATCCTGAACCTGAAAAACCCGGCGCCGCAAAGATGGCGGACATCAGGTCGATCGGATGTCCCTCTTTAGCGGCATTTCTTGAGCGCCCGCAATCTGGTCCAAATCGGCGCTGTGACCCGTCAGTATAAGCAATTCGACGAGGTCGTCCGGCGCAGCTTGGGCACAAAAACTGCTCGCAGTTGCGTTCGGCGATCCACATCTCTCGGCATGAAAAAGCCGCCCGAAGGTGGCCTGGAGTCCGCGCGGAGTGAGGACTCAACGCTGAGCGATAGGCTTGACGTCGCGAGATGCTGAGCCGACGAACAGCTGACGAGGACGGCCGATCTTGTACTCGGGGTCGCCGATCATTTCGTTCAGTTGGGCAATCCAGCCCACGGTGCGGGCCAGGCAAAGATGCCCGTGAACAGCGTGCACAGGGATGCCGATGGCGCGCTGCACGATGCCGGAGTAGAAGTCCACGTTCGGGTAGAGCTTGCGCGGCGACGAAGTAGTCGTCTTCCAGGGCGATCTTTTCCAGCTCCATGGCCAGCTTGAACAGCGGGTCGTTGTGCAGACCCAGTTCGTTCAACACTTCGTGGCAGGTCTTCGTGCATGAGCTTGGCGCGCGGGTCGTGGTTCTTGTAGACGCGGTGACCAAAGCCCATGAGCTTGACGCCGGAGTTCTTGTCCTTGACCTGGTTGATGAACTCGCCGATCTTTGCCACACCGCCCTGGTTCTGGATGTCGGTCAGCATGTTCAGGCAAGCCTCGTTCGCGCCACCGTGGGCAGGCCCCCACAGGCAGGCCACGCCTGCGGCGATGGCAGCAAACGGGTTGGTCCCTGACGAGCCACACAGGCGCACGGTCGAGGTCGATGCGTTCTGCTCGTGGTCGGCGTGCAGGATGAAGATACGGTCCATGGCCCGCACAAGCACGTGATTGGGCTTGTAGTCCTCGCAGGGGGTGCCGAACATCATGCGCATGAAGTTGCCTGAGTAGCGTCAGGTTATTCTTCGGGTACATGTAGGGCTGGCCCACGCCGTACTTGTAGGCCATGGCCACCAGCGTAGGCATCTTGGCGATCAGGCGGATCGCAGCGATCTCGCGGTGCTGCGGGTTGTTGATGTCGGTGCTGTCGTGGTAGAAGGCCGACAGGGCGCCCACCAAGCCGGTCAGCACCGCCATGGGGTGTGCGTCACGGCGGAAGCCGCGCAGGAAGAACTGCATCTGCTCGTTGACCATGGTGTGGTTGGTCACGCGGCTGCTGAAGTCGGTCTTCTGCGACTTGCGTTGGGCAACTCACCGTACAGCAGCAGATAGCAGGTCTCGAGGTAGTCGCAGTTCACCGCGAGCTGCTCGATGGGGTAGCCGCGATACAGCAGTTCGCCCTTGTCGCCATCGATGTAGGTGATGGTCGACTGGGTCGATGCGGTCGACAAGAAGCCCGGGTCATAGGTGAACATGCCCGTTTGGGCGTACAGCTTGCGGATGTCGATGACATCCGGGCCAATGCTGCCCTTGTAGACCGGCAGGTCCACGCTGGGGCAGCCGTTGGTGAACGACAGGGTGGCTTTTATGTCAGCGGGGGTCATTGTGGTCCTTTCCTTGGGTAGTTTGCGAGAATGCCGGTGGGTAGGGGCCCTGTCTCCAGGTCAGGCCCGGGGCCTCGCTGCGCCACCACTGAGTCGCAGCATGCCAAGTACATCCCGCACCTCGGCTGTGTCGAGCGGACCCTCCGGCCTCCTGGCGGGCGAGCACCAGGTCCAAAAGGTCGTTATCAGCCAGGTCCATCAACTGGGTCATGTCCGTAGGCCTAATGAGCCAGTTGATGGTGGGCCCATGCAGCGCAAAGAAGTGGCTCTATGAAGAGATCGTTCTCCAGCAGGCCGCGACGCCAGCGCCACTGCAGCTTGGGCGCGCTCGCGGACGTCCAGCAGGTGGGATTAAGGGGCCGGCGTTTGGGCGACAGGGGTCAGGGTTCTTCCGAAATGGCCGTTCGGGTCTCATGAGGGTCAGACAGGGCGGCGGACCATCATTTCCTTGATTTTGCCGATGGCCTTGGTCGGGTTCAGGCCCTTGGGGCACACGTCCACGCAGTTCATGATGGTGTGGCAGCGGAACAGGCGGTACGGGTCTTCCAGGTTGTCCAGGCGTTCGTCCGTGGCCTGGTCGCGGCTGTCTGCGATGAAGCGGTAGGCCTGCAGCAGGCCGGCCGGGCCCACGAACTTGTCCGGGTTCCACCAGAAGCTGGGGCAGCTCGTGGAGCAGCTCGCGCACAGGATGCACTCGTACAGGCCGTTCAGCTCGTCGCGCTCCTCGGGCGACTGCAGGCGTTCCTTCTCTGGTGCGATGTCCTCGGTGATGAGGTAGGGCTTGATCGAGTTGTACTGCTTGAAGAACTGGGTCATGTCCACGATCAGGTCGCGGATCACCGGCAGGCCGGGCAGGGGCTTGAGGACCACGGGGTCCTTCAGCGTGTTCATGTTGGTCAGGCAGGCCAGGCCGTTCTTGCCGTTGATGTTCATCGCGTCCGAGCCGCACACGCCTTCGCGGCAGGAGCGGCGGAACGAGATCGTCGGGTCTTGCTCCTTGAGCTTGACCAGGGCGTCCAGCAGCATGCGCTCGTTGCCGTCGAGTTCGATCTCGACGGTCTGCATGTAGGGCTTGGCGTCCTTGTCCGGGTCGTAGCGGTAGATCTGGAAGGTGCGCTTGGCATGGTGTTCTTTCGTGAGGCTGCTGGTCATCAGAACGTACGGACCTTGGGCGGAATGGAATCTACCGTCAGTGGCTTGAGGTTGACCGGCTTGTAGGTCAGGTTGTTCCCCTCGCTGTGCCACAGCGTGTGCTTCATCCATTCCTTGTCGTTGCGGCCGAGCGGGAATTCGGCGTGGTCGGCCGGGTGCTCGTAGTCGTAGACCGTGTGGGCGCCACGGCACTCCTTGCGCGCGGCGGCCGAGGTCATGGTGGCCTGCGCGGCTTCGGATCAGGTTGTCCACCTCCAGCGCCTCGATGCGCGCGGTGTTGAACACCTTAGAGTTGTCCTTCA
>JAXHNT010000113.1:0-27697 GCA_034520165.1 Ideonella sp.
ACGCCGACCGAAAACTGAGCCATTTTTTGGTGTGATGCCGACCCAAAATTGAGCCAGGTGTTTTACCTACCCTGCTGTTTTTTGCAGCAAGGGGCGAGAGAAGGTGATCACCATGGACATGATTGGCAAGATAAGGCGGATGCACCGCCGAGACGGCAAGACGCAGAGGCAGATATCGAGAGAGACGGGGCTGTCGCGCAACACGGTGGCCAAGTGGCTGGATGAGTCTGCGGGGCTGGAGCCGAAGTACCGCCGGGAGGCGGCTGAGCAAACCAAGCTGCTGACGTTTGAGCCTGAGCTCAAGCGAGCCTTGGAGGCGGATTCCAAGCGGGCGAAGGCTCAGCGGCGGACGGCCAAGGCCTTGTTCACGCAGATCAAGGCGGCGGGCTATGCGGGCGGCTATTCGCGGGTGACGGACTTTGTGCGCGAGTGGCGACGGGGTGAGGGTCTGGGGGCGGCGGCCCGAGCCTTTGTGCCGCTGAGCTTCGAGCTGGGCGAGGCCTTCCAGTTTGATTGGAGCGAAGACGGGCTGCTGATTGGGGGCGTGTACTACCACCTGCAAGTAGCGCACATGAAGCTGTGCGCCAGCGGCGCGTTCTGGCTGGTGGCCTACCCCAGCCAGGGGCACGAGATGCTGTTTGATGCGCACACCCGCAGCTTCATGGCCTTCGGCGGGGTGGCTCGCAGGGGCATCTATGACAACATGAAGACGGCGGTGGACAAGGTTCTGAAGGGCAAGGGCCGCGTGGTCAATGCCCGCTTCGCGGCGATGTGCGCGCACTACCTGTTTGAGCCCGACTTCTGCAACACGGCCAGCGGGTGGGAGAAGGGGCGCGTCGAGAAGGACGTGCAAGACAGCCGCAGACGCATCTGGATCGAAGCTGGGCAGCGGCGCTTTGGCAGCTTTGCTGAACTCAACGCCTGGCTGGCAGAGCGCTGCCGCTGCCTGTGGCAAGAGCTGCGCCATCCGCAGCACAAAGAGTTCAGCATTGCTGAGATGCTGGAGTTGGAGCAAAGCCGCCTGATGCCCATGCCCGTGGCCTTTGATGGCTACGTTGAGAGCCCGGCACGGGTGAGCAGTACCTGCTTGGTGACGGTGGCACGCAACCGCTACTCGGTGCCCTGCGAGTGGGCGGGACAGATGGTCAGCACGCGGCTGTATCCGACACAGATCAAGATCGTGGCGGCCGATGCGGTGGTGGCCAGCCATGAGCGCCAGAGCTGTCGCAGTCAGGTTCGCTATGACTGGCAGCACTATGTGCCGCTGATCCAGCGCAAGCCTGGAGCCCTGCGCAATGGGGCCCCGTTTGCAGACTTGCCTGAAGCCTTGCAGCGTCTGCGCAAAGCACTGCTGCCGCAAGACGGGGGTGACAAGGTCATGGCGCAGGTGCTGGCCGAAGTGCCCAAGCAAGGCCTGGAGGCCGTGTTGGTGGCCGTGGAATTGGCACTGGAGAGCGCGCCGCCATCAGGGCGGGTGAGCACCGAGCACGTCATCAACGTGCTGGCCCGCCTGCAGCAAACCAGCCCTAAGGCAGAGACCGTCCAAACCACCTTGCAAGTTGCCCAGGCGCCCTTGGCCGACACGGCACGCTACGACAGCTTGCGCAGCAACAGCAGCAGCGCCAAGACGCGGGAGGCTGACCATGCGTGAGCTGGACACAGAACTCAAGGAGTTACGCCTCTATGGCATGGCGCAAGCCTGGGAAGAGCTGGTCAGCCAGGGCGGGCAGGCCAGCGTGGAGAGCTCACGCTGGCTGCTCGAACACCTGCTGCAGGCCGAGGCCACGGACAGGGCCATGCGCTCGGTGAGCTACCAGATGCGCACCGCCAAGTTCCCTGTGCATCGCGATCTGGCGGGCTTCGACTTCGAATGCTCGGCGGTGGACAAGAAACTCATCACGCAACTCGCCACCACGGCCTTCACCGAGCAAGCGCACAACGTGGTCTTGGTGGGCGGGCCGGGCACAGGCAAGACCCACCTGGCCACAGCCATTGGCGTCTCGGGCATCACCCGGCACGACGCACGGGTAAGGTTCTACTCGACGGTCGATCTGGTCAATGCACTGGAGCTAGAGAAGGCCCAGGGCAAGGCCGGGCGCATTGCCGCCAGCCTGCAGCGCATGGACCTGGTCATCCTGGACGAGCTGGGCTACCTGCCCTTCAGCCAAGCGGGCGGGGCCTTGCTCTTCCATCTGCTGAGCAAGCTCTATGAGCACACCAGCGTGATGATCACCACCAACCTGGACTTCAAGGAATGGGCCAGCGTGTTCGGCGACGCCAAGATGACCACCGCCTTGCTCGACAGACTCACCCACCACTGCCACATCGTGGAGACGGGCAACGAATCACACCGCTTCTTGCACAGCACGGCTCAGGCCAAGAAGCGCATCAAGGCACGCGAGACAGCCGCCAAAGCAAATCCGTTCTGAGTCCTTAAAGGAGGTCAAACAGACCAACCAAACACTACACTTATCCACAGCCAGCCCTCACGGGCTGGCCAATAGCCCTGGCTCAAAATTCAATCGGCACGGTGGCTCAATTTTGAATCGGCGCCAACAATGCTGGCCAATGAGCAGGGCGTCACGTGGCGCCTGGTGGAGCGGCTGGTGGCTCTGGGCCAGCTTTACCCCCTGCACAAACCCGGCAAGCTGCCATTGGAGCAGCGCATGGCGCCACTGATTGAGCGTCTGCAGCGCTCCAAAGCGCCCGCCAAAGACAGCGCCTATCAGCGCGTGCTGGACCACGTCGAGCAAATGCATTTGGCCGCCTTGAAAGCCGTTGCAGAAGCTCAGCGCCAGCCCGAGGCTCAGTTGGACGTGGAGGTGCGCCGCGATGAGCTGGAGCCCTTGATCCTCTTCCAGATGCTGGACCGCTTGAGTGGCCAAGACTCTCAGCCGAAAATTCGCCAGTTCTTGCTCGGCCCTTGGGTGCAGGTCTTGGCACGCGTGAGTGCGACGGAAGGTGTAGACAGCTCCGCCACCCAACGCTGGACGGCTTTAGTGGACGCACTGATTGAGAAGAGCGCGCAAGACTTGAGTCAGCCTCTTGGCCCCGCCGAACTGGAGTGCTTGCTGATGGAGGTGCGCGAAGGTCTGAGTGCCGGTGCCCACTCCGACGAACACATTCGCCACCATGAAACAGACTTGATGACGGTGCTTGCCGAATGGCCCCGTGCCCGCACGGTGCTGTCAGCCCTTGCCCCCAACGCACCCTCCACCCTGCCGCCTGAATTGGCGGCTGAGCCCTTTGCGGTGGTGGCAGACCAAGCCTTTGACGACGCATCAGATGCACCGCCAGCGTCTGACGCTGACGACTTGGCCTCGACCGTGGACAAGGCCACCACGCCAAGCTCTGAAGACATGCTGTCGTCGCGTTGGGCCCATCACTCAGAGCTGGAAACCGTGCTGCAAGTTTTGCAAGACGATCCACCGGACAGCCCAGGCCGCATGGCCTGCGCAGCCTGGATCAACGGCTTGGCCGCAGGGCAAATGTGCCGCATCTTCATGCAAGGCCGCTGGACCAGCGTGCGCCTCGACTGGGTCAGCGACCGGCAACGCTTTTACTCTTTCTCGCGGCCCCGCGACACCCCCTTCACCGCCAGCCGCCGCGTGCTCGAGCGCATGCGCTCAGAGGGTCTGATCACCACCATCGACCCCGGCCAATGGCTGCGCGCTGCGGTAAATTCTTTGCCGGTGCCGCTGCAGTAAGGCCCATATGAGCAAGAATAAGGCATCAAGCCTTCCTCAGGACAAGCCATCATGACCCGCTTCCCTTCGCGACTCAAGCTCAAGACTTTATTCGCCGCTTCGGCTTTGGCGCTGGGCGTCGTCGGCGCCCAAGCCTCTGATTCCGGTGCTTCATCGGCGTCCAGCGCTGCATCGAAGGGCATTGGCAGCCTGTCCGATTCACTGCAAGGCTCCAGCAACAGCTCCTCCGGCAAGGAGCGCATGGCTCAAGGACGCTACCAAATCACCGACATGGCCACAGCGCCGGGCGCCGACGGCCGCGTGCAAGTGGCTTTGCAAGTCAACCAGGACGCACCCGTCTTGCTGAAGTTGCCCCCGCACATTGCCCAACAAGCCGGTTTGGCCCGAGGCGTGTGGGTGGATGTCCAGCACCGCGACTTTGGCCTGACCTTTGCCGTGGCCCAAGCCCGCGAGCCCTTCTTCCTGGTCTTGGATGACGCTTGGCAGCGCGAGCTGGACAGCCGCCCCGTCGTGATCTGAATGCGCGCCGCTGATGTGCGGCGCACGCTCTTGGCGGTAGCGGTGCTCGCCACACTGCCCGCTCAGGCATCCATGCGTTTTTGCGGCCTGCCCCCAGACCGCTCGGTCGCCCAAGAGGAGCGGCTGCTGCTACTCACAGCCGCCGTTAAGGCAGAGTTGCAGCGCGCAGGTGCCCCCGTAGCCTTGGTGTCGCGCTCGGGGCTCAACTTGGGGCGCTTTGGCCTGCGCTACACCCATGCCGGCTGGAGCCTGCGTGAAGGCGCGGACCTGCCCTGGGCCGTGCGCCAGCTCTACTTTGATTGCGACGAGCAATTTCCTCGCCTCTTCGATCAAGGCATAACGGGGTTTGTGAGAGGAGTTGATGATCCTGAGTTGGCTTTCATCTCCTTGGTCTGGCTGCCAGAAGGGCCTGCGCAGGCCGTGACCGCAGCCGCGACGGACAAAGTCCGAGCGCTGAGCCTGCAGAGCGGCCGCTACAGCGCCAATGCTT
This sequence comes from Ideonella sp., assembly GCA_034520165.1. Classification (GTDB taxonomy): domain Bacteria; phylum Pseudomonadota; class Gammaproteobacteria; order Burkholderiales; family Burkholderiaceae_C; genus Ideonella. Next base: position 4,717 of record JAXHNT010000113.1, read on the forward strand.
ATGCGTTTTCCACGCGCTCACAGAACTGCAATCAATGGGCGCTAGAGCTGTTGGCCCATGCGGTGGCGCCGCCCGACAGCACACAGCCACCACGGGCTGCGGCACAGGCTTGGCTGCGCACTGCGGGCTATGAGCCCAGCATGGTCAACGTGGGGGCGTGGTGGGGCGTCTCCGCGCTGAGCCCTTGGTTGCATGACGACGAGCACCCGCTGCTACAGCCTGAGCAGCCGCGATACAGCGTCAGCACCCCCGAAAGCCTAGAGGCATTCGTCCAGCGGCATTGGCCCGAAGCTCGGCGCTTGGAGTTATGTGTCGGCCCGCACGGCGTGCAGAGGACCCGAGGATGGACCGCGCTGAACGCGCGCTGTGAGCCGCAACCCTGAACGGCGCAGACTGCCCCGTGGGGCCTCAAACCCAACGCACAAAATCGTCAACCTCGGGCCGCCGCCGTGGTGTTTTGTGGCGCATGGGCGTGCCCATGCTGATGAAGCACAGCGCGTGCTCCCCTGAGACGATGCCGAAGGCCTGCCGCAGAGTCTCGCTGCTCAAGGCGCGACCGCTGGATAGACCACTGGCGAAGCCACGCGCCTCTGCCGCCAAGAGAAGGTTCTGCACCGCACTGCCCAGCGAGAACACCCGCTCCATGGGCGGCACGTCCGCATGTTCAGCGCGCAAATCCACCACGGCCAAGATCAGCACCGGGCCTCTGAAAGCCTTTTGACGGGCTTCGCCGATTTGGTAGTCCAAGGCTGCTGGGTCGCGCTCTAACAAGGCCTGAGCAAACACCTCAGACAGGCGCTCGCGTGCCGCTGGCCCCAAGACCAAAAAGCGCCAGGGCCGCAACTGGGCATGGTCAGGCGCGGCGGCGGCAGCCCCAAACAAGGCCCGCAACGTGACCTCATCGGGTGCGGGCTCCGTCAGGTGCTTGGGGCCGATGTGCTGGCGGCTGCGAATCCAGGTGTCGCACAAGTCCACCAAGGCGGCGTCGTCGCTGGCCATATCAGCTCACCAATTGGCGCAGCCAGTCCGGCATGGGGGTTGATTTGCCGCTGGGGAAATCCATCCACACCGTGGTCGCACCGCCTTCGGCGTAGATCACACCGGGCTGGTCCACCCGCTCTAGTGTGATGAAGGTGTCAAAGCTGCTGCGGCCGGGCTGGGCCACGTAATGCCGCGCGAGCACATCGCCGGGATATTCCAACTGCTTGAGGAAGTTGCAGAAGGCATTGACGATGACCGGGCCCTCGCCGCTCGGGTCGGGTGGGCCACCCACCTGACGCAGCCACTCCACACGCACGATCTCCAGATAGCGAAAGTAGACGGTGTTGTTAACATGGCCCATCGCGTCCATGTCGCCCCAGCGAATAGGGATGGTCATCTCGAAGCTCAGCTTCTTCTCGTGGGGCAGCTCAAACCGCATGGTCAAGCCTCCGCGCCCGGCGTGATGCCCAGCGCCTGTTGCAAGGCCAGCACCTCAGCCCGCAGCGCTTGCATCTCGCCAGATAGGCGGCTGACTTCGGCCTTGAGCACACTCAGCTCGCCCGCCGAGACCGACTCTGCGCCTGATGACGTGGCCCAGGCGCTCGCCAGCATCAACTCAGCCGCAGGCTCGCCGCTAAGCAGGTGCGCCCAACGCGCCTCACGCGCGCCGGGTGCGCGCGGCAGCTTCACCACGCGGGCCGGTTCTTTGCTGGCCAACTCGTCGAGAAAGGCCTCGACCGACGAGACATCGGCAAACTTGTGCAGGCGCTCGGCGTTGAGCCGCAATTCGGCCGGCGTTTGCGGCCCGCGCAGCATCAATGTGGTGAGCAAGGCCACCGACTGGCTGGGCACGCCCAAACCCCGTGGTGCGTTGTGCTCATAGCGCGAGACCCGGCTGCCGGAGACCTCGACCACCAAGTGGAGTTGCTTGAGCCCGTCCAAAGCGACGATCACATCGGACTCTGAGGCCTCCATCACCGGCGCGCGCGCCGTCTTCTGGTTGCAGCCTGCCACCAGGGCATTGAGTGAGAGCGGGTAGGTGTCAGGAACGGTGTGGTGCTTCTCCACCAGCACCGCCAGAACGCGCGCCTCCAGAGGCGTTAGTGCACGCAAGGTCATGGTCAGACTCAATCCTCAAAGCCATTCAGATGACCTTGATTATCAAGCCGCCACCGCCCCCGTTTCAGACGCCGAAGCCGTCGTCCGCTTGAATCACTGCACCATTGATGAAATGGCTCTCGTTGGCGCACAGCATCAGCAAGGCCGTATCCAGGTCTTTAGGTTGGCCCACGCGCTTGCGGGGCAACATCTGCACCAACTTTTGGCCGCCTTCGGTGTCCCAGTGGTGGTGGTTGATCTCGGTGTCGATATAGCCCGGGCAAATGGCATTCACATTGATGCCATAGCGACCCCATTCCAAGGCCATGGCGCGGGTCATATGAACCACGGCCGCCTTGCTCATGGCATACACACCAATTTGGCTCAGCACCCGCAAGCCCGCCATGGAAGCGATGTTGACGATGCGCCCGCCGGTGAAGGTGCCAGGCGCCGCGCCGCGAGAGCGGGCAATCATGCGTTTGGCCACCTCTTGCGCCACGAAGAAGGCGCCACGAGTGTTGGTGTCCATCACAAAGTCATAGTCGTCCGGCGTCACGTCGGTCAACTTCTGGGTGGTGCTCACGCCAGAGTTGTTGATGAGGATGTCTAGCGTGCCGGTTTCCGTCTCGGCATGGGCTACTGCCGACTTGATGCTGGCCACATCGGTGACATCCAGATGCACCATATGGGCATCGCCACCAGCACCTTCAATTTCGGCACGCAGTGTTTTGAGCCGCTCGGTGCGGCGTCCGGCCAGCACCACGGCCGCACCGGCGCGAGCCAGCGTTAACGCAAATTGAGTCCCCAGGCCGCTGGAGGCACCCGTCACCAAGGCCACACGGCCGGACAGATCAATGGAATAGCTCATGGATGAATGGGCCCGTTGACGGACCGTGAGAGATTCGAGGGATGCAGCAGGGCCCTGAGGGAGCGGTGTTGCGTCTGACAGCCGAGCTGTTGAGCAACCATATCACGCAGCACGGACGCAAATTCAGCAAGCAGTACCGTTTAAGCGGCATTGCACTGGCGCTTAAACGTCGGGCTGGGCTTCTCCCAATTGAGCCAACCATTGCTCGATGGACATGGGCCGTGCAAACAGATAACCCTGAAATTCATCCACGCCCAAATCTCGCAGCATGTCGAACTGTGCCCAGGTCTCCACCCCTTCAGCCACAGTCTTGAGACCCAGACCACGGCAGATTTGCAAGGTGCCCTTGATGACCTCGCTGGCTGCGTTGTCGGAGGTGATGTCGCGCACAAAAGCGCGGTCGATCTTGACCTTTTGTACCGGCTGCTTGAGCAGGTAGCTCAGGGAGGAATAGCCTGTGCCAAAGTCATCCAAGGCCAAAGTGAATCCGTGATTACGCAGGCGCCTCAGCAGGGGCAACACCGAGGCGTCGGCCAGCGCCGACTCGGTCAACTCCAACTCCAATTGGGCAGGCTTGATACCAAAGCGCTCGCAGGCATGCAGGGCCATGCGCTCAAAGGCCATGTTGTGCAGTTGGCGCGGCGAGAGGTTGACGGCGATGTGCAAACGCAAGCCTTTGGCGGCTACCTCTTGAGCCAAACGCCCAGCACACAACAAGGCCTGGCGGCCCAACAGCTCGATCGCCCCCGACTGCTCGGCCAGCGGAATGAACTCCACGGGCGAGATGGCACCAAACTCGCGAGTGGTCCATCGCACCAACAACTCGGCGCCAGTGACCTTGCCGTCGCGATCCACCTTGGGTTGCGCCTCAAAGGTAAAAGCGCTGCGCTCGGCGTCCACCCGCAACTGGCTCAACAGACGCACGCGCCGCAGCGAGTCTTGATCGATGGAAGGCTCGTAGATCTGCAGCCGGTTCTTGCCTTGGGCTTTGGCCGCGTACATGGCTGAGTCCGCCTTGCGCAGCAGGCCCGCTGCATCGGTATCGTGCAACGGGTACTGCGCGGCGCCCATGCTGGGGCTGATGATCAATTCATGGCCTTCGCCCAAGGTGAAGGGGGGCGGCCAGACCGGCCATTAAGAGCTGCGCCCCTTCGCGGACAGAGATGTCATCACTGCCTGGAGGCAAAACAGCCACGAACTCGTCACCTCCCCAACGGCCCACAAAAGCAGCGGGAAGCGCGTGCAACAAGCGCTGCGACACTTGGCGCAGCACGTCATCACCGGCCTTGTGCCCATAGGAGTCATTCACCCCTTTAAAGCCGTCCAAGTCCAGGAATAGCACGACAAAGGGTTCGGCATCGGCTCGGCCCGCGCGCTCGGCCAAATGCTGCTCCAGGGCTGCGCGGTTGGGGAGACCTGTCAAGGTGTCGTTGAGCGCGAGTCGCTCCAAACGGCTGGCCACCAAGTGCCGCTCGCTGATGTCGTGCATGGCAATGATGTAGCAACGGCCTTGCCCAGCCAGCGCCTGCACCGGCGTGACGCTGACCTCCACCGGCACCTCACTGCTGGGGCCTTTCAGGACCCGCTCGGCGCGCCAGCCCCCCCGAGCAGCGCTGGCCTGGTCGATCTCTACCCGACCCAGAATGGACTGCCCCTGCAGGGCAGCCGCCTCGACGCCCATCATCTGAGTCAGAGAGTCATTGACCTCCACGATGCGCCAGCGCTCATCCACCACGACCAAGGCGTCATGGGTGCTGGCAAAGGCCTGGGCCATCAGGTTGAGGGATTGCTCGGAGGCGCGTTGATTGGTGATGTCTTTGACTGTGCCCGCAATGCGCATGGGCAGACCTTCGTCATCGCGTTCAACCTATTTTCCTCAGTTGACCTGCCTGAACGCCCCGCGAACCTAGACTGGGCGCGGGTTTCGTAGCGAAGACAGGAGGCACCTGATGGGTGAGCGCAAGTTGGCGACGCGGATGGCGGTCAAGCCGGTGGCTGCGGCGAGTCAAGAGGCCATCAACACCGCGCCCGAAGCGGGCGACGATGCCATGCGCGTGCAGACCCCAGGTGGGGTGTTCTCGGTGCGCTGGGACGAGCGCGGCCGTGCAACGGCCTTGGGCCAACTGACCTTCTTTGCCGAATACCTGGAGACCAGCGGTTTGTTCGAGGCCTGGCTCAAGAGCTGCCCACTGAGCTACACCAGCCCCAATGCGCCGGCGCTGGTGGACGTGCTGGGCACATGGATGTTGTCGATCCTGGACGGGCATTGCCGCTACGCGCATGTGGGCGCGCTGCGCGGTGACGGGGTGGCGCCCAGCATCCTGGGCATGAACAAGATCATCGGCGACGACAGCCTGCGTCGAGCGCTGAGCGCCATCGCCCCGGCACCCGATGACGAGCACACGCCCGAGCAGCGCGCAGCGCAACAAGCCCAATTGGCACGCTCTACGCAGTGGATGCAGGCTCAGCTCAAGCACAGCATCGCGCTGGCCACGGCCACGCCGTGGATACTGGACTGCGACACCACCATCAAGGTGCTGTACGGCAAGCAAGACGGGGCCGTGGTCAGCTACAACCCGCACAAGCCTGGGCGCCCCAGCCACGCCATCCACACCTACTGGATCGGCAACCTGCGCCTGGTGCTGGACGCGCAGCTCGACAGCGGCAACCGGCACAGCCCGGTGCACGCGCGGCCGGGTCTGATGGCCTTGCTCGAAGACATGCCAGCGGCCTCGCGCCCAAAGCTGGTTCGGGGCGACTGCGCGTTTGGCAGCGAGGGCGAGATGAGCGCACTGGAGGCCATTGGCCAGCCCTACCTGTTCAAGCTGCGCCAGAGCCCGGGCGTGAAGACGCTGATCAAGCGCCAATGGACACGGCGGGATTGGGCCGGCGTAGGCCAAGGCTGGGAGGCGTGCGAAGACGTGTTGCGGCTGACGGGATGGACGCAATCGCGACGCGTCATCGTGATGCGCCGAGTGCGCAAGCTCAACCTCATCGTCGAGGTCCAGGGTGAGGTCAAGGGCGGGGTCAAGCGCTGCGGGCGTGGCAAGGGCAAAGACGCGGCGCAGGCCGAGCTGCACTTCATCGACGAGAACGAACCCGTCAAGAGCTGGGAGTACGCCGTGCTGGTGTGCAACGCGCACTACGAGTTGCAAAACATCGGGCAGCTTTACCGCGACCGGGCCGACTGTGAAAACGGCTTCGACGAGATCAAGAACCAGTGGGGCTGGGGCGGCTACAGCACGCACGACATCGAGCGCTGCGCGCTGAGCGCGCGGGCCGTGGCGCTGGTCTACAACTGGTGGAGCTGGTACGTGCGGCTGGCGCATCCGAAGACGCGCCTGGAGGCCATCACAAGCCGCCCCAAGCTGCTCAGCGCGGTGGGCAAGCTGACCAGCCATGCCGGGCAGAAGAAAGTCTTGCTGAGCGTCACGCACGAAGCGGCCGCACAGATCAAGCGGCTGATCGTCAATGTCCGCGCGGGTTTGAGCCATGTTCGGGCGACCGCGCCGCAGTTAGACAAACCGCAATGCTGGTTTGCGCTGGTGCGCTACATCGTCGAGAAAATCCTGGCCTGCCAGCCCAAACCCAACCCCGGCTTGATCGCGTTGGCATCGGGGTAACTGAGGAAAATAGGTTCAATGGCTCGGCCACGCACACGCACCCAGCGCCAGCCTTCCACCGTTTGAAAGCGGCAGGCCATGTCCATGTCTTCGCGCGCCCCCGCCCAGTGCAAGCGGCTGGCCAGCAATACCGCCTCGCGGTCATCGCGGTGGACACGGTCAGCTAACGCTCGGATCTCGTAGTCGGCCTCCGCCACCGTCTCAGCCCCCAAGCGCAGGCCCAGCACATGCACGTCAGCCTGTCCGCTGGACCAATCCCAAATGCCCTCGCCGCTCCCCCAAAGCGCCATTTGCAAGCGGTGCTCACTCTGCCGGGCACGCTGCAAGGCATCAAACAGCTCTTGGCTTTTGTCCATCAGCAGGCTCTCAGCCTGTTTGCGTGCTGCCCGTTCCCGATCGAGACGGCGCTTCATCACCTCGATCTGATCCGACGTGGACAAAGCGTCCAGCAGACCGGGCTGCGTGTCCATCATGGGGTCACGCGCTCCAAGGTGATCAGGGAGCCCGACTCGCCCTGCTGGTTTTGCCAAGCCTGCGTATGGACACGACAGGGCTCGCTGTAGTGCTCAGCCGCCCCTTCCAGGAGACCCACGGCCAACTCGTGCAAACCTCGCGGTGATTGGTAGAGCACGACCATGCGCTCCGGGCTACGCTCTTGGACCGTGAAGCGTGGCAAGGTGGCCTCGCTATAGAGCTTGCGGACCTCCACATGGATGTGGCCGTCGATGCGGGCCACCAAATCAAACAGCGTGTGCGACCCCATGAACATCTTGGGATGCACTTGGGTGAACCGCTTGAGCAGATGTCGCCCAAAGGCTTTGATCAAGTCTGGCACCGCCGTGCCCGTGCGCTGCGACAAGGCTGCGACCAAACTCATCAGCTCCACGTGGTCGTAGTAGCCCACGGAGGTGTAGGCACCATCATGGCCCGGTGCTGCCGTGCACAAGATAGCGTCTGCCACGTCTGGGCCAAAGCCGTCCTCCACCATCTCCAAGAACTCTGTGAACACCATGCCTAGCATGCAGCGGCCTCTCTCATCACCTGTGACAGGCACCATCCTAGTGCGTCTATAGACCCTCGATTCTGAGAATATCGTCCTGATCACTCCTCAAATAAGGCAGATCGCGGCAGTTTTTCAAAATAGCACGATCGTTCTTTTTATTGCGGATAGCCGCTAGAATCTTGCCCTATTGCCGCCATCGGGCCGCACTCGCCTCCGCTGTACCCTTCTGCCCAGGACTCTGACATGACCTCTGCCGACCTCTTGGCCCAATACGGCCCCCGTGAGTCCATGGAATACGACGTGGTCATTGTGGGCGGCGGCCCCGCAGGCTTGGCCACAGCCATCCGCCTGAAGCAGATCGCCGCCGACACAGGCCAGGAGATCAATGTCGTGGTGCTGGAAAAGGGCTCGGAGCCCGGCGCCCACATCCTCTCGGGTGCCGTGATGGACCCACGCGCAATCACTGAACTCTTCCCTGATTGGAAAGAGCGCGGCGCACCGCTGAACCAGGCTGTAACGGGCGATGACCTGCTGGTGCTGAGCGAAGCCGGCAGCAGCCGCACCCCGGACTGGCTGATGCCCCGCAACTTCCACAACCATGGCTGCTATGTGATCAGCCTGGGCGCCGTCACCAAATGGCTGGCCGAACAGGCTGAGAGCCTGGGCGTGGAGATCTTCCCCGGCTTCACGGCCGCTGAAGTGCTGTTCGACGAGCAAGACCGGGTGCGCGGCGTGGCCACCGGCAATCTGGGCATCGGCAAAGACGGTGAGCCGCACGAGGGCTTCCAGTTGGGCATGGAGCTGCTGGGCAAGTACACCATCTTTGCCGAAGGTGCACGCGGCCACTTGGGCAAGCAGTTGATCGCCCGCTTTGGCCTGAATGCCGAGCGCGACGCCCAAACCCATGCCATTGGCATCAAGGAGTTGTGGGAGATCCCCGCTGACAAGGCTCAGCCGGGCCGAGTGGTCCACACCGCCGGTTGGCCCATGAACGACGACACCTTTGGGGGCGGTTTTCTCTACCACCTGGAGGGCAACAAGGTCACCTTGGGCTTTGTGCTCGGCCTGGACTACAGCAACCCCTGGCTCTCGCCTTTTGAAGAATTGCAACGCTGGAAGACCCACCCTGCCATCCGCAGCCACATTGAAGGCGGCAAGCGCATCAGCTATGGCGCCCGCGCCCTGAACAACGGCACGCCGCAAGCCCTGCCCAAGCTGGTCTTCCCCGGTGGCGCCTTGGTGGGCTGTGATGCAGGCTTCTTGAATGCCGCCCGCATCAAGGGCAGCCACGCGGCGCTCAAGAGCGGCATGTTGTGCGCAGAGGCCCTGGCCGAAGCCTTGGCGGAAGGCCGCAGCCAAGACGAGCTGGCCGCCTTCCCCGAGAAGTTCCAAGCCAGTTGGCTGCATGAAGAGCTGTGGACCTACCGCAACTTCAAGAACTGGTTCAAGAAGGGCCCGCTGGTGGGCAAGCTGATGACTGGCATCGAGCATTGGTTCTTGCCCAAGGTGGGCGTGGCGACACCGCCCTGGACCACCCATAACCTAGTGCCCGACCACCTCAAGCTGCTGCCGGCCGATCAGTGCCCCAAGATCGACTATCCCAAGCCCGATGGCGTGTTGACGTTCGATAGGCTCTCCTCGGTGTTCATCAGCAACACCAACCATGAAGAGAACCAACCGGCTCACCTGACCCTCAGGGATGACTCGGTGCCCGTGGTCACCAACCTGGCGCGCTTTGCCGGGCCCGAGAGCCGCTACTGCCCGGCTGGGGTCTATGAGTTCGTGAAGAGCGACGACGGCTCAGACCGTTTGCAGATCAACGCCCAGAACTGCGTGCATTGCAAGACCTGCGACATCAAAGACCCGACCCAGAACATCATCTGGGTCACCCCTGAGGGCGGCGGCGGGCCGAACTATGCGGGCATGTGAGGCCCCTCAGCGCCGTGGCAGGCTCGTCGTCCCTCGCTTTGAGCGACGGTGGCCCGCACCCAAGTGCGAACGGCGGCATTTTGGCGGGGCATTACCACCTGATGGGCGCGCCAGCGTGTCGGTCGGACAGTGAGCTTACAACTGATCTCTTGCAGCGGGAGCTTTGCTTGCAGTTTGGGCACCGCTCAGCCCTGACCCAGGCTAGGGACCGAGGCCCTCACCGGGCCAATTGAGGAGTTCAGCCAAGCGCGTCACCACCCACAGCGGCTCGCCCTCGTTCATGCCTGCATCGGGTGTCTGCAAGCCGCGCAGGCAACGCTCTAAAACCATGTCTTCGCTCAGGCCCTGGTCATGGTGAAGAGCTTGGGCGCTCGCCATGAGGTGATGCGCCAGGTCATCACAGAGGTCATGGCGGGCCCGCACTTCAGGCAGTGGCCGCAAGAGTCGTCCGCGCATGCCCGCATAGAGCTTCAGAAAGCTCTCTGGGATGAAGGCAGATTGATCGTCCATGCGCAAGGCGGCGGAGCTGAAAGTGGAGCGGGCAAGAAAAAAGCCAGCATGCTTTCACATGCTGGCTTTCTTGTATGGTGCGGCTGGCAGGATTCGAACCCACGACCCCTTGGTTCGTAGCCAAGTACTCTATCCAACTGAGCTACAGCCGCTGAAAGATAGAACTATAGCACAGCCATTTTCATCAGACCAGCCTCGTACGAAAATTTATTCAAGGAACGCCGCGCGACGCTCCATGGAAGCTGCTCTTGCTTCGTCGCCTTCACCTCGCGCGATGCTCGCCAAGCTGCGCAAGGCCTGGCGACGAACCGCCTTGGGCAGCGCTTCACTGGCAGCAGTTTGCTCCAGCGGACGCTTGGCTTTGCCCCAGAGTTGGCGCTGCTCGAACGCTGCACCGGCTGCGGCCAGCAGGGCAGCATCATGACCGTGTGCGGCCAAGGCCGCTTCCACACGCGGCAGCCAATCGCTGCCCAAGCCCTGAGCACAGTCCACCAGCGCCAGCGCCAGCTCTTGCCGAGAGTCTGAGTCTTGCCGCGACATCTGATCCCACAGCGGCTGCAACCATTCCCTGGCCAAGCTCAATTGCCCCAAGGCCTTGGCCCGGCGTGCGGCCCGGGCCACCACAAATGCATCCTTGCGGTTCGACGAATCCAGCCCCGCCCAGGTGCGGCGCAACTGCTCCTCGTCCAAGGCTTGTTCCAGCGCCTCAATGGCCAAAGAACGCAGCAGCGCCTTGGCGGCCAACGCGGAGAAGCCTTGGTGCTTGGCCAAGAGGCGGGCCGTTTGCAGCGCTTCCAGAGGTTTGCGCTGCTGTCTTGTGGCACTCAGCTTGACCCGCAAGGCTTGCGTACGGCGAGCCACCCCAGGGGGAAGGGCGCTCAACAAGGCTAGGCTGCGCTCTGCGTCGCGGTCATCCAGGGCCCATTGCGCCGCCAACAACTGTGCGCCATCGGCGCTAGAGCCGCCCGCCTGACGGCTAGCTTCTAGGCCACTGGCCAGGCGGATCTCTCGGCCAGCGCGGTCTTGTAGCTGATGTAAGCTTTGTGCGGCCAACAGCTGCGCTAAGGTGGTGAACTGGTCGTCGCGGGCCAGCTCGGGCACGTGAGATTGCAGGAGCAAGGCCTGGTCCGCTGCACGCTGAGCACGGGCGTATCGCGCTGCAAACAGCTCCATCAAGGCATCCCTCAGTGCAGCGTGTGCGGCCCGCTCACGCTTCAGCGCACGCCAAGTCTGCGCACGCGTCGGCAGAGCCAATAAGGCACTGACCGCCTGAAACGCCACAAACACCAGTATCACCGTCGCCAGCAAGCCCAACAGGAACAGGTTCAGGGACAAGTCGACCCGCCAAGCCCCTTGGTAGATGGAGACCAAACCATCGTTGCGACCCAAAACCGTGGCAGACACCACTGCCGCCGTGAACAACAGAACCAGCCAAATGACACCGCGCATGTCAGCCAGCCCCTTCAGCGGCCCGCAGCCGCAGCGGCCAGGGCCGCCAAAGAGTCGTCGGCGCGAGGCAGTGGCACCTGGCGGCTTTGCGCTGAGATGGCCGCCATCTGCTCTGCAGCGGCTGCGACACGTCGGGTGTTGCGATCAAAGTAGCGGTCGAGCGCAGCCTGCGCTTGCGCAAGGTCAGACTGGGCCACATCAAACTGACGCGACAACAGCGCCAAACGCGCATTGAGCAAGCGCAGCTTCAGGTTCTCTCGCAAAAAGAAGGCTTGCTCTGGTGTGAGCAGCATGGACTCTGGGTGGTCAATGCGCGTGACGCGCACCAAGGAGCGCGCCTCCTGCCAGACGCTAGCCATCATGCGCTGACCACCCAGGGCCAAGGCGCTCCACCAAGAAGCGTCCGACGAAGCCGTGGGGGGGGCCGACTTGGCAGCACTGGCCGCAGACGCTGCAGCACGCACTGGCAGGGGTACAGCTCGACGCACGGGCTCAGATAACAAGGGCAACTCATCAACCGTGCGAATCAACTCATCCAAGCGGGCTGATAGCGAAGGCAAGTCAGCCACATGGACTGCGCGCAACTTGTCTAAATCTTTGGCCACGGCTCGGCGCACACGCTCCAGACGGGGCTGCTCATACCGCGCCAGCCGCTCATCAGCCTGCCGCAAGACAGCCACCATGGGCTCCAAACTGCCGGTGATGCCCGACTGCTGCTGGGCCACGCGCAAGGCCGTCTCGATATCGGCCACCACGTTCTCGTCGCGTGAACGGGCCAGGCTTTGAATCAACTCTTCGACCTGGCTGCGCTGCAACGCCGTCTCGGCCACACGCTCCTCAAGCAAAGCCATCTTGGCTGCTAACTGTGTGGAAGATTCTTGCGACTGCTTGGCCAGCAAGCGCGCCTCAGTGGATTGATCTTGGCTGCTTTGCTGACGCCGAACCAGCTCTTGTTCAAGGCTTCGCACGCGCTGCTGAGTACTCCAGACCAAGACCAAACAGCCAACCAACAAAACCAGCAGCCCGACGCCCGCAACCGCCCGCCAATTCAGGCCACCAGGCGCTGCGCTCGGCCTAGGCGGTAGCGCAGCAACGGGCACGCTGGCCTCAGCGGAATCGGCGGCCACAGGACTGGAAGCGGTAGGATCGTTCATGCTGACCATGTGCGAACCATTGTATAGAGCGGTCTTGACGGCTCACGCCAGACGCAGCTATGACGCCACACTGCTGTGATGGAACCACTGAGCCACGGCTTCAGGACTGGGTTGAATCTCGGCCACCTGTCCAAAACCCAGGGCTTTAGCGGCCTGGGCAATGCGCGGGTGTGAGGCCAAGGCCACGCTGCGCGACCAGGCCACGTCGGGCGCCAGCCCTAGCAAGTGATCGAGCGCCTCGCTGCTGCTGAGCAACCACACATGCGCCTCGGGCTTCGCCACCGCCTGCGCCAGCACCGCCTGCTGGGCTGCGCTCCACTGCGGTCGGCCGCGGCTGTAAGCCTGCACAAACTGCACTTGAGCGCCAGCGGCTTGCAGGGTTTGGGCCAGCCAATCCCGCCCGCCATCGCCCCGCACCACCCAGGCCCGGCGACCTTGCCACGCCTGCGCCTTCAGCTTGAGCCATAGATGCTCTGAATCGAGTTGTGCGGCGTCGGCGTCCGGCGCCACGATGCACTCTGCTGGCACGCCCGCCGCCGTCAGCACAGCCACCGTGCCTGGCCCGGTGGCCGCAGCCTGCACGCCAGCGGGCCAGGGCCAAGCCGCGCCCAAGCAGGCCATGCACTGCGCCGCCGCGTTGGGGCTGACAAACATCACCAGGTCACCAGCCGCCCATTGGGCTGCGGCAGCGCGCACCGCCTCAGGCTCGGGCGCCGGTGCAATCTCCAGCAAAGGCAACGCCAAAGCATGCAGGCCCAATGCCGCCAACTTGCCCACCCATTGGGTGGCCTGGGGCTGGGGCCGAGTGATGAGCGCTAAACGGTGTTTCACGCGCCGCAGGGCAAATAAGCTTGACCGCCTTGCGCCAGCAGGGCTTCGGCAGCTTGCCGGCCCAGAGCCAGGGCTGCAGCAGCATCTGCTACCGCCGCCTGCAAGGCCACTTTGACCAAGGGCTGCTGGGGCTCGGTGGCATGGCCCAGCGCGGCATTCAGGGTCATCTGCCCGTTTTGCCACACGGCATGCGCCGCCAGCGGCATGCTGCAACTGCCGCCCAGACGTCGTGAGACCTCGCGCTCAGCCTGAGTGGCCAAGGCGGAGGGCTGATGTGCCAGACGCTGCAAGGCGGCCAGCAAGCCCGCACTGCTGCTGCGCACCTCCAGGCCCAAGGCGCCCTGCCCGGCCGCGGGGATCATCTGCTCAGGCGTGAACACACTGCGAATGCGCTCACCCAAACCCAAACGCTTGAGCCCGGCTGCCGCCAGCACGATGGCGTCAAACTGACCTTCGTCGAGCTTGCGTAGGCGGGTGTCCAGGTTGCCGCGCAGCGGCTCAATGCGCAGGTCGGGCCGCAGGGCCAGCAATTGCACCACCCGGCGCAGGCTGGAGGTGCCCACGCAGGCGCCCTGCGGCAAGCTGGCCACATCGGCAAAGTGGGGCGAGACAAACGCGTCACGCGGGTCTTCGCGCTCCAGCACGGCCGCCAGCACAAAACCGTCAGGCAGCTCCATGGGGACATCTTTGAGCGAGTGCACGGCCATGTGGGCCTCACCCGACTCCAACGCCAGCTCCAGCTCTTTGACGAACAGGCCCTTGCCGCCGACCTTAGAGAGGGCTCGGTCGAGGATCTGGTCGCCCTTGGTGGTCATGCCCAAGAGGCTGGCCGAGAGGCCGAGTTCGTCGCGCAAACGGTCGCGGACATGTTCGGCCTGCCAGAGGGCCAAGCGGCTTTCCCGAGTGGCAATGACCACCGGCGTAGGAAGTGAAGGTGCTGCATTCATGCCACGGATTATCGCGTCCAGGCTGGAGATCGGTTAGGATGAGCGATTGGTAATTAGGTTACACTGTTTTGGAGCTTATCATGCCCAGCGTCCCAAGCCACAGTCCTCGCCAGCCACGATGCTCCCGGCCACAAAGGTCAGCAAATCTACTGATACAATCGCCTCGGTTCGGCAAGACGAAGCCAGCAAGAACAAGCCCTTGGTAGAGGATATTCGGTTACTCGGCCGTATCTTGGGCGATGTGATCCGCGAGCAAGAAGGCAAAGAGGCGTTTGAACTGATCGAGCGGGTGCGCCAGCTCTCGGTGGCCTACCGCATCAAGAAAGACGCCAGCGCCGGGCGGGTGCTCGACAGGCTGCTGAAGAACCTCTCCGCCGAGCAAACCGTCAGCGTGATCCGCGCCTTCAGCTACTTCTCTCACCTGGCCAATATTGCGGAAGACCGCCACCATGTGCGGCGCCGCGCCCACCACGAAGCGGCAGGCACCTTGGCCGAAGGCTCGCTGGCCATGTGCTTTGAAAAGCTGGCCCGCGCCGACCACCGCGCCACCGACATTGCTGCGGCCCTGCAACAGGCCTACATCAGCCCGGTGCTGACGGCCCACCCCACCGAAGTGCAGCGCAAAAGCATCTTGGACGCCGAGCGGGCGGTGGCTGAGCTGGTGGGCCAGCGCGACGAGTTGCGCTCTGAGCGCGACCTGCACGAGAACGAAGCCTTGATCCGCGCCCGCGTGACCCAGCTCTGGCAAACGCGCATGCTGCGCTACACCAAGCTGACCGTGCCCGACGAGATCGACAACGCGCTCACCTACTACCCCGCTACGTTTCTGCGCCAGATCCCGCGCATGTACCAAGAGATTGAGCGCGCCCTGCCTGGCCATGCTGTGCCCTCTTTCTTCCGCATGGGCCACTGGATTGGTGGCGACCGCGACGGCAACCCCAATGTCACCGCCGACACCCTGAAGATTGCGCTGACCCGCCAGAGCGAAGTGGCCCTGCGCCACTACCTCACCGAGGTGCACGCCCTGGGTGCAGAGCTGTCCATGTCGGCCATGCTGGCACCCGTCACGCAGGCCATGCAAGCCTTGGCCGAGCGCTCGCCCGACACCAACCCCCACCGCGAAGACGAGCCCTATCGCCGCGCGCTCATCGGCGTTTATGCCCGCTTGGCGGCCACCTTGCATGCGCTGACAGGCACCGAAGCCCTGCGCCATGCCGTGGCCCCTCAAGACCCGTACGCCAGCCCAGACGAATTCCTGGCCGACCTGCGCACGGTGGAAGCGTCGCTCAAGAGCCACCACGCCCAGGCCTTGGTGGCACCGCGCCTTGCGCCCTTGATGCGCGGCGTCCAAGTCTTTGGCTTCCATCTGGCCACGGTCGACTTGCGCCAAAGCTCGGACCAGCATGAGCTGGTCGTGGCCGAGTTGCTGCGCCACGCGCGGCTGGAGGCGGACTATGTGCGTCTGGACGAGGCCGCCAAGCGCCAAGTGCTGCTGCGCCAACTCTGCGACGCCAGGCCTTTGCGCGTGCCCGGAGCGGCCTATTCGGCACTGACACTGGGCGAGCTGGCCATTTTTGAAACGGCCGCACAAAGCCTGCAGCGCTTTGGCCGCGAGGCGATCCGCCACACCATCATCTCGCACACCGAAGAAGTCTCTGACCTGCTGGAAGTGCTGCTGCTGCAAAAGGAAAGCGGCTTGATGCTGGGGACGCTGGACGAGGCGGCGGTGGCGGCGCTGATCGTATCGCCCTTGTTCGAGACCATTGAAGACCTGCGCCAGGCCGGCCGCATCATGCGCGAGTTTTACGCCCTGCCCGGCATTGCCGACTTGCTGACCCGCAGTGGTGGCGAGCAGGACGTGATGCTGGGCTACTCGGACAGCAACAAGGACGGCGGCTTCTTCACGAGCAACTGGGAGCTCTACCGCGCCGAGATCGCGCTGGTGGCCTTGTTCGATGAGCTGGAAGCCGCCCACGGCATTCGCCTGCGCCTCTTCCATGGCCGGGGCGGCACCGTGGGCCGGGGCGGTGGCCCGAGCTACCAAGCCATCTTGGCCCAGCCCCCAGGCACGGTGAAGGGCCAGATCCGGCTGACCGAGCAAGGCGAAGTCATCGCCTCCAAATATGCCCACCCCGAGATCGGCCGCCGCAACCTGGAAACCCTGGTGGCCGCCACGCTGGAAGCCACTTTGCTGCACCCCACCAAATCTGCCCCCAAAGCCTTTTCGGAGGCTGCTGAGGCGCTGAGCGTAGGCAGCATGGCGGCGTATCGGCACATCGTCTACGAGACACCGGGCTTCACCGACTACTTCTTCGCGGCCACACCCATCCGCGAGATTGCCGAGCTGAACATCGGCTCGCGCCCGGCCTCGCGCAAAGCCACCCGCCGCATTGAAGACCTGCGCGCCATTCCGTGGGGGTTTTCTTGGGGCCAGTGCCGCGTGGCGCTGCCCGGCTGGTGCGGCTTTGGCTCGGCCGTGGAGTCTTACTTGGGGGATGACAAAAATCTGCGGGCCCAGCGCCTTGAGCTGCTACAGCGCATGTTCAAGCAGTGGCCTTTCTTCCGCACCTTGCTCTCCAACCTGGACATGGTGTTGGCCAAAAGCGATTTGCGCATCGCGCAGCGCTATGTGGAGCTGGTCGAGGACAAGCGCCTGGGCAAGAGGATCTTCACCGCCATCAAGGACGAGTGGGAACGCACCCAAGCCGCCTTGAGCCTGATTACCGGCGAGGCGGAACGGCTGGAGTCCAACCCCAGCTTGGCCCGCTCCATCGAGCACCGCTTCCCCTACCTGGACCCG
Source organism: Ideonella sp. (assembly GCA_034520165.1). GTDB lineage: Bacteria > Pseudomonadota > Gammaproteobacteria > Burkholderiales > Burkholderiaceae_C > Ideonella. The sequence goes on from JAXHNT010000113.1 coordinate 21,910, forward strand.
ATCAACCACCTGCAGGTGGAGCTGATGCGCCGCTACCGCAAGCGCCCCAAGGCCAGTGCCGAGGACACCGCACTCGACCCCACGCTGGAGCGCGTGCAGCGCGGCATTCACCTGTCCATCAACGGCATTGCGGCAGGCTTGCGCAACACGGGTTGAATGCGGCTCAGCCCGCCATGAAACCCAAGTCCCGCTGACCAAAGCGGCTCAGTTGCGGCAGGATCTCGTCAAGCTGCGACTCCCCCGCACCAAACCAGCGCAGCAGCGTGGCCGCGTACTGGTCCACACTGCTGCTGGGAATCCATCGTCCTTGCAGCTCCCACGCCTTCACGCCCACATCGTCATCGCTGCCCAGCACCAACTCAGGTGCCCGACCATAGGCCGCCCCCCCTCGCACAGCGCCTCCCATGACCAGATGATGGTTGCCCCAAGCGTGATCCGTGCCACTAGAGTTGTTGGGCAAAAAGGTACGGCCAAAGTCGCTTTGAGTAAAGGTCGTGACCGCCCCACCCAAGCCCAGGCGCTGCATGGCATCGTCAAAAGCAGCCATGGCTCGGCCCAAACGGGCCAGCAGGTCCGCATGGGTGCCGCTCAGGGCGTCTCCTGCAATCTGCCCACCATGGGTGTCAAAGCCACCCAGGCGCACGACAAAGATTTGGCGTTGGCCCAGCACCGTGGCTCGGCCTGCAATCAGCTTGGCCACCTGATAGAGCTGGCTGGCCAGAAACTCGGTGACACGCTGGTTGCTGATGAGGCTCGCAAAGGCGGCATCAATCTCGGGCACAGCGGCAGCATCGCCAGGCGCAGCTTCTACCAAGGCGCCGAGACGACTTGAGAGGTCGAACGCATCGGCTAGCGATCGCGCATAAGCACCCGTCAAGGCATGGGCTTGGGCCTCGCCGTGCAACGCACGCAAGGCGGCCGCGCGAGCGATGAACGGCGCGTGCGTGTCGCGCGGCGGATCGCCAGAAAGCTCCACCACGCCGAAGCCTCCGCCCAAGTCAGGCACTACGATGGGTGCACCCAAGGCGGACAGCCCAAAATGGGCGTTGGCCGCCACCGAGATCACCGGGTTGGTAGTGCCGAGGGTGGCGGCAGCGCGTCCGCCCCAGCCGGTGCGGGCCAAGGGGTCGGGGCTGGCCGACTCCCAGACCGTCTGCTGGTCGGAGTGCGAAAACAAGCTGCCAGGCACGCTGCCGTCATGGGGTTGGGCTGACAAGTATTGCGCCTTGGTCAACGGTTGCGCCAGGGGTCCCACGTTCAACACAGGTGCCAGCCGCCCGGCCAAGGCCGCCGACTGCAAGGGCGCCAGCGCGGGATGCAAACCCCAAGCCGTTTGTGCCAAAGGCACCAAGCTGGCCGATGGCAAGGCCATGTTTCCCCGCACGGCACTGTAGGCCGCCCAGGCCGAGGCCTCGTTGGGCACCACCGTGTTAAGGCCATCATTGCCACCGTAAAGCGAAATGCACACCAGCGCCTTGTAGTCCGCTGCCCAGGCCTGTCGGGCGGGCAAGAGCACGGTCCCCAATCCGCCCAGGCTCAGGGTGGCCCCCAGCCCAGCGGCTGCGCGCAGCCAGCGTCGACGTTGCTCGTCATGCGCCAGGAGATGTGAATGCATGGGGTACGCCTTCCTCATTGCTGCACCTGATGCGCAGGTGACGCCCACAGCAGGTAGGCCGCTTGCAGCACGCGGTCTCGTGCCCAGCCTGGGTTGTTCTTGGCATCAGCGGCAATGCTGTCCACCGCACGCAGCACCTCAGCCCTTGCCGAAGGACTCAAGCGGGTGCCACAACAAAGCCCCGCCAGTCGATCCACCAGCACACTGCTTTGGCCTGCATCAGCCTCAAAAGCGGTGGTACTGATGCGCGTGCCGGTGGCACCGGGTACTGAGTTGTCAGGGCCACTGCCGTTCCAAAACAGGAGATAGGTCAGAAAGTTCAGCCGCTGGATGCCGGTATTGGCGTTGTGGATGCCAAAGGCCGGCCCCCGCAGGGTGGTGCCCGCCACCGGAAAGTCGGGGGGATAGAAGTTAAACACGGAGGCTGGTCTGAAGAGGTGTTGCTGCAGGCCATTGCCCCACCACCAAGTGAAGTCATTGCCATCGGTTTGGCCATTCAGCGCCCGAACCACCCCGGTGAAGTACAACGCGGGTTCACGCAGCTTGCCGCCTTGCGCGGTGCGAGGCTCGTCGCCACGCGCTTCCATGTCCAGCAGCACTGCGGCCACGGTGGCGGCCAGGTCGCCGCGTTGGCCGCTGCCAAAGCTCAGGCCTTGGGCAGCGAAACTCCCATTGGCAAAGGCCTGGGCCACCCGCTGCACATAAGCGGAGCTGGGATTGCTGCTGACCAGATGCAAGATCAACTGCCGACCGATGAAGGGCGGCATGTTCGGGTGCTGCATCAAACTGTCCAACACCTTCTCCAGGGCCTGGGGTGCCGTGCTGCTGGCAGGGACCGAGACGCCTGACAGCAAGGTGCGCGCCGCTTCATCACGCAAGCGCGGCAGGGGCACCATGTCACCGCCCAGGTAGCGGCAGTTCGCGCCCTTGGGCCGACAGTTCTTGGCAGACTGTCCGCCCTCTGGGTAAGTCCAGCCCGTCAAGGCATAGGCATAGGCGCGCACTTGCTCATTGTTGTAGCTGGCCGCACAGGCCCCACCCTTTAAGCTGCCATCTGGGTTCAGCTCACAAGTGCCAATGCTGAACAGTTGCAGGAGCTCGCGGCTGAAGTTTTCGTTGGGTGCCGCCGTATCGTTATTGACATTGTTGAGGAACTCTCCCATCACGGGCGAGAGGCTGACCATGCGCAGCACGTCCCGGTAGTTGCCGAAGCTCAAGTCCAACAGCCTGTTGTAATACAAGCGAAAGCCGTATGCCCCCTCAACTTCCTGGTTATTCACCACCACAATCTGCTGCAAGGCCAACGCTACCCGCTGGCGCAGTTGATCAGGCTGGGTGGTGGCATTGCGATAAAAATCCCAGGCCAAAGGCTGGGTGGAGAACCAATCTCGCCAGCAGTTCGGACCGGCATAGGCCGGCAGGCTGCAAAAGTCTTTGCCGGACACTTCGCGGTGGATGGCATCGCCCTGCCCCAGGCTGTAGCGAGAGCCACTGCTGGCCAATTGCGCCTTGACCCACGCCGCCGCTGTGTACTGAGTCATGCTGGAGAGCAAGGCCTCACTCGGGCCGAAGGTAGCTTGTTCAGCCAGTCGGAAGGCGTCCGCACGGCTCAGCGGGGACGCAGGTGGCGGCGCGGGGGCCACAGGCTCGCTGCCGCCACTCCCACCACCACAGGCCACCAAGAGGAGCGCCTTCACCAGCACTGCGGCACACTGTCGCACATTCACCTCCATATTTTCTCCATCTTGCACAGCGTAGGCGAGATGAACCTTTACACAGCCACCCGATTCGCAACAAAGGCAAGCGATTGTGAGCCTTGTGATGGAACTCAAGCATGGATGCTCTCACGTTCGCCCCTGGCCTGAAAGGCTACCCCTGGACTGCGCCCACCTTGCGCCGCAGCCAAGTGGCCGATCAGCACTGGAATGTCCTGGCAGGCGATCTTCCGCTGCCCCTGGCTGTTCTGCATCGCCAGGCCTTGCACCACAACCTGGGCTGGATGCAACAGCATGTCGCCGATGCCGGCATCGCCCTGGCCCCGCACGGCAAGACGACCCTCTCCCCCGAGCTGTTTGCCGCGCAAATGGCAGCCGGCGCCTGGGGCATCACCTTTGCTTCGGTGCACCAATTGGCCTTGGGCCTGCAACACGGCGTGCCACGGGCCTTGATCGCCAACCAAGTGTTGCAAGCGGCCGACCTGCTACACCTGCAGGGCCTGCAGGCCGCCCACCCGAGCTTGCGCGCGCCCTTCTTGCTGGATTCACTGGCGCAGTTGCGTGCGATTGAAGCCGCGTCCAGCGCACACGCCTTGAGCCATCCCTTTGAGGTGCTGTTGGAATGGGGCTTGGCCCAGGGGCGCACGGGTTGCCGCACTGAAGCTGAGGCCCTGGCGCTGGCCCGCGCCGCCAAAGCCAGCTCAGCGGTGCGCCTGGTGGGACTGTCCACCTATGAAGGCCTGTGGGGCAGTGGAGACTCTGCCGCCGACCAGGCCCTGGTCCACGGCCTGACCGATGCCGTACACCGCCTGGCCCAGCGCTGTGATGAAGAGCGGCTGTTTGAGCACGAAGAGGTGATCATCACCGCTGGCGGCTCGGCACTTTTTGACCAAGTCTCTGGCGCTCTCAAGCCCTCGCTCTCACGTCCAGTGTTGGGCTTGCTGCGTTCCGGCTGTTACCTGACCCATGACGACGGCCATTACCAACGCCTGGTGCATGTGGCCAACCGCCGCATGGGCTGCGCCGATGGTGAGGGCCTGCGCGCCGCGCTGCGCGTGTGGACCTTGGTGCAATCCTGCCCCGAGCCCGGCCTTGTGATCTTGAACGCGGGCAAGCGCGACGCCTCCATCGACATGGGCCTGCCCACGCCCGTGGCCTGGGCGCCTGCGGGTGCGCGTGAGGCCCAAGCGGCACCGGCGGGCTGGAGCCTGAGCGCCATGAACGACCAGCACGCCTATCTGCGCCTGGCCGACGGCGCCCCCACGCTGCAGGTCGGCGACCGCGTCGCCCTGGGCATCTCCCACCCCTGCACCACCTTTGACAAATGGCGCTGGATGCCGGTGGTGGATGAGCAGTTCAATGTGGTGGATGCGATCAGTACCTTGTTTTGAGGCCAGACTTTGCACCTGTTTGCGTCAGCGATACAGGTATCCCGAGGTCCCAATCAGATTTGCGCCCGCAGTGGGTGAAGCAAGGATGACCCGCACCAGCTTTGTCGAGGCAATAGCGGTACTGCGCTGCTCGCTGTCAGCGCGCACACTTGTCCCTAGTTGTGCCCTCACCTGGAGCACGGTTCCAACGGTCGTTCGGAGCTTGAGCTTGAACGGCTTGGAGGTCTCAGAACACTGAAAACTGTCACCCAACCCAACGCACATGCTGATGGACTCTTTCCCGGTGGACGGTTTGGAGGCCACAAATTTGGCCTTGATCTCATAGGTAATGGCGTCGCCCGCAGCCAACCCAGGCGCGCTGGCCACAACGAAGTCGGAGAAGCTCGCATCAGTGCTGCAACTCGCACTCCCACCCAAAACACTGTCGAAAGCCGCTTGCGAGGATGCCGTTCTCAAGCGGCCCATAGACGCCGAGGTGGTGCAGCTCGTCTCGGCGGTTCCTGTCGGGCTGGTCAATCCGGTGCTGGCCTGGTAGGTGCGAAGATCATTGCCTTGCTCTCGCACAAATGGGGGGTCACTGTAAAAGCTACCATCCGCAATCACGGTGTCTGCCTGAACCGAAACCGACGGCATACCCTGAGCATGGGCGGTACCTACCCAAAGGACGGCTGCCCCAGCCGCCAGGATCGAGATTATTATCTGCACGATGTTTCCGGCTCTTAAGCAAGACCATGAGCCTATCAAGACGGTGTGCCTGTGCCAAGACGAACATCTACTGATGCCTATGGCGTCAGCCGCTGAGCACAAGCACCGCTCGGAGCGCCTCTCTCGGTCTACAGTTCAAACAGGCGGCTCGCTTGTCTGCGGGCAGGTGGGCGCGGCTGCCAACAGCCAACCGGCCGATTTCCAGCAGAAAATCATTTTCTGAGTGCTGGACCTGCGCCCTAAAGAGGCTCACTCGGCGTGGGTGCTGGGGGGCTGGGCTGATAGGGCTTGATCTCTGTCGCCCAAGAGGCCAAGTTGCGCCCGGAGGCCTGGAGTTGCTGGGCCAGGAACAGCAATACGTA
>JAXHNT010000083.1:0-15888 GCA_034520165.1 Ideonella sp.
AACATGCAGCCCTAGGTGCGGCTGCCGAGACGTGGTATCAGCTCACGCCACCTCCAGACCCGTTGCTGGCCGGGGTCAGCCCAGCACCCAACGCACACAGCGAGGGCATGTGGCTGCCCACTATGGACTGGCCGATCAACGCCATTCACATGCTGCTCCTGCCCAGTGGCTAGCTCTTGAGCTATGGCACGCGGCCCAATGAAGACAATGGCGGATTGGGCAATCAGGATGGCGGCGCCAACGTCTTGTGGGACCCTTCCGAGGCGAATGGCAAGGTATTCAACGTCACACGCTTCTCCACCAGCACCACCACACAGATCAATAGTTTTTGCAGCTCCGCCACCATCTTGTCTGATGGCAAGGTCTTGACGGCTGGCGGGTCTGGCGGGTTTGTGGGGGGGCGCACTTCCAGCACCTTCATGTCGGGCTTGTACTCGCCCGAGACCAATCGCACCGAGCGTCAAACCAGCTTCGACACCGCCGATGCACGTTGGTACTCGACCATGATCACGTTGGCCGATGGTCGTCCGATCCTGCTGGGCGGCATGGTGCCGTACTCGGAAGGTTCTTGGCCTTCGCAAAATGCTAACCATTTGGCAGCACTGACGCCGGAGATTTTCACCAGCGGCAAGGGCTGGACGTTTCTGACGGGTGCCTACAGCACCGATGCGTTCGGCATGTACCGCACGCGCAATGAGTTTCCGCACGCTTGGGTCGCGCCCAATGGCGAGGTCTTTGGCATCTCGTCGGATGTGATGTGGGCCCTGAACCCTGCAGGCAGCGGCTCCATCCGCACCGTGAGCACCTTCAAGGGTGGGGCGGTGTCTGGCAACGGCGGCGCAGGGGGGACGCGCAGCCTGCCCAATGTGGGCTCGTCCACCAGCAGCGCGGTGATGTTTGCGCCTGGCAAGGCGCTGCAGATGGGGGGCAATGGCTACTGGGTGGCCGACGGCACGCATGTGTGGGCCAGCAGTGCGGCCACCGTCGTCGACTTCAACAATCCGAGCGCGCCGGTGCTGACCGAGACTGGTGAGATGAAGCGCTCCCGCCGCTTCTTCAACGCCACCGTATTGCCCGACGGCAAGGTCTTCGTCAACGGCGGCAGCTCCTATGGCAATAACGACGGCGCTTATGCACGCTTGAACGGCGAACTCTGGGACCCCGCCACGGGTCAGTGGACGCTGATGGCGGCGCAGACCAAGGCACGGGTGTATCACAACAGTTCGGCCCTGTTGCCCAACGGCACGGTCATCAGCGGCGGGGGCGGCAACCCTGGCCCGGTGTTCAACAAGAATGCCGAGATCTTCCTGCCCCCTTACTTGTTCAAGCCAAGCGGGGCCAGTTCGGTGTGGGCCACGCGCCCCAGCATCACCGGCACCACGGCCTTCAAGGTGTTGCATGGCGGCAGCTTCAGCCTGGAGATGGCCAGCAACGCCAAGATCAAGTCGCTCAGCATGTTGGGCTTGACGGTGACCACGCACGGCTTCAATGCCGGTCAGCGCCGCATTCCGCTGACCTTCAGCCAAGCGGGTGGGCGCCTGGATGCTGTGGCCCCCAACGCCAACGTGACCCCGCCGGGCTACTACATGATCTCCGCTGTGGACGAGCAAGGCGTGCCCTCCAAAGCCTTCATCATGGCGGTGGGTGAGACAGTCGCGGCACCACCGGTTCGGATGGAACCGCTGGCCAAGGTGGATGTGGTCGGTCAGATTCCGACACCCGCCAACAGCGCGGGTGTGGTCACCCCCTTCAGTGCCACGCTGACCGTGGCGGATGCCCAGGTGAGCTGGGACTTTGGTGATGGCACGCCAGCCACGCCCTTTGGCGCCAATCAGCCGGTGCAGCACAGCTTCAGCCAGCCAGGGGTCTACACCGTGGTGGTGTCCATGAAGAATCGGGTCGGCTTGATATCGACCTACTCCTTCATGCAGATGGTTAAGGGTCCCATCGTGGACTATGTGGGTCGCGCTTCCTCGGCCATGACGCTGGAGCGCAGAGGCAGCGGCGGCGACCGGCTCTGGGTGGTCAGCCCGGACCACAACAAGGTCTCGGCGTACACCACCAGCACCGGTACCAAAGTAGACATCAGCGTGGGCCAAGAGCCCAGAGCGGTGGCGGTCAGCTTCAACGGCACCATTGGTGTGGTCAACAAGCGCTCCGCCACGGTCTCACTCATCGATGCCAGAACCTTGCGGATTGTTCGCACGGTGACCTTGCCGCGCGGCAGTCAGCCGCATGGGCTGATTTTCAGCCCAGACGGCGCGACCGGCTATGTGGCGCTGGAAGGAACGGGGCAAGTGGCGCGCTTCCGCACCGCGAATGCGGCGCTGGGTGAGTTCATGGCCATTGGCGGCGCACCGCGCCACCTGGCGATCAAGGGCGACGGTCTGTACATGGCCGTCTCCAAGTTTGTGACGCCGGTGCAGTCAGGTGAGGACACAGGCACCGTCAACGTGAGCCAGGGCGGCGCCGAAGTCGTGGCCGTCGATCTGGTCAACAACAGCATCCTGAAGACCATTGTGCTGAAGCACAGCACCGCGCTCGACACTGCCGTCTCCAGCCGTGGTGTGCCGAACTACTTGGGCCCCATGGTGCTGTCGCCTGATGAAAGCGTGGCCTCGGCGGCGGCCTTCAATCCCACAGGACTGCTGGGCTTTGTGACGCTGGAGACCAGCCGAGAGCTGGCGGTGCTCAACGCCAAAACCGGGGAGGAATTGTTCCGTGTGGACGTTGGTCTGGCGCCGCAGGCCGTGGTGCCTTCCCGCGATGGCCGTTTGGTCTATGTGTTCAATTTCATGGGCCGCAGCGTCAGCGTCATAGACCTCGCGCCGCTGCTTGATTTCGGCCAACGCCGAGCCACGGTCAAAGCCACCTGGGCTGCAGTGCCCGCCAGTGCGCTGACGGGCGATGTCGAACTGGGCAAGCGCTTGTTTTACGATGCCAAGGACCCGCGTTTGGCGCGAGACAGCTATATGAGCTGCGCGTCTTGCCACACCGATGGCGGCAGCGACGGCCGCACCTGGGACTTGAGCCATGCCGGCGAAGGCTTGCGCAACACGCCAACCCTGCGCGGCCGCATGGGCGCCAGCTTCGGCAAGCTGCACTGGACAGGCAATTTTGACGAGGTTCAGGACTTCGAAGGCCAGATCCGGACCCTGGCAGGTGGCACGGGCTTGATGTCCGATGCAGCTTTCAACGCTGGCAGCACCGCTCAACCCCTGGGCGACAAAAAGGCCGGCAAGAGTGCCGACCTGGACCGTTTGGCGGCCTATGTCAACTCACTGACTCAGGTCGATCCCAGCCCGGCGCGGGCCTCGGCCACGGTGTTGTCACCAGCGGCGCAATTGGGCCAAGCGCTGTTCACCAGCAAGGACTGCGTGGCCTGCCATACCCCGGCCACTCAATACACCAACAGCATTGGCGGCAGCTTGCACGATGTGGGTACGCTCAAGGCCAGCAGTGGCCAACGCCTGGGCGCACTGCTGACGGGCTTGGATGTGCCCACCCTCAAAGGCGCCTGGAACACTTGCCCTTGGTTGCACGATGGGTCTGCCCCGACACTGGAGGCCGCCATCAGCGCGCACACCAAGCTCAACCTCACGCTCACGGCCACCGAGCTGGCCAATCTGACGGCTTTTGTGAAAGAAATTGAGTGAGGTCGAAGCCCGCGCCACGGCTCGCTCTGCAAGGGCGTTACGGTGGCGCGTATGGCCCTCTTCAGGCAGTCAATTTGCGTGCAGTTTTGGCCTGTGCGGCCGCCGCTGAGTCTTTAGAATCCGCTCATAGTTGGTGAGCCCAAGTCCCCCTCCTGCGGGGCTGAACAAGGCAGATATGGTGGACGCGTCAGCGCAAGCGTGGAACCCCGCAACATGGTCGGGGACATTCAAATTGGTGGGCTCCGATCTGGACCGCCTGGCCACGCATTTGGGCAAACCGCACTCGCGCTTGCACAAGTGCTACTTTGCGTTGTTCCCTGGCTTTCAGGCCTTGTTTTGGCACCGCATCGCACGGCGTTTGCTCTTGGGGGGCTGGAACTTCCCGGCCCGCTTGATAGCCCTGATGGCCATGTACCTGACACGGGCTGAGCTGCCACCGACCTCTTCGATTGGCCCGGCGGCCCTGATCGCCCATGCCACCGGTGTGTACGTCTTCGGCCAAGTCGGCGCGCGCATGACCATTCAAGGCGATGGCGGCTTTGGCGGCGGCTTCGGGGTGGATGACATTGGCGCCGGGCCGGGCTATGCCGTGGCGGGCGACGATGTGGTGCTTGCCTTTGGCGCGCGGGTGCTGGGGCCGGTGCGCATTGGCCATGGGGTGCATGTAGGCCCCGGCGCCTTGGTGACCTTTGATGTGCCCGATGGCTCATTGGTGCTGTGGGACCGCCCACGTGTCATCAAGGGCGGCGCCAAGGCCGCCCCACCGTCTCAGTGAGAATGCAGAGACCTTGGCTCTTGTTGCTTCCATGTCCACCACTCACGCCCTGATCGATGTTCTGAAAGCGGAGCTAAAGACTTCTGGCATCACCTATGCTGTGCTGGCCAAAGAGCTGGGCATGGCGGAATCCAGTATCAAGCGCATGTTTGCTCAGGCCGAGATGCCGCTGTCTCGGGTGGATGAAATCTGCCGTGTGCTGCGCATGGATTTTGCGGATCTGGCGCGCAAAGTGGCCGACGCCCAGCCACTGCGCCGCGAACTGACCCTGGAGCAAGAGAAGGCGGTGATCGGCGATCGCAAGCTCTTGTTGATGGCCATTTGCTGCCTGAGCCAATGGACGCTGGATCAGGTCATCAGCAACTATCGGATGACCGAGGCGGAGGCCATCAAGTACTTGGTCCGCTTGGATCACCTGGGCATCATCGAACTGCGGCCCATGAACCGCTATCGGCTGAAGGTGGCCAAGGGTTTTCGATGGCGACCTCATGGGCCTGTGATGCAGTTCTTCCGCGAGGAAGTGGTGGGCGACTATTACAGCGGTGGCTTTGACGGCGAGGGCGAGATGCTGACCTTGGTGCACGGGCAGATTGGACGCAGCCTCGCTCAGTTGTTCAATGAGCGACTTCAGCGGGTCGCCCAAGACTTTGCGCAGCAGCACCTGGCGGACCAAAAGCTGTCGGCTGATCAAAAGCGGCCCTACACCTTGGTCATTGGCATGCGCTCTTGGCTGTTTGCGGCTTTCCGCGACCTCAAGCGTTAACAGCCCCCTAGTCCAGCAAGGACAGGTCTCGAACGCAGTAGCCCGTTCCCCGCACCGACATCAGCGGTAGGTGCATGCCGGTGGATTGCTCGACATTGCGGCGCAAGCGGCTGACGATGACCTCAATGCGATGGCGGTGCCCGTCATCCACCTCGAAATCTAGAAGCTTGGCCAGGGCTTCTGCAGACAGCGGCTCTCCTCCCGCTTGACCCAGGCCGTACAGCAATGCGCGTTCATTGCTGGAGACTCGGCGTGTTTGGCCGTTTGGTGCTTGGAGCAGGCCCGAGGCGATGCGCAGCGTCCAGGGCGTCGGGGAAGGTGATGCCGTGGTGCTCGGCGTGGCCGCGCTGGGCAGCTCAGGTGCACGAGCGCCGGACAGGCGTGTCAACTCGGCCGCCCGGGCCAGCCAACGGTTTTGAATACGGGCCAGGATCAACAGCAACTCTCGCGTGTCGACGGGCTTGGTCAAATAAGCATCGGCGCCGCACGATAAGCCTTTGAACCGATCGTCGGGGGCGGTCATGCCCGTCACGAAAACAATACCTAGGTGGGGATTGTGGGCCCTGAGATACTCGCAGATGGTGAAGCCGTTTTCGCCTTCTAGGCCGACATCCAGGATGACAGCGTCCACGTTCTGGACCGCCATTTGGCGGTAGAGTGCAGCGGCACTGGCGACAGGGGTGACGGCATATTGGTTTTGTTCGAGCACAAAACGGAGTGCTTCGCGCAGAACATCGTCATCTTCGACCAAGAAGACATTCATGGTGCGTGGCTCGGTGGGCAAGGAGCGCATGGTGAGGATGGAGTGGGCAGTCGAGTGGATCTAAGAAGAAGCAAGGCGCGACTTGGGGCGTTGTGGGGCGCCATTGTGCTGGTCGTCGTGTTGGCTGTCGCTTGGGCAGTTTCTGCGGACCACAAGCCTACAACGCCTTGGACGCTCAAGGCGGCACCCCCTAGTCTGGTGTTGTCGGATGCCGATCAAGCGGCCGCCGTGTATCAAGCCGGGCAGTTCCAAGTGCTGCCGGGGCACAGTGTCAACCGATATCAAGCTGGCGACCTGTGGTTGGCCGTAGAACTGCCGCAGGACGTGATGCGCGCTGCGGGCAGCGTGCTGACCGTGCTGCCTGCGACCCTGCCGCATGTCGAGGCCTATCGACTGACGGTGTCGGGTCAAGCGCTGCCCATGGGCGCGGCGGGCTTGCAGGTGCCTCGCGCTGAATGGCCCATGGTGGCGCGCGGTCCGAAGTTTGTGCTGGACAAGCAGCCCGAGTTCTCCCCCACCGTGTTGGTCAAGGTCAGCGCACGCCAATTCGCGTTGGCAATCGTCAAGGTGGAAACGGCGGCGCAACATCATGTGGCGGCTGAGCAGGAAGTGTTCTTGTTGGGGTGTGTGCTGAGCTTGGCCGTGGTGACCTTGGTCGCCTCGTTGCTGGCTTGGCGGGTGGCGGGTGACGGGGAGTTCTTGCTCTGGGCCGGACAAGCGCTGTCAGGCATGATTTACATCGCCTATGTCCACGGGCTGATTGTCGCGTACCTGCCGACCATGCCCTATGAGGTTCATGCCTATGTGTTCTGGATCACCGTGGTGATCATGATCTGGACCGTCTCGGCCTTCGGTGCGCAGTTTCTGGACTTCAAGGCCCTGCATCCGCACTATCCCAGGGTGATCAACCTCCTGGCGTTGGCGGCAGCCCCCATCGCGGTTGTCTCGGTCTGGCAGGGGTGGGGTACGGCGCTGATTCGGCTCACCCAAGCTGGCCTGATTGTGTTGTTCACCGTGGGGGTGGCTTGCCAAATGTGGCGGGGGCATCCCTTGGCGCGCCGCTATGGCCTCGTGGTGCTGTTGCTCGCGCTCAGTGGTATTCCCTTTTTGCTGTTGCAGGTGGGCGTGGTGCCGGTGACGCACCTGTCGCTCTACACCTGGCAGTACGCATTGGCGGCTTGCGATCTGGCGTTGTTGCGAGAACTGGTGAGCCGTTTTCTGTTGCAGCGGCGCTTGGCTCGGGAGGCACAAATTCATTTACAGAATTTGCTGCTTGATGAGAAAGCGCAGTTGGAGCAACGAGTGGTGGAACGCACGGCCGCCCTGGTGCAAGCCAATGAGGAGTTAGAGCGCGCCGAGGTGCAACAGCGTGAGTTGCTGAGCATGGCGTCGCACGAATTCCGCTCACCAGCGGCGGCCATTCAAACCACACTGGACGCCTTGGAGTACCTGCGGGAACCCATTCCCAGCGTGATGCAAGATCGCCTCGACCACTTGCAGGCGGCGGCCCGCAGGCTGACCTTCTTGGCCAACCGCTTGATTGAGCATGACCGTTGGCGTGAGCGTTCATTGCAGGTCCACAGTGAGGTGTTGGATCTGCGGGCTTGGTTGATTGATGTGCTGGGAGACTATCCAGACGGGCTGCCTTTGTCGCTGGACCTGCCGCTTGAGCCCGTGTGGGTGCGTGTGGATCCGGTGTTGATGCGCATTGCCTGCCAGAACTTGATCGACAACGCGCTCAACCAAGCCCCCAAAGCTCAGGCGCAAGTGCGCATCCAGCTCAGGGCGGAGACGAGGGGCGTCAGGCTCCGTGTGTCGGACAACGGGCCAGGCGTGCCGGATGAATTCAAGCAGCGAGTCTTTGATCGATTCTTCAGCCCAAAGGCCTCGCTGAGAAATGGCCTGGGCCTGTCGATTGTGCGGACCGTGGCGCAACTCCACGGTGGCGATGTGGAGGTCACCGACGCCCAGCCGCGCGGTGCTTGCTTCAGCATCACTGTGCCCTCAGGCGGGCAAGAGCCTCACTCTGCCAACACCATGTCTTTGACACAGTAGCCGGTGCCACGCTTGGCAAACAAGGGCAGGCTCAAGCCCACCGTTTGCTCAATATTGCGGCGCAGGCGACTGATGATGACCTCGATGCGATGCTTGTCGTACTCTTCTTGCGGGATCTGCAATTGCGCTGACAAGACTTCAGCGCTGATGACCTCACCTTGCTGCTGCGCCAGGCAATAGAGCAAGGTGCGCTCATTGTTGGAGAGTTTGCGCGTCAGGCCATTGGGGGCTTTGAGCTGACCCAGGCCCACATGCAAGGTCCAAGCGTGGCTTGGTTGGGGTTCTGAGACCGCAGGCGCACTTGCTGCGGTGCTTGGCAGGCCACTGAGGATCCCTTGATCAGCAGGGGGGGGCATCATCACGCCCTCGGAGGGCGCGGCGCCGACCAAGCTCACGGCACCGGGGGCCGATGCGGTGCTCCCCTGGCCTTGGCTGACGGCCCGACGATCCAGCAAGCGATCCAAGATCAGGATCAACTCCTGCATCTCCACAGGCTTGACCAGGTAGGCGTCTGCACCTGCTGCCAAGCCGCGCAAACGGTCATCGCGCAGGCCGCGGGCAGTCAAGAACACAATGCCCAGATGCGGGTCGTGGCGGCGCAAATAAGTGCAGATCGACAAACCGTCTTCACCAACCAAGCCAATGTCCAAGATCACGGCACCTGCTGAGCGCACGGCCAAGTGACGATAAAGCTCTTGGGCGGACGCGTAGGCGGCAACGCGAAAGCCGTGATGTCTCAGCACGAAACTCAGTTCATTGCGGAGGATGTCTTCGTCTTCGACAATGACGACTTCAGCGCTTGTGCGATTTGCTGGCACCATAAGAAAAGGGGTAACTTTTTGCAACACAGGCCAAAGTATCCAGCATCTGGAGCCAAGGGCGACCGGCTGGAGAGGACTATTGTGCACAGTTGGGCCCGAATTGGGCGCAATTTAGCACTCTTGGGCCTGATCTTCGGCCTGGCCACCATCTTTGGCTTGCATCATGCCGACACCTCGGTGCGCCCCTGGACCTTGCACGCCAGCCCCAAAGGCATGGTGATTCAAGACGAGGTGCAGGCGCTTCGGCACTACCGTGAGGGCCAATTTGACACCCTGAAGGGCCCGGGGGTGGGCTACGGGGTCAGTGCTCACGACCTATGGTTGGTGTTGGAGTTGCCAGCGGGCCTGCGCTTGGCTCCCAGGGCCTATGTCACGGTGGCACCGGCCTTGTTGGACCATGTGGACCTCTATCAGGTGTTGCCAGGAGAGTCCAGGCCGCGCTTGAGGGCCGCGTCTGGATACAAGGTTCAGCCTTCATTGCGGCCTCTGGCCCTGCGTCAGGCAGCGTTCGACATCGACGTTGACGATCGCACAGCGTCGACCTGGATGATTCGCGTGCAATCGCGGCTCTACGCCGCCGCCTTGGTGTCTGTGCAGGATATGGGCGGGCACCAGCAGGGTGAGTTGATAGAGGGCTTCTTGGTGGGCGTGCTGGTGCTGTTTGGCCTGATGTCCCTGGCGCTGGCCTTGGTGGTCCGCTATTGGTCCTCCGACGGATATGCCTTCAACCTGGCCTGGATGGTGCTGACCTTTGTGGCTCTGATGGGGTTGTGGCACGGTTACTTGCGACTGTGGCTGGATTGGCGCTCGCCGGTGGCGGCCCAAGCCTTGGACGCGCTGGTGGCATCCGCCACCCTTTGGGCCTTCTATTCCTGGGCCGCAGGGGTGTTGCGCTTGAAGCGCTACACCCCATGGTTGACCTGGGCCATGAAGTTGGTGGCCTTGATGTGCTTGCCCGCCTGTGCGGTGGCCATGGAGCGGGGTTGGTCGCCCATGCTGGGGGCAGCATTGGCGGCAGGCGTTATGATGATGGTGGTACTTGTGGGTATCGGGTCGCAGATGACCCGCCGCCGTATCGAGTCCCCCATCTACCTCGTGTTTGCCTTGGTCGCGATGGCCTTGGTCATCATCAAGGTGTTGGCTGAACGGGGGGGGCTGCCCTACACCTCTGGCACGGCGTATGGCTGGTTGGTGGCCATGGTGGTTGCTTGCTTCGCCTTGCTTTTGGATCTGTTGACCGCCGCCATGGATGAGCGGCAAGCCGTCAGAGCGGATCGCGACCGTTTGCATGCCATGTTGTTGCACGAGAAGTCGCAGCTTGAGTTACGGGTCAATGATCGCGCCCAGGCCTTGGGCAGTGCGAATGAGGCGTTGCGCTTGACCGAATCCAGTCAGCGTGAACTGCTGTCGCTGGCCTCTCATGAATTCAGGACACCGGCTGCCATGATCAAGGGCACGCTCGACGCTCTGGAGTGCGTCTCCGAGCCCTTGCCGCCGGTGGTGGC
The DNA here is from genome assembly GCA_034520165.1 of Ideonella sp. Classification (GTDB taxonomy): domain Bacteria; phylum Pseudomonadota; class Gammaproteobacteria; order Burkholderiales; family Burkholderiaceae_C; genus Ideonella. Next base: position 10,339 of record JAXHNT010000083.1, read on the forward strand.
GCTGAAGCTGGGGGCTTTGCGGACGGCCTCCAGCCGCTTGATCTTTTTGGCCAATAAACTCATTGCCCATGACCGCTGGCGTGAGTTGTCGGTCAAGCCACAACTGCGCTCACTGTGGGCGCGCGAATGGCTGTTGGAGGTCATTGGCGACTATGACGACGATGTGCCCATTCGCTTGAAACTGCCGGTCGATGATGCCGAATTGAGGGCGGATGCGGTGCTCTTGCGGATTGCCCTTCAGACGCTGATTGACAATGCGCTGGTTCACAGTGCCGATGGCCAAAGCATGGTTCGGGTGATCTTGGAGTTGTCGCAGCAGCAAGTGGACATCCAGGTCATCGACTCTGGCCCAGGCATTGCTGACGACGACAAAGAGCAGGTCTTTGAGCGCTTCTTCAGCAGTGGGACTGATCAGTCACAAGGCCTTGGGTTGTCCATTGCGGCGGCGGTGGCCCGTATGCATGGTGGGCAAGTGGCCGTGAGCGATGCCACCCCGCATGGGGCATGCTTTCATTTGCGCCTGCCTCACCTGGGCTTGCGAGCCCAGTCGGAGTTTGAGCATGCCGATTGATCGCTCCGCTCAGAGGGGCTTGTCGCGCATTGCACTGGTCGTTCTCTTGCCATTGCTGCTGCTCATGGCAGTTGCATGGACAGACTATGCACACGATTCGGAGGCACCTCGTTGGTCGCTCTATGCCCTGCCCAAGGGGGCTGATGTCTTTGACGCACAGGTCGCTTTGGGTCTGTACCGTGCAGGCCGGGTTGAGCCCCAGCTGACGCATGGCGTAGGGCGCGGTTTCAGTGATGAAGACTTGTGGTTGATGGCGGAGCTGCCTCGTGCGCCCTACCCCGGTGCCTTGCGTTTTCTGTCCGTGGACCCACCGCAGTTGCAGTGGGTTGACCTCTATCGCGTGGACGTGGCCGGACGCCCGGTGAAGGTGGGCTCCACCGGTTTGGCGGTGCCTGCCGCGCAGCGCGTGGGGACGGCCGGCAGATCACACTTTGTGCTCACGGATGAACTCAGTTGGACCTCCACCGTGATGTTGCGCATTCGGGTCGAGCCTGGGGTGGCGGCGGCGGCGGCGGTGAGTCTGGAGTCGGCGAGCCAGCGCGACGCAGCGCTGCGCCGAGACGGGCTGCTGCTGGGCGTCTTGACCACCGCTGCCGTGTTGATGTTGATTGCCGTGCTGGCCTTGGCGGCGACCACGCGCGAACGTGAGTTTTTGAGTTGGGCGATGCTGGCCGTCAGCGGCATCGTCTATCTCCTGGTGCTCAATGGCATGCTCAACCAGTGGCTACCACCCTTGTCGGTGCAAGCGCGCTTATGGCTGAACACCCTGGCTGCTGCGGCCATGGTGACGACCACGGGCCTCTTTGTACGTGACTTCTTTTCCTTGGGTGACATTCATCCTTCGGCCAAAGTTTTTCTCACCACCTTGGCCTTGGCGCCGATTCCGGCCTCTGTGCTGGTGTGGTTGTTGGGGCTGCAACCTGGCTTTGGGGTGAGCGTCATCATCATGCTGATGGCGCTCATCCATGCGCCGCTGATCCTGATTCAACTCCAGCGTGGCCATCCCAATGTTCGGCGCTATGGGCTGATCGGGCAAGGCTTGATCTATAGCATTGCTTACTACTTCGCGGCCGTCAGTGGCGTGATCCCCTTGGGGGCCTCCAGCCTCTATGTTTGGCAGTGGGTGCTGCTCATCGGTTATCTCGCGCTCTTGGGAGACCTGGCCTGGCGTACTCTGCGCGACAGACACGCCAGCGAACTCGAGCGTGAGCAATTGCATGACTTGCTGCTGGAAGAAGCCGAGCAACTGGAGCAGCGGGTGCAAGAGCGCACCGTCGCCCTGCGTGCCGCCAACGCGGAGCTCCTGGCCGCTGAGGCGCATCAGCTCGAGCTTTTATCTTTGGCGTCGTATGAGTTCCGAACCCCTGCGGCCAAGATTCGCAGCACGCTGGACGCGCTGCGAATCTTGGATGAACCGATGCCGACCGATGTGCAGGAACGCCTGGACAATCTTCGCACGGCGTCTGATCGCTTGATCTTTCTGGCCAATAAGCTGATTACCCATGATCGCTGGCGTGAGCTCAGCGTCAAGCCTCAGACCAAGCTCCTGTGGGTGCGGGCTTGGACCTTGGAGTTGATGCGGGACTATGAAGCTGGGCCGCCCGTCACCCTCAAGCTTCCCCACGCTGATGCGCAGATCCTCGCCGACCCTGTGTTGTTGCGCATTGCCCTGCAGAACCTGATCGACAACGCCTTGAATCACGGCTCAAAGGGGGTGGGGGCTGTGCAGGTCGGCTTGAAGCTGCTGTCCAACACCGTCGAGCTGTCGGTGACGGATGACGGCCCGGGCGTCCCGCCTGATCACAGAACCAAGGTCTTTGAGCGCTTTGTCAGTGGCCGTTCATCGGGCCAAGGGCATGGGCTCGGACTGTCCATCGTGGCGTCTGTGGTGCGCCTGCACGGCGGGCAGGTCGGCGTAGACGATGCACAACCCCATGGCGCGCATTTCTGGATGACGCTGCCTCGGGCCAAAGAAGTGCGCGACTGATCCCCCCATGACGCGAGGAGCCCGCGAGAGTTGTAACACTCGCTATGCTCTCTTTTGCGTGAGATTCTTGCGTAATAAAGTATCTTACATCTATGGAACGTGTGCAAATTGCGAGTTAGCGGCAGAGTCTCTATGGAGGCCTCTCTTGTGGTGTAGGAATCAAAAAATAAACAGTAAAAACAAAAGCTTATGTTGATTCTGAGAAGAAATCAGAGAGGATTCTTTGGGCCATAAACTGTCAATCAAGTCACAAAAATAGATCCAAATTGGCCCGAGATGGGTTCCCTTGATGGGTCTCAGTTCATAGAATCAAGTTGTAACTTTTGCAAGTGAACCGGCTGTCAGATGCGGGTTCAAGATCAACTCTCGACAGGACACATCATGCCCATCACCCCCATCGAATCTTGGATCCGCCCTCAAGATGAGAGCTTCACGATTGCCCAAGGTCAGACGCAGCGCATTGAAGCGATTGACCTCACGGGTGACGATGTGGGTCTGAATGGCTCGATCATCTCCTTGAAGCAAGTCAATCAGCCGCTGCACGGCAGCATCACGACCAATGCCGACGGCAGCTACACCTATGCCCCCAAAGATGGCTATGTCGGCGCCGACCGCTTCACCTATATCGTGACCGACCAGAACGGCAATATCTGCACCCAGACGGTCTTTGTCACCTGCGGCAGTGCCATCCCCAACCAGGCGCCTGTGGTGGTGGACGAGTTTGTCACTGTGACGGCAGGTGTGGCCGTCACCGCCAACCAAAGCATGCTGCTGGCCAATGACAGGGACGCCGATGGCGGCACCTTGTCCATCGGCGCTTTGGGTCAACCGGCCCACGGTACCCTGACTCGCGCAGCCGACGGCACCTTGACCTACACCGCGAACGCCAACTACGTCGGTCAAGACAGCTTCACCTACGAAGTCAGCGACGGCCAGGGCGGGGTGACCACGGGTACGGTACACCTGAATGTCTGCCCTCCGGCCGGCAACTTGGCCCCGGTGGTCGAAGGTGAATTTGCCAGCCTGCGTTCGGGCACTTCTGTCAGTGCCCCTGAAAGTCTGCTGTTGGCCAATGACCGCGACCCCGAGGGCGGCGCGCTGACCCTGAAGGCTGACGGCTATAGCCAGCCGGCCAATGGCACGCTCACCCGTGGCGCCGATGGCACCCTGACCTACACCCCCAAGGCGGGGTTTGTGGGTACCGACACGTTCACCTACTCCGTTGCTGACGCTGCAGGGCTGGTCACCAAGGGGACGGTCACTTTGTCCGTGACTGCCGGCATGACCGCCCCGACCATCACCACCGTGATCGACGATGTGGGCGCCAACCAAGGCAATGTGGCCAATGGCGGCAACACAGATGACAGCCGCCCCACGCTGAAGGGGACCGCCGAAGCGGGTGCCAGGGTTGAGGTCTATGACGGTGCCACCAAGATTGGTGAGACCACCGCCGACCAAAGCGGCAACTGGACCCTGACACCCGTCGACCCACTGACCAACGGCATCCACAACCTGGCCGTTCGCGCCACAGCGCCTGACGGCGCAGCGGCCAATAGCGCGCCCTACAGCATCAACGTGACCCCCGATGCGCCCCTGGGTGCGCCGGTAGTCCAACTGACTGACGACGCCAACAACGACGGCTTCATCAATGCGGCCGAAGTCAATGCCCGCGCCGATGTGGTCATCACCTTGCCCCAAGGTGCCAAGGTGGGCGATGTCCTCAAGGTGGCAGACCAAGACGGCAACCTGACCGGCCGCCCCCTGACGGCGGCTGGACATTGCCGCTGGCAAGGTGACCTTCTCCGACGCCTTTGCGATGCCGGCCAATGGCCAGACCCTGACGGTGGTCTGCCACCCCTGACCCCTCCGGGCGGCGTGGCCTCGCCGGCAGGGACCGACAGCGCCGTGGTGGACACCACGGCCGCAGGTCGCCCCACCGTGACCCTGACCACCGACACCAACAACGACGGTCGCATCAGCAAGGCTGAACTCGATGCAGCCGGTGGCGTCGATGCCCGTATCGGGATATTCTCGGGTTGACGCCAAAGCCGGCGACAAGCTGGTCGTGGTTGACCAAGACGGCAACAAGGTCGAGCGCACACTGAGTGCCGCCGACATTGCCGCCAAGACGGTCACCCTGGACAACGCCTTCCCGGTGCCTGCCGATGGCCGCCCCGTGACCCTGACCGCCACCGTCATCGACCCCGCCGGAAACGCTTCGCCGACGGGCACTGACAGCGCCACCATCAACTTGGCGGCGCCCACCGTGACCGTCAACATTGTTGACGACAAGAACAACGATGGCACCCTGACCCGCAACGAGCTGGCCGGCGCGACCCGCGTAGACATCCGCATCGACCTGCCCAACACCATCCGTGTGGGCGACTTGGTGGAAGTGCAGGACAACGCCGGCAATGGCGTCAGCAAGCGCGTCGTGCAAGCCGACCTGACGGCCGGCAGCATCAGCTTCCAAGACGCCTTCCCCCTGCCCGCCGCCGGGGCCAACCTGATCGTCACGGCCAGGGTCACCGACATCTCCAACAACGTCTCGCCCATCGCCGAAGACCGCGTGGTGTTCGACGGCAACTTCTCGCCCATCGGCACTGACGATGTCGCCACGGTGCGCGCCTTCGCCACACCCATGGTCAGCATCTTGGCCATGAACCAAGATTCCGGTGACGTTGTCCCCGCTGGTCAAACCTGGGTGACGGCTGACGGTGATGCGGGCCGCGCTGTGTACGGTCAGCTCAGCTCCTTGCTGACGGCGGGCATGAAGGTGCAGGTCTCCAGCTCCGACAAGCCTGGCGTGTGGATCGACGCCGTGGTCAGCTCCGACGGCCTGCGCTGGACGGCCGTGGACAACGCCACCCACACCAGCGACTGGACTTACACCGCACGCTTGGTGAACGCGGCAGGCACGGTGCTGTCCACCAGCGCTGCGCAGGCGGTGGACCTGGACAACCAGCAATACGCAACTGGAACGAAGTACACC
>JAXHNT010000076.1:0-102241 GCA_034520165.1 Ideonella sp.
AGGGCCCAAAGATTTGGGGCCCAGTCAGGAGGCCCCCAATTAAGTCGGCGCCCGGCCCTGTGCCTTCCCCGCCGCCAGGTGCGGGGCTGGAAAGCAAACTTCTTCCATCCTTCAAATCCAAGATCACCCTGGAGCTGCACCGTAAACAGCTGCAGAAGATCAGACAGCAAAATCCCCGAGCACTTCTGCCATGAAGGCCGCGCTGTCACCGTGATGGATGGCTGATGCCTCTGTCCGGCGTACTTAGCGCATGCAGCTCAACAGCATTGTCTTTTCTTCGAGCAGTGGAAGAGATGGCAATGTCCAGCAATTAATTTTCATTGGTGTGGCTCTGAATAGATTTAATTGAACACCTTGTACATACCAGAAGGCCGATCCTTCCCTCTGTGAGGCCACCCGCCGTCAAACAAACAATAATAAAGGCCATAAGAGGTGCAATAAAGACCGAGATAGCCGCGTAGCCCGTGCTGGGTAGGACCGTGGCCACTTCCGCCTGAAATCTTGGAATGCGCCCTTGCGCGTAGTCGCTCAGTTTGGCCGGGTGGTGTTGCGGCGCGGCTCTCCGCCAGCCACGACACTGACCAAAATGGCAGGAGGCGTTGATGAAGCTCGGCATTCCGCTGCCCGCGCGCAATTTCAATATACCAGCACGCTGGCAAGAACACCTCTGACATTGCCTAATAGCACTGGACGCTCAAGCTGTTCGACGCCCGAAATGGACGCTTGCGTCGTCTGTGACTCAGTTTCAACCTCCTGCCGAAAGCTCGAACAGCACAACCGTACATGTTGGCAGCCAAGCCGCCTGATCGCGCACTTTTATTGAGAGCAGTCAGTTCTTTTGTTCGCTGAAAGAAGATGCCTTCTTACCTGGGCCAGCACCGAGCCTGGTGACCTCCATGAAAGCCAAGTCAGAAGGGCGTGGCCTCGAAAAGGCACCCGCTCAGAAGCCTGTCCTAAGCAGCGCCCCAAGCTCATCATGCAGGCTGGTAGCATTCAGCCCACTTGAGCCGCTTCAGGCGGGACAGGTCAGCATCAGCCGCACAAGGCCCTGTGAAGCAGGCTGGCCTCCTCCTCTCCCTCCCCTGAGGTTTCAGCACTCCGCCTGCTCAACACAGTCAGGGCACCCATGACCCTGCTGCAGACCGCCATGGCTGGAGCTCCCTGGACTGTACAGTTGGCCCAGATACGTAAAGCCAGCAAATCTGACACCGCGCACCCCACTAAGCTTGGCCATCAGACACTGTCACCTGCTGAAGTCTGCTCAGGTGCATTCACCTCTCCCAGCCATGAGAGTGACCCCAGAAGGACGCAGTCAGGACTGGAGAAGCGGGCTCCGCAACACCACCTGCTGCTCCGCCTTGCCCTCACCCGCGTCACGTCTTACCGGGGGTGATACCATGAACTCCTGGCTTGGTGGTGGTGTCAGGTCTCAAGTAATGCGGGTGTTCAGCCACTCGCCATCGGGGCTGAGGCTGTTTGTCACTGTGATAGGCCTTCACGGTGTAGCGGCCACCGGTGTCGGGGCGAGTCGATGCTGTAGTTGCTCGGCCGCCACACACCTTGCCGTTGCGGGTGCCCCGAGGGTTGGCCCGGAACAAGCGCCAGCGCCGTTGGGGATGCGGCAGTTCTCGCCTGGAGGAGGGCATGGCGCCGTGTCCTGGCCGTGCCAGCACCGCCCACCACCTGGGCCACGAACAGGTCGGGCTGTAGGGTAGAGCCCAGAATCCGGTGGTGCGAGCCAGCTTCGGCTTCGTCTTCCAGGCATTGAACGTCGCTGAAAACTACCGGCGGCAAGCACCCTCAAGTAAACCACCCGGGATCCTGGGTGTTGCCACTGCCCCGCTCAGCAGTTGCTCACCCAGACCGCTGCTTCTACATGAGGCAAGAATCCGTTGGCACCGTAATTGTGAGGGGCGGAGGGTGCGCCTGCAAGCCCTCAGGCATCTAAGTGTTATTTTCAGTTGGCTGGAGCAGGGAGCTATCGGGTGGGCACCTGCGCAGGTCGCGCTTTGCCAGTGCCCGCATCAGGTACAATAAACAAAGCAGCCCGCTCAGCCGTAGCGTGTCATCATCGGCGTGCGGTACGTGTTCCTTGATGATGCGGTGCAGCCAGCTCTGCGCGTGCCTCTTGCGGGGCCGCTTTGGCGCGCGACTTCGGCCCCCTTCACCGATTGGTCTGAGCCGGGCCTTGCTGGCTCACATCTGCCCTGGCGATGCGATTACCTCCTCGCAGCGCTAGGTCTGGTCCGATGATCCGCACCCACTTGGTCCAGCTCCAGGACCCTGGCAGGTGCTGGATGCGGCCCACCTCGGCCACGAGAGTCGGGGCCATGATCCGCAAAGCTGCCTGCCATCCTTGCTCGGAGTTCCAGCAGCGGCGGCGGTAGATGAAGCTCAGGAGCGCTCTCAATGTCCCGGGCCTCCGGGGTCTTTCTTGCTGGGCCAGGTTCAGCAGTAGCCCGCCACCACGCGCCAGCGGTTGTTCTTAGCATTCTTCTGCTCAATCAGTCGGTGCAGCTCGGCTGGGCCTCCTCCACCCACGCTCAGGTCGTACTCCAGCCGTATCCAACGCTGAGGTTGGCGGTGCTGCGGATCTCCAGCGCATCATCCAGCACACGCCGAAGTGACGCCCGTCTGAGCCACTGCAGCAGGGACTGCCGATGCCATTGTCCAGCTCAGTCACCTGCGGCACCCAAGCGCTCTGCCCACTGCCCGCAAAGGCTTGGCTGTCGCCCACGTCGTCCACGGTGACCACGCTGGTCGTCGTCCACAAAAAAGATGCTGCAGCGCGCGACCTGCATCGCGCTCGCTCTGACCTGATGCTCGCCCACTGGTTGCGGTAGAAGGCCACTGCTTTTCATTCAGGCGGTGGGCTTCGTCCACGATCAGCACATCGTGGCTGTCGGCGCACTGCGGCCATAAAGCTGCCAGAGCCCTGAACAGGTGTACTAGCGCGTCTTGCTCATCGTGCCTGTCAGCCGCGCTGCGCCACACCGCGCGCGGCGCCGCGTCTTGGAGACGCCAACTTCATGCAGCTCGCGTTGCAGCAGGCTGCCGCATCAGGTTGAGCGCCACCAGCGACTTGCCCGTGCCTGGCCCGCCACGCACGATCACGACCTGCTTGCGCTGTTCGGCCTGCAGGGCCAAGTGCAAGCAGGTTTCATCGAGCCACCTTCTGGTCGTCCAGCAGCACAAACTCGGGCTTGCCTTGCAGCAGGTGCGCCCACCGCATCCCCTAACACCTTAGAGGGCTTGATGCGCCCGTTTTTCAATCGCATAAAGCGTGTGGCGCTGGTCGCCTGTACATGCTCGCGGATGAAGCGCTGCAACGGCCTTCTCTTGGGCCAAGAACAGCGGCGCGCGGGCCATGGTGGGCGGCGTAGCTCGGGTGGTCAATCTGCCCGTCGCGCGGGTAGTTGTGCAAGTAGGCCCTGAGGCTGCAGGCCGATGGGGCCTTCTTGCACGGCCGTGTTGAAGTCTTCCAGGTAAGACGCATAAGACCACGACTGGTGGCTGGGGTGCAGGCCTTCTGTCTCACCGCTGCGGCCGCCCCGGTGCGCCCAGATCAGGCCGTCTTTGTCGCTGAGGCGGGCGCTGGACCACTGCTTCAACTCCACGTTCTCCACCTTGGGCTGGCGCTGTGCGTCTTGCCCCGTGATCAAAAGTCAATCCGCTTGGCGCTTTGCAGCAGTTGGTACTCAATGGCCACGCCAGCGTCGTCGGGGATGTCGTCATCGTCAAGTACCTTGAACATCTCCATCAAAGAGTGCTTCCACGCCGTGACTTGATATGGCCCGACACCGTGCCCTGCAACGTTCTGCGCCTGCTTCAGAAGAATCTGCTCAATGTCTCCGTAGCGTGTGTGCCCCAGAAACTCGCGCTTGTCGGCTTGGTAGGTGATCACAATCGACAGCCAGGCTTGGGGTTACAGCGCATCGTGCTTCGTGCTGCGGCCCTTGGCCTTGTCCACCGATAGCGCTGCACGGTTGCGGTGATCTTGGCATGCGCCGCAGTGGGCAAGTCCACCTGCAGGGTGTTGGCCAGTTGCACCAAATACAGCAGCACATCCGCCATCTCATCCGTCACCCCTGGCCAGCTGCTCTGGGTTCAGCGCTCGGCTTTGCGCCTCCGTCAGCCATTGAAACAGCTCCAGCAACTCCCCCGCCTCCACCGACAAGGCCGAGGCCGAGTTCTTGGGCGAATGAAACTGCGCCCAGTCCCGCTCTTGGGCAAAGTCGGCCAGGCGTTGGCTGAGGTGGGCGAGGGTGTCGGGTGGGGTGGGTATGGTGATGCGTGCGGAACTAAAGCTGCTGCATTGTCCACAGGGTTGAGGGGCTCAAGAGAGCCGATTCGCTGTCCTGCACTAGGCGGCTTCGTCTTGCCCTCCTCAGGTTGGCTCACCTGAGCCCTCGCGCTTCCGGCGAACACGTTGGTCCAGTTCCAATGCAAGAACCCTGGCGCCGGCAACGCATCGGCCTCCAATGGGTGCAGCAGGTCTCTTACCATGATGCTGTAACTCACCGCTAAGGCCCCGAGTTCCAGCCAGCGCATGTTCACTGAACACCACCTTTGGTGACTCGGGCGCTACCGTGAACGCTCCCAGGTCAAACAGCTTGCGATGCAAGGAGCAGAGCGCCAGCCCGTTAGTCGTGATGTCAGGGCCACCAATGTTGTGCCATTGAATGTGTGCCGCACCTCAATCCGGCGGGTACATGTCCCAGCCTGGGTCGAATCCGCACACCCGGCATCGATATTCGTATGTCACGAAGAACTTGGTCTCGAAACGCTCTATCTCGGCGGCGCTTTGTCGTTGTGTCATAGGCTTCAGGCGCCTCCTCAACGGTGAGTGTCTGCGGTGTCAGGTTCAGGCCTCATGGGCTGGCGGTGTCATCGTGCAGACTTTCCGGGAAAGGTGTCGTCAAGCAGTAGTCGAGCCATCTCCACCAGCAGCGCGGGATTGTTTCTCCGTGCCTGCTCCACGTCCTGATGCAGCCCGCCCGTGACCTCTGGGTTGCGCAAAAGGGACAAGGCCGGTGCCTGCCCTTTTGGGTGGTGCGCCAGCACGCTGGGAAGACTCAATTGCCATAGCCTTCCTTCACTGTCGGATTGCAGGTGCCAGTAAGGTAGATGGCGCGTGTTCCGCGCGTTGGAGGGGCCGAACTCCGTCAGCAATTGACGAAGTGTCTCTTCCACTTCCGCAAAGGCAAATGGTCCTGTTTGCCCGTGCTGCAAGCGCGCGAGTGCCAGCAACGGCAGGAGTGGCTTGTGTGGTGCGTATCTGCCTGTTGTGCTGGGTGCCCGTTTCAAGCTGTCGAAGAGTTGACGGATGTTGGCGCTGTCAGATGAACTCATGACCAATACTTTGCCTTGGCGGAATAGCCCAGCGCACGCCTCCACGTGGATCAGCCAGATCACCGAAGTATCTTGGAATCAGGTGGATGTGCAAGTGCGGCACGGTTTGGCCTGCTGCTGATCCGTCGTTGATGCCGACGATTATAGCCCTGTGGCGCATGGCTGGAGTCCAGTTCTTCGTGCGCTTGATCCAGCAGTGCCATCAGCCCTTGGCGCTCATCCGCTTTCAGTTCAAAAAAATGAACCGACATGCCGTCGAGGGATGATGAGCGTGTGCCCTGGCGACACAGGATAGGCGTCAGGCGTCGCCCGCCCCTCTGGACTACTCGTCAAGATCCGCTCGGGGGGCAGTTCGCAGAAGGGACACTTCATGATCTTCAGAGTGGCTATGCAAGCGTTGCCCTGCAGGTGGCAGGATCGAGGTGAAAGTGATCTTCAACAGGGCCGGTCAGTTCAAAGAAGCGAGGACTCACTCGGAAATCAAACACTCGGCATAGCTTGAATCGCTCTGGTTGACTGCGGGCAAAGGCCAGTTCGTTCCTTGTCACATAGAAGGGTGTCTCTTCACTGAAGGCTGTGGTCTTCACCTCCAGATCCTGCCTCTCCCCATCCGGCGCAAAGGACACCACGTCATAGCCCAGACCGTCACCGTCAGTCACGGGAGGCATGCTTGACTTGGTCTGCGAGTTGACCCAATCCTAGTTTCAAGAGCCGCCAGCGCTCGGCCGACTGACGATGAACTGCTCCCCAGCCAAACCTAAGGTGTGATTGCGAGTCTCGCGCTCAGGTAGTCGCGCTTGATGGGAGGGGCTCAAGTAGTTGGCGTGCGGCTCTTGCGCACGCAATGTGCGCGTGGGTGGGAGCGCAAGTACCCCCGTGAAGTCGGCGGGGGCATTGGCAACGGCTGGCTGGTTGACTGCTGCTTCGGCGGCACGCTCCAAGTCAGGTGAGAGGTCTAGCAAGCGAGCGATGACATCCGTCAACATCTCGGATTCAGCATTCTCGGCGGGCAAGTAGCCTCGGATGCGCGGTAAACCCATGCGCATCATGGTGGCGCTGACATTGCGGTGCTTGCATTCGATGGCGCCTGTCAGAACGCCCATGGAGCAATGGAACTAGCGCCTTGCGGCGCGCGGGCTTTGATGTAGGACTGGCCGGTCAACTCCAAGGTCAACATTTGCAGATACATCGCCGACCATCAACCTCCGCCTCTTCGCGGGTTCAAAGTCGGCGATCCTTGAGCTCTTCGGCAGGATTCCCGGGAATCCGGTCCACAACCTCAAAGTTCAATTGCCGCAGTAGCCTGACGACAGTCGCTACTCCTCCAGAAAAATCATCAGCGCGGAGTGCGCCTTGTGCTGGATGTTGAAGTCCATAAGCCACCCCCACAATGGCCTTGGAGTCGCACAGCACCCCGCTGACCGGATGGCGAACGAAGTAGCCTCGTGCAACACCATAGCCAAACTGCTCCAAAAAGCGCTCCCGACCCAGACGCTGAGAACAGATCAAGCGCAGCAAGAACGGACTGGCGTGTCAATGTGGAGAGGGGTTGAGACATCATCGATGTGGTGGCGCGGGTGGCGTGCCCTTCGGAACGATTTACAGGGCTGAGGGGAGGCTCCGCTTGTTCAAGTAGCAGATCAGCTGCGGCCGGAAGGCCGCAAAACTGCGTGGTGACCACGGACCACACTATGCTCGGGTCCACATTAGCATAGGCGTGAATCAGGATGTTGCTCAGGGCTGCGGCTCTTGGCAGATCTGGCACTGTGTTGGCAAGGTTGGAGTGCCAGCTTTCTGAACTGGTTCAGCGCTTCACTGAGGATCTCCAATTGCCGTTCTCGGTCGTTGTCAACATAGATGTCGCCTGAAGGGTGTAAATCAGGTTGATTTCTGAGTGGCAGGTGAGTTGTGGGTGGTGGCGTTGTCAGGGTTAAGTGTGAACGGTTTTGAAGTGTGCGCCCAATGGCAGGCCTTTCCGGACCAGCGGTTGGGGTGAGCGCGACGAGCGGCTTCATAGGCTGTAGGCGGCGCTGGTTCAGCGGTGCTTCATCTTGGCCCTCGTGACGCTGGTTGGGTGTCACAAGCCGATGGCGCTGTGGCGATGCTGGTTGTTGTACCAATCCACAAGTTCGGTGACCAGTGTCTTGCCTGAGCAGGTCGGCAAAGGCGTGCAGCGGCAGCTCGGGGCGGTACTTCAAGGTCTTGAAGATGGACTCGACGTAAGGGTTGTCGTTGCTGACCGCAGGCCTGCTGCGGGTGTGGGCCACGCCTGGACCTCGCAGGGCGGCCAACATGGTCTGCCCCTTCGCTGGGTGAGCCATTGTCGGAATGCACCGTGAGCTGGTTCTTGCTGATGCCTTGGCGCTCACAGATATCGGCAGCAGCTGGGAAGCCAGCTCCGCGCTCTCGCAGTCGAAGACTTGCCAGCCCACGATCTTGCGGCTGAAGAGGTCTTCGAAGAGGTACAGGTAGAAGTGCTGACCACGCACCTGGCTGGGCAAATAGGTGATGTCCCAGCAATAGACTTGGTCGGGCTGCGGGCTACCAAGGCGCGTGGCTTGCTGCGCTTTTGGGGCACGGCTTGCAGGCGTCGATGACCCAGTTGATGGGCATTCTTCAACAGGCGGTACATGGTGGATTCGCTGGCTAGGTAACGCCCCTGATCGCTGAGCCTGGGGACAACCTGGGAGGGTGGCAGGTCTTTGAATTCTTCGCTGTTGAGGTCGCCATCACGTCTGCGCACTCCTGAGCGCTGAGCTTGTTGGCCGGCTCCACCGCCTTGCGCTTGCCGGACTCGCGCTGATCGCCGTCGGCGCCATCAGGGTGAAGCCAGCGTTGCACGCTGCGCGTACTCAGGCCGACCGATCTTGCAGGCCTGCGCTAAGCGGGCTCCACTGGTGCGGGCCGCTTGAATGAGACCCAGCAAGGTTTGGCGCTGTGCAAGGGGGATCATTTGGCCGCGTCCTCCCACAGCGCTTGGAACTTTTTTTGAAGCACCAACAGGGCTGCGGCCTCCGCCAGCGCCCTCTCCTTGCGGTTGAGCTCTTGGCGCAGCTTCTCGTGTTCGCCTTGCAGATGACGAAGCTCTACTTTGCTGTCTCGCGATTCGCGGGGTGTGCTGGCGAAGTCCTGGCGCCACTGAGCGAGTTGGTGGGTGAACACGCCGTGCTCGCGGCACCAAGCGTTTAAGGCCGCTGCCTCCAAGCCGTAGCTCTGCATCAGGGCTTGCAGGCGCTGGGCGGCAGTCCAGGCCGCAGCCGAGCCTTCGCTGGGCAACGGCTCGTCGATCACCCCTGCGCCTGCTGCGGGCCGCGTCTTGAGCCAACCCTTGAGGGTGCCTATAGACATGCCCAATTCCTCGGCAACCGACTCAATGGTGCGGCTTCCTCGATTCATGGCTTTGGACAGCGCCAGTTCTTTGAACTCGGCGGCGTGTCGAGGTTGTTTCTTCTTGCTGATCTTGCTCATAGGGTTGCTCTCCGTTGCGGTTCATCCGCTTTGCAATGGAGGCGACAACTATTCTGACTGAGGGGGTTCTACCGCAGAACGTAATAGATCATTGCGAAGGTAATCGTCAAATGACTTGCCTACTATGAATCGCTGGGCAGCCTGAGCCGCTTGGCTCGCGTCCCAGAGGAACTTGGCCTCCTCAGGCGCCATACACCGTCACCCGTTCCGCATCCACCCGGCTGCGCAAATACGGGTTGCGCAATGCGTAGTCAGTGAGCAAATCGACCGGGCGCTGGAACATGGTTTCCAGGCCGTCTTTCAGGGTGAAGAAGGCGTCAGCCGTACGCTCTATGGGCAGGTCACCAAAGGTGACGATGAAGTCCAGATCGCTGCTTTCAGGCGAGAAATCAGCGCGTGTGGCCGAGCCAAACAATTCGAGGCGGCGAGCACCGTGGCGCTGGCACAGCAGTGCCAGCTCGGGTCGGCGGTCCAGAACGAATTGGGGTAAGGCCATGCCCTGGATTCAAGCTGCAGCCAGCGAATTCGTCAAACATCAATATTCGCCGCCCTCAGCGCATTGCTCTCGATGAAGTCGCGCCGCGGCTCCACCTCGTCGCCCATCAGCATGGTGAACACCCTGTCGGCTTCGATGGCGTCGTCGATCTGCACGCGCAGCAGGCGGCGCACGGTGGGGTCCATGGTGGTTTCCCAGAGCTGCTCGGGGTTCATCTCGCCCAGGCCCTTGTAGCGCTGGCGGCCCACGGCGTTTTCGGCCTGCGGCATCAGCCAGGCCATGGCGGCGCGGAAGTCGGCCGCTTCTGTTCCTTTTGGCTTCTCGCCTTCGCCGCGTTGCACCACGGCGTCGTTGCCCAGCAGGCCCTTGAAGGTGCGGCCGGCGGTGGCCAGGGCTTCGTAGTCGGCGCCGTGCACGAAGTCCTGCGTGATGACGCTGCTCTTGATGTTGCCGTGGTGGCGGCGGCTGATGCGCAGCAGGTGCTTGTCGGTGCGCGCGTCGAACTCGGCGGCCACGTCTGCCGTGCGTCGTGCAGCAGCGCGGCTTTGAGGGCGCTGGCGCTGGTGGCGGCACCTTCGGCGCTGTCCAGGTTGAGCGCCAGGCCGTCGGCGATGGCGCGCAGGGCTTCCACGTCCATCCAGTTGGCTCAGGCGGTTGATGACGCTGGTGGCGGTGACATAGGCGCGGGCCAGCTCGTTCAGGGTGTCGCCTTGCAGCACGGGGCGGCCTTCGCCTGGCTCAATGGCGGCGCCGTCCAGGGCCACGCGCAGCAGGTAGGCGTCCAGCTCGTGGCCGTCTTTCAGGTACTGCTCGTGCTTGCCCTGCTTGACCTTGTACAGCGGCGGCTGGGCGATGTAGATGTGGCCGCGCTCCACCAGCTCGGGCATCTGGCGGTAGAAGAAGGTCAGCAGCAGGGTGCGGATGTGGGCGCCGTCCACGTCGGCGTCGGTCATGATGATGATGCGGTGGTAACGCAGCTTGTCGGGGTTGAAGTCGTCGCCGCCCATGCCCGTGCCGATGCCGGTGCCCAGGGCGGTGATCAGCGTCAGGATTTCGTTGCTGGTCAGCAGCTTTTCGTAGCGCGCTTTTTCGACGTTCAGGATCTTGCCGCGCAGGGGCAGGATGGCCTGGAACTTGCGGTCGCGGCCCTGCTTGGCGCTGCCGCCGGCGGAGTCGCCCTCGACGATGTAGATCTCGCACAGCGCCGGGTCTTTTTCCTGGCAGTCGGCCAGCTTGCCGGGCAGGCCCAGGCCGTCGAGCACGCCCTTGCGGCGGGTCATCTCGCGGGCCTTGCGGGCGGCTTCGCGGGCGCGGGCGGCCTCGACGATCTTGCCGCAGATGATCTTGGCGTCGGTGGGGTTCTCCAGCAGCCAGTCGGTGAGCAGCTTGCTGACGATGTCTTCCACCGGGCCGCGCACTTCGGAGCTGACCAGCTTGTCCTTGGTCTGGCTGCTGAACTTGGGCTCGGGCACCTTGACGCTGACCACGCAGGCCAGGCCTTCGCGCATGTCGTCGCCGCTGACCTCGACCTTGGCCTTCTTGGCCAGCTCGTTGTCTTCGATGTACTTGTTGATGACGCGGGTCATCGCGGCGCGCAGGCCGGTCAGGTGGGTGCCGCCGTCACGCTGCGGGATGTTGTTGGTGAAGCAGAGCACGTTCTCGCTGTAGCCGTCGTTCCACTGCATGGCCACTTCCACGCCGATGTTGGTGCCCTGGTCGCTCATCTTGTCGCCCATGGCGTGGAAGATGTTGGGGTGCAGCACCTTCTTGCCGGTGTTGATGAACTCGACGAAGCCCTTCACGCCGCCGGCGTAGGCGAAGTTGTCTTCCTTGTTGTTGCGCTCGTCGACCAGGCGGATCTTGACGCCGTTGTTCAGGAAGCTCAGCTCGCGCAGGCGCTTGGCCAGGATGTCGTAGTGGAAGTCGATGTTCTGCTGGAAGATCAGGTCGTCGGGCAGGAAGTGCACCTCGGTGCCGCGCTTGTCGGTCTCGCCGATGATCTTCATGGGGCTGGTCTCGAAGCCGTCGCGCATCTTCGAGCACGCGGTCCTGCGGGACGCCTTGCTTGAACTCCAGCTGGTGCACCTTGCCGTCGCGCCGCACCGTCAGGCGCAGCCACTTGCTCAGGCCGTTCACGCAGCTCACGCCCACGCCGTGCAGGCCGCCCGAGACCTTGTAGCTGTTCTGGTTGAACTTGCCGCCGGCGTGCAGCTCGGTCAGCGCGATTTCGGCCGCGCTGCGCTTGGGCTCGTGCTTGTCGTCCATCTTCACGCCGGTGGGGATGCCGCGGCCGTTGTCGATGACGCTGATGCTGTTGTCGGTGTGGATGGTGACGACGATGTCGTCGCAGTGGCCGGCCAGCGCTTCGTCGATGGAGTTGTCCACCACCTCGAACACCAGGTGGTGCAGGCCGGTGCCGTCGGAGGTGTCGCCGATGTACATGCCGGGGCGCTTGCGCACGGCCTCCAGGCCTTCCAGGATCTGGATGCTGCCTTCGCCGTAGGCCGCGCTGGCCTCGTTGCCGGTAGAGGCCGCCTGGCCTTCGCGGTCGGCTCGTCGCGTCGCTGGGCTGTCCGGCGGGCTCGGGTCTGGGAGTCGCTCATGGGACTCTCGGCTGCGGTAACGGCGCTCGCGCAAGACTGCAAAAGCGCCCTCTTGAAACGCGAAGCGGGCCACGGCCCGCTGTGCGTGCGCTGCAGGCGGCAGCGCATCAGATGCGCATCGGCATCACCACGTACTTGAAGCCGGGCTGCTCGGGCACGGTGAACAGCGCGCTGGCGTCGCTGTCCTGCAGTTCGAGCTTGACCATCTCGTGCGCTGCCCATGTTGGCCAGCACGTCCATCAGGTAGGTGACGTTGAAGCCGATCTCGATGGCGTCGCCGTCGTAGTCGATCTCGAGTTCTTCCTTGGCCTCTTCCTGCTCGGCATTGCTGGAGGCGATGCGCAGCAGGCCCGGCTCGATGTTCAGGCGCACGCCCTTGAACTTCTCGCTGGTCAGGATGGCGGCGCGCTGCAGGCTGGCCAGCAGCGGCGCGCGGCCCAGCACGACGGTGTTCTTGTGGTTCTTGGGGATGACGCGGTTGTAGTCGGGGAACTTGCCCTCGACCAGCTTGGTCACGAACTCCATGCCGCTGAAGCTGAACTTGGCCTGGTTGCCGGCAAAGCGCATCTCGATCGGTCGTGTCCTCGTCCTTCAGCAGGCGCTGCAGCTCCAGCACCGTCTTGCGCGGCAGGATCACCTCCTGCTTGGGGCATCTCGGCTTCCAGCGTGGCCTGGGCCAGCGCCAGGCGGTGGCCGTCGGTGGCCACCAGGGTCAGCGTCTTGCCCTCGGCGATGAACAGGATGCCGTTGAGGTAGTAGCGGATGTCGTGCACCGCCATCGCGAAGTGCACCTGGTTGATCAGCGCTCGCAGCGTCTTCTGCGGCACGCTGAAGGCGGGGCCGAAGTCGACCGCTTCGTTGACCAGCGGGAAGTCGTCGGCCGGCAGCGTCTGCAGCGTGAAGCGGCTCTTGCCGCCCTGCAGCGTGAGCTTGTTCTGCGCCGCGCTGAGCGTGACGGTCTGGTCGGCCGGCAGGGTGCGCAGGATGTCGATGAGCTTGCGCGCGCCCACCGTGGTGCTGAAGCTGCCCGCGTCGCCGCCGAGCTCGGCGCTGGTGCGCACCTGGATCTCCAGGTCGCTGGTGGTGAACTCGATCGTCGCGCCGTTCTTGCGCATCAGCACGTTGGCCAGGATGGGCAGGGTGTGCCGCCGCTCGACGATGCCGGCCACCGCTTGCAGGGCACCGAGCAGGTCTTGTTGCGGGGCTTTCAGAACAATCATGTCTTCCTCTTTAATGGCTGGTAGTCGTAGTAGAGACCGACCGAATCCTGTGGACAACGCTATTTTCGCCTGTTCTGATCAAGGGTTTAGCTGCGCGTGAACCCTGTGGGCGGAGGCCTGTTGCGCCGCGAGTCGGGGACAAGCGGCCTGGCAGCCGGCCGCGGCCTGTGGATGACGGCTTGGCGGTTGTCCGCGGATCGTCCCCAGGCTTGTCGCCAGAGCTGCCGCGGCTGCGCCGGTCGTTCAGCCCTTCAGGGTCTGTTCCAGCACGTGCAGTTGCTGGTTCAGTTCGGTGTTCTTGCTGCGCTCGCCGCCGATCTTGCGCACCGCGTGCAGCACGGTGGTGTGGTCGCGGCCGCCGAACAGCTCGCCGATCTCGGGCAGGCTCTTCTGCGTCAGCTCCTTGGCCAGGTACATGGCAATCTGGCGCGGCCGGGCAATGCTGGCCGGGCGCTTCTTGCTGTACATGTCGGCGACCTTGATCTTGTAGAAGTCGGCCACCGTCTTCTGGATGTTCTCCACGCCGATCTGGCGGTTCTGGATCGACAGCAGGTCCTTCAGCGCCTCGCGCGCCAGCGCGATGTTGATGTCCTTGTGGCTGAAGCGGCTGTAGGCCAGCACCTTGCGCAGCGCGCCTTCGAGCTCGCGCACGTTGGCGCGCACGTTCTTGGCGATGAAGAAGGCCACGTCCTCGGGCATCTCGGTGCCTTCGGCCTCGGCCTTGCGCATCAGGATGGCCACGCGCATTTCCAGCTCGGGCGGCTCGATGGCCACCGTCAGGCCGGCGTCGAAGCGGCTGGTCAGGCGCTCGTCGATGTCCACCAGCCCCTTGGGGTAGGTGTCGCTGGTCATGATGATGTGCGCGCGCTTGGCCAGCAGGGCCTCGAAGGCGTTGAAGAACTCCTCCTGCGTGCGCTCCTTGCCGGCGAAGAACTGCACGTCGTCGATCAGCAGCAGGTCGAGCTGGTGGTACTTGGCCTTCAGCTCGTCGAAGGTCTTGCGCTGGTAGTTCTTGACCACGTCGGTGATGAACTGCTCGGCGTGCAGGTACAGCACGCGGGCGTCGGGCTTGTCGTTCAGCAGCGCGTTGCCCACGGCATGCACCAGGTGGGTCTTGCCCAGGCCCACGCCGCCGTAGATGAACAGCGGGTTGTACATGGCGCCCGGCGCGCCGGCCACGTGCAGGGCCGCGGTGCGCGCCATCTGGTTGGCGCGGCCGGGCACCAGGGTGTCGAAGGTCAGCGCCGGGTTGAGCCGGTGGCGGTTGGTCACCGGGGCCTGCGGCAGGGTGCCGCTGCGGGCGGGCTCGGCGGCGTCAGCGGCCGGGGGCTCGTCAGCGCCCTTGCCCTGGCTGCTTTGGCTGGCCATCGGCACGGCTTGTTGGCTGGCCACGGCCATGGCATTGGCCAGCACCCGGGCGGCACTGTGCGGGCGGCTGGGCAGCGGGCGCACGCCCGAGCTGGCCGGGACTTCGCGTGGGGCGAGGGCCAGTTCTAGGCGCACCGGCTTACCGGCGAGTTCACCCAGCACCGCTTCAATGCGGGGGCTGTACTGCGAGCGGATCCAGTCGAGCTTGAAGCGATTGGGCACGCGCACGCAGGCCACCAAGCCCTCGGGACCGGCATCAGAGATGTCGGCCGGGGGCAGTGGGCGGATCCAGGTGAGGAATTGCTGTTCAGGCAGTTCGGCTGCGAGTCGGTCGCAAGCACCCTGCCAGAGGTCTAGGCTCATTGTGGACAAGTTCTTTTAGAGCGGGCGGATTCTATGCGCGGTTTGCGCCTCCCAGGACGAGGTTATCCACAGTTTTTGGCCGCAGGTCAAGTCGGTTTAACAATGGTTGCTAAAGTAGCCCTCACGTCACAGTTGTAGTATTTTCCAATCCAGGTATGAGCCTGAAGCATGCGTGAGTCGATGCCCTGAGCGTCTTGACTTGACCGGGTTAAAACTGGGAGTTTAAGGGGGCGGAGTTTCTGTCTTCTTCCTTGCTTCATACAGGCCCCTGCCAGGCCGCCGGAGGCCTCCCCCCCAGCCGCATGTATTTACCCAAATTGTTGCGCTCTTCCGCCCTGATTCAGGCCTGCAATTTACGCCTTGGCTTGTTGAACAACTCAAACAAATCAGCCTTGGCCTTTTGCATCTCTTGGGCCGCTTGCAGATCAGTCTTTGCGTTTGCTTGCGCCACCAGATCGTCCAGCTTGGTGCCCGGTTTGAAGGTGACCAAACCCCGCTCGTTGAGCTGCACCAAGCGCTCCAGCGGCGTCTTTGCATCCCGGCTTTTGTAGACCTTCTTGACCTTGCCTTGGTCGCTCACCACCTCAGTGGCGTACAGGCACGGACGGTGCAAATTGAGCCACGAATTGAACACGCCCTCATAGAACTTGTTGATGGGTTTGGCGTACTTTTGGGGAATGTGGCTGTAGCCCATGTGCTTCCTGACCACGCTGGCGTTTTTGCTCTCGGCCAAGGCGTTGTCGTTGCTTTGGCGCGAGCGTGATTTGGTCTGCTCAATGCGCAGCTTGTCCAGCAACTTGGCCACCTTGTGATTGATGTACTCCGAGCCGTTGTCCGAATGGAAGCCCTCAATGACAAACGGGAACTGCGCCAATACCGCCTCCAGCACCGGTAGCAAAAAGGCCTCGCTGATGCCCTGCACACAAGCCTCAACCTGCCACTGACTCACGCTGTCCACACAGGTGATGTGATAGACCCCTTTGACGCCGTCCAAGTCACCTTGGTGGACGCTGTCAATGCGCACCCAGCCCGCCCGGCCATTGGGGCGTGGCGGATTGCGCACGCCAATGGGGTTGCACACAGGGCGAGTCTTGGTGAAATGAGTGCGCTGGGCTTGGTAGTTATTGCTCTTGCGCAGGTTGTACAGATGCGAGACCGACAGGCCAGCCAATCTCTCGTAACGGGGGTCCCCGTAGACCGTAAAGGCCCGGCGCAGCAGGTGGGCAATAGCGGGGCCGCAGACATCCTCATTGGCCCTATCCACTTGCACGAGCAAGCTGACATCGTCAGCGGTGAATTTACGAGGAAATGGAGCCGCCGGCGCGCTGTAGCGTTTGGTCAGCGGCACGGCCGCGAGCCGGTTCTTGTGCCAAAGCCCCACCAGGCGGGTGATTTGGGCACGGCAGTAGCCGCTGGTGTGGCGCAGGTAGGCCAGCACCACACCGCGCTCCGATTTGTTGCGCTGAGGGTAGTCGAAGCGCTTGAGGACGCGGCTGATGTGGGCATACCGCTCTGAGTCGTCGTCACCTGCTGCGTTTGTGAATTTGACTTCGGGCGTGGCGTCCACGAAGTCCTGAAGTTGCTGGATTGTGCGCAGCTTTGTTTCGTCCATGTTGATCACCATCTTTGGATGATCAAGCCAACAGCAGTGGGGCCTGCGCTACCCCTTCAGGCTCACTTCTGGCTGGAAATACGTCGGCCGTTCAGGCTCATACCTCGTTGGACAAGGCTGTTGTTTGACCGGCCGCCCAGAATTTGCTTTAATAGTGGGTTTCCCGGAGCGCGGGAGGGCTTAGCTTTGATGCATGAGCCCTGGCTGGGGTTCGGCATTGCAGGTGTACAGGCTTTTGGGCTGTGTGCGTGTGCAAGGGTCGGGGCCTTCGTCGCTGTGCTCGGGTGGGGTGGGCCGGTTGTTGGCCACACCTGTTCCCTATTTTCTTTCAAGGTACTAGATCCATGAAGCGCACCTATCAGCCTTCCAAGGTCCGCCGCGCCCGTACGCACGGCTTCCTCGTCCGCATGAAGACCCGTGGTGGCCGTGCTGTGATCGCCGCACGTCGCGCCAAGGGCCGCAAGAAGCTGTCGCAGGTCTGACCTTCACGTCATGATCGGCCGCATCGTGCGTCCGGCCGATTTCGAACGGGTGCTGTCCGCACATCAGCGGTCAAAGAGCACTCACTTCGCTGTTCACTATTTGGCTGGCGTGCCTTCGCGGGCTGGCCCAGTGGCGGCGAAGGCGGCTGATTCACCGGTTTTCCCACCCTTATCCACTGAGTTATCCACAGGTGAGCTGCCCGTCAGCGCCCCTGTTGTGGATGATGCAGGTCAATGGTTGGGTTTGGTGGTGCCCAAGCGGCATGCCAAGCGTGCGGTCACCCGCACGCTGATCAAACGTCAGGTGAGAGCCGCCATGGCTTTGCATGCCTCTCAACTGCCCGCAGGTTTGTGGGTGGTGAGGGTGCGGGCGCCGTTTGATCGGCAACAGTTTCCCAGCGCTGCTTCGGCCGCGCTGAGCACGCTTGCGCGCGAGGAACTGGCCACTTTGTTTCACCGCGCCGCGCATTCGCCGCTGCCGCCCAGCTCGGGGCGCAAGCCTTGGGGCGGCCGTGGCAAAGCGAAAGCGGCCCCGGTCGGTGCTCCGACTGATGTCGCCGCGCCCTGAGCTCCGCACCTTTGAATGGCGTGACTGGCCGCGTCGGCTGGTCGCGCTGCCGGTGCGTGGCTATCGTTTTTTCCTCAGCCCTTGGCTGGGCAGTGCCTGCCGCTTTGAGCCCACCTGCTCTCGCTATGCCTTGCAAGCGTTGGAGCAGCACGGCGCCCTGGCTGGCAGCTATCTGACGACCGCGCGTTTGCTGCGCTGCCACCCGTGGTGCGATGGCGGGCGCGACGACGTGCCCGCCCAGCGACCGCGTTTGTTCTCTCACCTGCTGGCCCATGCCAGCCGTCCTGCGGCGGCTGAGCCCGAGGTCGGTAACGATTCTTTGACTACTTTTTCCAGGCCCAAGCCATGACCGATATGCGCCGCACCCTTTTGTGGGTGGTGTTCACGATGTCACTCATCATGTTGTGGGATGGGTGGAACCGCCACACCGGCCAACCCACGCTCTTCGGTGCTCCGGTGTCCACGCCGGCCAGCGGTCCAGCCGCGGCAGGCTCGGCGGCAGCCGTGGCCGCTGGTGCTGCTGCCACGGTTGCTGCCCAGCCAACGGCACCTTCGGCCCAGCCGGCTGAGCAAATAGTCGTGAGCACCGATGTGCTGAAGGTGACCCTCGATGGCAAGGGCGGTGACATGCGCCGGGCCGAGCTGCTGGGTTATCCCGACAGCGTGGACCCCAAGCGCAACACCGTGTTGATGGACACCAGCGCTGAGCGGACCTATATCGCGCAGACGGGTTTGATCTCCACCGTGGCGGGCGGCCCGGCTTTGCCGACACACTTTACGGTGATGACGGCTCAGCCCGGTGAGCGCACGCTCAAAGACGGCGCCAGCGAGGTGGTGGTGCGCTTTGAGTCGCCCGAGGTGGGCGGCGTGAAGCTGGTCAAGACTTACACCTTCAAGCGTGGCGAGTACACCGTGGGTGTCAAGCATGAGGTGGTGAACGTGGGTGCTGCGCCGGTGCAGCCACGGCTGTATCTGCAACTGCAGCGTGACGGCAATGCCCCGGCGGGTGAGTCGGCGTTCTATTTCACCTTCACGGGCCCAGCCGTTTACACGGACGAGAAGAAGTTCGAAAAAGTCGAATTCAAAGACATCGACAAGCGGGCTGCCAACGACAGGCCCGGCCACAACACCAGCTCCAACGACGGCTGGATCGCAATGGTGCAGCATTACTTCGCCTCGGCGTGGTTGGTGGCGCCGGGTTCACCGCGGGAGTTTGCAAGCCGCAAGCATCCGACCGTGGCCAACCTCTTCGAAGTGGCCATGCTGCAAGACTTGGGCGAGATTGCCCCGGGCGCAACCAAGGCCCATGAGTCCACCTTGTTTGTGGGCCCGCAAGAGGAAAAGAAGCTCGCCGCCTTGGCCCCCGGCCTGGAGCTGGTGAAGGACTATGGCTGGTTCACCATCTTGGCCAAACCCATGTTTGCCGTGCTGCATTGGCTGCACAGCGTGCTGGGCAATTGGGGCTGGTCCATCGTGGCTTTGGTGGTGCTGCTGAAGTTGGCTTTCTACTGGCTGAATGCCAATGCCTACAAATCCATGGCCAAGATGAAGGCCGTCAACCCGCGCATCATGGAATTGCGCGAACGCATGAAGGACAAGCCGCAAGAGATGCAGCAAGAGATGATGCGCATCTACCGTGAAGAAAAGGTCAACCCGATTGGCGGTTGCCTGCCCATCTTTGTGCAGATGCCGTTCTTCATTGCGCTGTACTGGGTGCTGCTCTCCACCGTGGAGATGCGCGGCGCACCTTGGGTGGGCTGGATCACGGACCTCTCGGCCAAGGACCCATACTTCATCCTGCCCATCTTGATGACGCTCTCTAGCTTGTTGCAGGTGTGGCTGCAGCCCGCACCAGCAGACCCACTGCAGGCCAAAATGATGTGGATGATGCCCTTGATGTTCAGTGTCATGTTCTTCTTCTTCCCTGCGGGCTTGGTGCTCTACTGGTTGGTGAACAACCTGCTGTCCATTGCCCAGCAATGGATGATCAACCGGCAGATGGGTGTGAACTGACGACCGGCGCCCGCCCTTGCTCCCCCAAACCCCCAGTGGCTCACCGAGCCCTGGGGGTTTTTTGCTAGGTGTTCAGGCCTCAAATGCGGCGCCAGATAGACGAAATCATTGACCTGGGTCTGCGAAGGCCCTCCTCTTCTATGCGGGGAATTGGTCGGCTTGGTGCCTCCCTCTGAGGTGGCCGGCCCGCCAGGAGGGTGCGCGGGCGTCAGGCCTTGAAGCCGCGCACCGCCACCCTCCCTCCGCGCCAAATGCCGCGTATCGCCCCGGTCAAGGCTGGGCCGCCTGCCCACGGCGCTGCGGCCAACTTCAGTGTCACTTTTTTCAAATTTCTCGCGTGCCCCCTCATCTTTTTGTTCGATCGGACGTAAGCAGATGCATCTGGTTCGATCGATCTGAATGGGAGTAGCAGCATGGGAGTGTCAAAGTCATGGGCGGTGGTGGGCGGTGTTGTGGTGTTTGCTGGGGCCGCCTGGGTCGGCAGTGGCGTCTGGGCAGGCATGAAAGCCGAAGACGCCTTGAAGGCTCTGCACACCGCGTCTCAGAAGCCGGGCGCGGCCTGGAAGATCACCCAGCTCAAGCACGAGCGCGGGATGCTCAGCTCCAAAGGTGAGGCCGAGGTCAGCTTCACACCGGGCTGTGCTGCCGACGTCGGTGACGATGAGAAGCTGACCGTCAAGATGGTCTACAACCTGGCCCACCTGCCTATGCCGACGGGCGCAGCCCGGTTTGACTGGCAAGCCACACCCCAAGGCGACACGGCCGACGCCTTCAAGGAGCTGTTCGGTTCTGCCAATGCCTTGTCCGGCGCGGGCTCGGTGGGCATGACCGGCGCGGTCTATACCGACATGAAGCTGCCCGAAGTCTCGATGCGCAAGTCTCGCGAGTCAGTGCAGATCACTCCGTCGACGGGCTTCTTGCGCGTGAACGACAAGGCACTGGCCTTCGGCTGGAAGATGGAGCGCGCCGTGGTGCGCAGCAGCGGCGAAGCCGTGGAAGTCAAGGACATCATTCTGGATGTGGACCTGGATAACCGCTATCTGGGCACTGGCAGCGCCCGCTTTGCGATGGCCCATGTCAGTACCAGCGCTGGCACCATGGAAGGCTTTGAGCTGAGCTCCAAGGCCGCTGAAAAGGGTGACCGCTTGGACTTCACCTTCACGCCGTCGATCAAGAAGATCGAAGCCAAGGGGCAGGTGCTTTCTGATATGGCCTTGGAGATGGCCGTCAAGGGCTTGGACACCAAGAGCATTGAAACTCTCAGCACCCTGTTTGACGCAAGCTGTGGCCTCGACGCCCTGACCGCCGATGAAAGCAAGCGCTTGGGCGAGGCACTGAACACCGTGCTGACCAAGGGCTTCACCATGGGCATTCCTACGCTCAAGGGCAAGGCCAAAGAAGGCAAGATCAACGGCGAACTCTTGGTGGACGTGCAAGCGGCCAAGGGTGGCAAGCCTTCTCTGGAGGCGCAACTCAAGTCCAGTGGTCGCTTGGATGTGGGCGGCCAGGCCTTGACAGACGAGCAACGCAAAATGGCCGTTAACTTGGGCGCAGCCGTGGAGCACGGCGACGGCCTGCGCGCCAGCTTTGAGTATGCGGACGGCCTGCTCAAACTCAATGGGCGCTCTATCGACGCTTCGGGCTTCCAGGCGGCGCTGCGCAATGCCGACCAAGCCATTGTTGTGGCCATGCAGACCCTCAGCAAGCACACGCCCGTCGCCAAGGCGCTCGCCCCAGCCCCTGAGCCGAAGGAAGAAATCATTGCCGAAGCGCCGACCCAAGCGCTGGCTCAAGCGCCTTCCGCACCAGTGCCGCCTGAAGCACCGGTGGCCCCGGCCGCCACAGCTACCGTGGCGGCCGCCGTGCCTGCCGTGAGTGCCGAATGCGAGACGCTGAACGCCTGTGTGGCACAGAGCTTAGCCGCCGCCAAGGCCACGGATGTCGAAGCCGTGCGCAAGATCGCCAGCCGCATTGATGCCCTGCCCAAGCCCGACCTGGGCAACAAGGCGGTGGGCCGTCAGCTCAACACCGCAGCGCTGGAATCCTTGAAGAAGGAGGACTTTGCAGGGGCCGTGGCACAACTGCGCCAGGCCCAAAAAGAGAACCCGCGTGATGTGGAGATCGCGGGCAACCTGGGCTTTGCGCTGGTGAAGGCCGGGCAAGCGGGCGAGGCGCAGAACGTGCTGCAAGCGGCCTTGGTGCTGGACCCGCGTCGCACATCGACCTGGACGCCCTTGGCAGAATCGCTGGCCCTGGGTGGCAAGGCGGAAGACGCCAAGGCTGCGTTGTGGGTGTCATTCCAGTGGTCAGGCAACCGTGAGAAGTCGCTGACGTTCTACCAAGACCGAGCCGCCAAAGAAAGCAACCCGCTGCTCAACGCGCTCTACACCCACATGGCTAAGGTGGCGGCAGCGGCCATGGTGGCGCAGCCGGTGGCCGCGCTCTGAGCGCAGCGCGATAGCGGACAATCGCGGCTGTGTCACTCAGCCGCCATCAAGATCCCATCGTCGCCATCGCCACGGCCCCCGGACGCGGGGCCGTGGGCATTGTGCGAGCCTCTGGCCGTGACCTGCAGCCCCTGATCGACGCACTGATTGGTGCGCCCTTGGCACCTCGCCAAGCGCGTTATGGGGCCTTCAAGACCGCCGAGGGCGAGGCCATTGACCATGGTCTCGCTTTGTTCTTTCCGGCGCCCCACAGCTACACCGGCGAGGCCGTGTTGGAGCTGCAAGCTCACGGCGGCCCGGTGGTGTTGCAACTGTTGTTGGCGCGCTGCCTGGAGGCCGGTGCCGCGATGGGCCTGCGGCTCGCAGAGCCCGGCGAGTTCACACTGCGGGCTTATCTGAATGACAAGCTCGACTTGGCCCAGGCCGAGGCCGTGGCCGACCTGATCGACGCCAGCACCGAAGCTGCCGCTCGATCGGCCAGCCGTTCTCTCGGGGGGGCGTTCTCCAAAGAGATTGAGGCCTTGGCCGAGCGCATCGTCAACCTGCGCATGTTGGTGGAAGCCACGCTGGACTTTCCCGAAGAGGAAATCGACTTTCTGGAAAAGGCCGATGCCCGTGGCAAGCTGCAGCGCGTGCTGGCGCAACTGGAGGCCGTGCAGTCGCGCGCGCGCCAGGGCGCCCTGCTGCGCGAGGGGCTGCGCGTGGTGTTGGCTGGTCAGCCCAATGTGGGCAAGAGCTCGCTGCTCAATGCGCTGGCCGGGGCCGAGTTAGCCATCGTCACCCCCATTGCGGGCACCACGCGCGACCGAGTCAGTGAGACCATTCAGATTCAAGGCGTGCCGGTGCATGTGACCGACACCGCCGGCTTGCGTGACGACGCTGAAGCCAGCGATGAGGTCGAGCGCATTGGTGTGGCGCGCAGTTGGGAGTCAATTGCCAGCGCGGACGCTGTGTTGTTTTTGCACGATTTAACGCGCTTACAGCAGCCAGACTACCAGGCTGCAGAAGCTCGCATTGCGCAGAGACTCTCGCAAGTGGAGGCGAGTCGCTTGATTCAGGTCTATAACAAGGCCGATGCACCGCAGGAGGCCGCCGCCGCCCAGGCCCACAGCACGGGGGGGGCGGTGCTGATGCTCTCGGCCCGCACCGGCCAAGGCCTGGAGGCCTTGCGCCACCTCTTGCTGGAGCGGGCTGGTTGGCAGGCCGCGCCCGAGGGCGTGTTCATTGCGCGTAGCCGCCATGTCAATGCGCTGAGCCGGGCCCACGCACACTTGGCCTTGGCGGCCGAGCATGCGGCCCAAGCCGATGCAGCCTTGGACTTGTTTGCCGAAGAGCTCCGCTTGGCCCACCAAGCCTTGCAAGAGATCACCGGCCGCTTCAGTGCCGACGATCTCTTGGGAGAAATCTTCACGCGATTCTGCATCGGTAAGTAAAGAGTCTCTCAGTGGCGCCTGGCACTCGGTGTCGCAGCGCCGGGATTCCCCAAGAGGCGGCTTGCAGCGAGAGCGGGACGCTGCTCATAATCTCGGCGAGCCACCCCCTTTGGGCATGTGCATCTCTGCGTGCAGCGGTGTGGACTCGGGTTTGTGAGGGAGCCAAAATGGCATTCGACCAAGTGATTCAAGCGGTGCAGTCGCTCAATTCGGAAGACAGCTTCAGGCCACGATTGGACGCCCGGCAGTGGCAATTGTTT
Source organism: Ideonella sp. (assembly GCA_034520165.1). Taxonomy (GTDB): domain Bacteria; phylum Pseudomonadota; class Gammaproteobacteria; order Burkholderiales; family Burkholderiaceae_C; genus Ideonella. Next base: position 23,686 of record JAXHNT010000076.1, read on the forward strand.
GGCGACTATTTCAACGAGGTGAGTCTGCGCTCGGGTGAGGTGCTGGTGAAGTACCGTGACACCGAGCGCACCTTCTACTTGTTGGAGCAAGGCACTCTGCAGCTTTATGTGCCGGCCCCACCGCAAGCGGGCCGTCGGCCGGTGGCCATCTTGCGCCCCGGTTCCATCGTGGGTGAATCGGCCATGTTTGGTGACGCACCGCGCATGGCGCAGGTCGAGGCCATGTCGCCCTGTACTGTGTGGGCTTTGCCCCGCCACCGCCTAGATGAAATGGCCTTGCGCCAAACCGCCATGGCACTGGAAGTGCTGCGCAGCTTGGGCGCCGTGATGGTCGCCCGCATGCAAGCCAGCTTAGAGCGCGGCCTGCCCATGGCCTGAGGCCGCCTCAACCCGTCAGCAGTTTTTTCTCGGCCAGAGCCAACTGCTCTGGCTTGCCCGCCAAGACCAAGGTGTCGCCACCGGCCAGCATCAGCTCGTCGTCAGGGTGGATCACCCGGCCGTCAGTCCGGCGCACAGACACCACATTCACGCCCAGCGCATGCAGGGCTTGATGGCCCATGGTTTTGCCGACGCAGGCCGCGCCAATTGGCAGGGGCACGCTGAGCAGTCGGGCTTGTTCTAGCTCTTCGGAGGTGTCATCGTCCGCGCCATGGAAATAGCCACGCAGCAGGCTGTAGCGGGCATCTCGGGCGTCGCGTGTCAGGCGGATCACGCGGCGCATGGGCACGCCCACCAGCGCCAGCGCATGGCTGGCCAGCATCAGCGAGCCCTCCACCGCCTCGGGCACCACCTCGGTGGCACCTGCGGCGCGCAGGGCTTCTAGGTCGCTGTCGTCAATGGTGCGCACCACCACGGGCACTTGGGGAGCATGTTCTCGCACCTGCTGCAGGATCTTCAGCGCCGAGGGTGTGTCGTGGTAGCTGATGACCACCGCACTGGCGCGGGCCAAGCCGGCCGCCATCAGGCTTTGCAGGCGAGCTGCGTCGCCAAACACCACGCTTTGCCCAGCCGCCGCCGCTTGGCGCACGCGGTCCGGGTCTAGGTCTAGCGCCATATAGGGAATGGCTTCTTTCTCGAGCAAGCGCGCCAAGTTCTGGCCGCTGCGGCCATAGCCACAGATGATGACGTGCGCTTCGGTCCGCATGGCCTTTTTGGCGATGGTGGTCAGGGCCACAGATTGCATCATCCAATCACTGGCGGCCAAGCGCACCACGATGCGGTCGGCATACATGATGATGAAAGGCGTGGCCAGCATGGACAGCACCATGGAGGCCAACACCGGGCTCATCCATTGCGGTGCAATCAGTTGGTGCTCGGCGCCTAGCGTCAGCAGCACAAAGCCGAACTCACCGGCTTGAGCCAGGTACAGGCCCGTGCGGATGGCCACGCCGGTCGGTGCCCGGAAGGCCCAGGCCAAGCCCGTCACCAACACCGCTTTGGCCACGACGGGCAAGGTGGTCAGCAGCAGTACCAGCATCCATTCATCCAGCACGGGGCGCCAGTCCAGCTTCATGCCGATGGTGATGAAGAACAAGCCCAGCAGCACATCATGGAAGGGCCGGATGTCGGTTTCCACCTGATGCTTGAACTCGGTTTCGGCAATCAGCATGCCGGCGACAAAGGCGCCCAGCGCCAACGACAGCCCGGCATGTTCGGTGAGATAGGCCAAGCCCAGCGTCACCAGCAGAACGTTCAGCACGAACAGCTCTTCGCTCTTGCGCCGCGCCACCAGCGTCAGCCAGCGCCGCATCACGCGCTGCCCGCCGACCAGCAGCACCGTCAGCAGCAGGGTGGCCTTGAGCAGGGCCAGCGCCATGGAGCTCACCATGTCCTCGGGCGAGGAGTTGAGCGCCGGGATCAACACCAGCAGAGGCACGACCGCCAAGTCTTGAAACAGCAGCACGCCCATGACGCGCCTGCCGTGCTCGCTCTCCAACTCCAGCCGCTCGGCCATCAGCTTGACGACGATGGCTGTGGATGACATTGCCATGGCGCTGCCCAGCACCACGGCCCCTTGCCACCCCAACTCCCAGGGGCGGGTGGTGACGCTGAACAGCCAGATCAGCGCCGTGTTGCCCACCAATGCGCCAAGCATGGTCAGCATGACTTGGCTCAGTCCCAGGCCAAAGACCAAGGTGCGCATGCTGCGCAACTTGGGCAGGTTGAACTCCAGCCCAATGACGAACATCAGAAAGACCACGCCGAACTCGGCCAGGTACTTCACGCTGGCAGAGTCTTTGGCCAAGGCCAGGGCATTGGGGCCGATCAGAACGCCCACCACCAGATAGCCCAACATGGGCGGCAGCCGCACCAAGCGGCAGGCCACCACGCCGGCCACGGCAGCAATGAGGTAGAGCAGCACCAATTCAAGCGTCGAGGCCAATCCAGATATCCTTTTCCTGCTGCCTTCTAGAATGGCCCTATTCTCAATCAGACGACCGCCTGTGAAACCACTCACCGCTCAAGAAACCGACCGTGTCTTGCAACTGGCCCGCAGTACGGTGGAGATTGAGGCACAGGCCTTGCTGGGCGTGCGCGACTTGCTGGGCCAGGACTTTGTGCAGGCTGTGCAGGCCATCTTAGCCATTCGCGGCCGCGTGGTGGTGATGGGCATGGGCAAGAGCGGCCACGTGGGCCGCAAGATTGCTGCGACCTTGGCCTCCACTGGCACCCCCGCCTTCTTTGTTCACCCCGGTGAAGCCAGCCATGGTGACTTGGGCATGGTGGCGCCGGGCGATGTGGTGTTGGCCATCTCTAACTCCGGCGAGAGTGACGAGATCAACGCCATCCTCTCGGGCCTGCGCCGCTTGGGCGTGGTCTTGGTGGCGCTGACTGGGCGGCCGCAGTCCACCTTGGCCACCCATGCCGACCATGTGTTGCTGTGTACCGTGCAGCAAGAGGCCTGCCCCTTGAACCTGGCTCCCACGGCCAGCACCACCGCGCAGATGGCGCTGGGCGACGCGCTGGCGGTGGCCTTGCTGGATGCGCGGGGCTTTCGGGAAGAGGACTTCGCCCGCTCTCACCCCGGCGGGGCGCTGGGCCGCAAGCTGCTGATGCATGTGCGCGACCTGATGCGCGCGGATGATGAAGTACCGCGTGTCTTCGCCGATGCAACCTTTTTGGACGTGGTGCATGAGATGTCGCAAAAAGGCCTTGGCGCAACGGCGGTGGTGGAGCCCGTGGACGGTGGTGACCGCATCTTGGGCATCTTTACCGATGGCGATTTGCGCCGCCTGATTGAAACCGGCGCCGACCTGCGCTCCCTGAAGGCCAGCGAGGTCATGTTCGCCCGGCCCAAGACGGTGCGTGCCGATGCGCTGGCCGCTGAAGCCGCCGCCTTGATGGAGCAGCACCGCATCACCAGCTTGCTGGTGGTGGACGAGGCCGACCGCCTTTGCGGCGCCATCAATACCAACGACCTGATGCAGGCCAAGGTGATCTGAGAGACTCCCATGCGCGAGATCACCACCCCCGCTCTGCGGTTCGAACCCGAGTTGTTGCTCAAGGCCCAGGGCCAAGGCCTGGGCGTCAAGCTGGCCATCTTTGATGTGGACGGCGTGTTGACGGATGGCCGACTCTACATTGGCGAAACCGGCGAGAGCTTCAAAGCCTTTCATGCGCTGGATGGCCATGGCCTGAAGCTCTTGGCGCAGGGCGGCATCTTGCCGGTGGTGATCACCGGCCGAGACTCCCCGGCCGTGCGCCGCCGAGTGGCCGACCTGGGCCTGACCCATGCCCTGTTCGGGGTGAGCGACAAGCTGGCTGCGGCCCAGCCCCTGCTCGACGCCCACGGCATTGAATGGGCCGATGTGGCCGCCATCGGCGACGACTGGCCCGACCTGCCGCTGCTGTGCCGAGCAGGCTTCGCGGCCGCCCCGGCCAATGCCCACCCCGAGGTCAAGGCCGTGGCCGACCACGTCAGCGCCTTGCGCGGCGGGGAGGGCGCGGCGCGTGAGTTCTGCGACTTGCTGCTGGTGGCGGCTGGCCGCTATGAGCGGCTGCTGCGCGGCCACCTGCAGACTTTGGATGGCCGCTGAGCGGCCGGCTGCATGAACCACCCCCTGCACCTACCAGACTTACCAGAGGTGCCCGCCTCGCTCAGCGAGCCCCTGGCGCCGATAGCGGCTGGGCCTGAGCAGCGCCGCCGCGTGGTGCATTGGCCCACACGGCTCAAAGGCCTGCTGGCCACTTACCTGCCCTTGATGATGATGGCGCTGCTAGCGCTGGGCACTTGGTGGCTGGTCAAAAATGCGCCCAAGCCCATTGGCCCGGTGGCCGAAAAGGTGGTGCGCCATGAGCCCGACTACACCATGGCCAGCTTCAGCATCGAGCGCTTTGATGCCCAAGGCCGTCCCACCGCCCGCCTGATGGGTGAGCAACTGCGCCACTATCCAGACACCGACGAGATCGAGATCGACACCGTGCACCTCATTGCCACGGGCGAGGATGGCCGCGTCACCCATGCCACCGCCCAGCGTGCCGTGGCGGCCGGTGACGGGACACAGGTGCGCTTGGAGGGCGGTGCCAAAGTGGTCAGCACCGGCGCGGAGGGCGACGTGGTGCAGATCGAAGGGGATCGCCTGATCGCCTATCTGAAAGAGCGCCGCATGGTGGCCGACAAGCCGGTGCGTGTGCGGCAAAGCCAGAGTGAATTCCAGGCTGAAGCCTTGGACTTTGATCAAACCCAGGGCCGACTCCTGCTGCACGGACGGGTTCAAGCCCGCCTGCAACCCCGCGTGGCCCAAGCCCCCCGAAAACCCTGATGAACAACGTTCCTGCTGCGCTTGCGTCGCGCCCTTTGGTCTTTATCACCGGGGCCTCTAGCGGCATTGGCCAAGCCTTGGCCCTGCAGTTTGCACGGCAGGGGTGGCGCTTGGCCTTGGTAGCCCGGCGGGAGCAAGCTTTGCGCCAGTGGGCGCTTGCACACGGTTTTGGCCCCGAGCAATGCTGGGTGACTGCGGCTGATGTGCAAGACGTGGACAGCATTGTGGCGGCCGGTCAGCGTTGTTTGGCAGAGTGCGGCCTGCCCGATGCGGTGATCGCGAACGCCGGTATCAGCGTGGGCATGGACACCGCCATACGCGAAGACCTGGACGTGATGCGCGACACCTTTGCCACCAACAACTTGGGGCTGGCCGCGACCTTCCATCCGTTTGTCGCGCCCATGCTCGAGCGCCGCAGCGGCCGCTTGGTGGGGGTGGCCAGCGTGGCGTCCATCCGGGGCTTGCCAGGGCATGGCGCTTACTGCGCCAGCAAATCGGCGGTGGTGGCCTACTGCGAAAGCCTGCGCGGCGAATGTCGCCCCTTTGGGGTGCAGGTGGTGACCCTGGTGCCGGGTTACATCGCTACACCGCTGACGGCGAGCAATACCTATCCGATGCCGTTTTTGATGCAGCCCGAGGACTTTGCTCAAAAGGCTGTTGAGGCCATCACGGCGGGCACCAGCTACCGCGTTATTCCCTGGCAAATGGGCGTCATCGCCAAGCTGATGCGCCTGCTGCCCAACCCGGTTTTTGACGCGCTGCTTGCAGGGCGTGGGCGCAAGAAGCGGCGCGGCGAGCAGTGAGCGGCCCTTGGGGGCGGCTCACAATGCAAAAAGCGCAGTGGTTGCCCAACTGCGCTCTTGATCTGGATCTGGAGCTTTAAGGGCTCCAGAGGGGCTGATCAGTAACCGCCGCGGCCACCGCCGTAGCCGCCACCACCACCACCGCCGCTGCGGCCACCGCCGCCACCGCCGTAGGGGCTGCGGCCACCACCGCCACCGCCAGCACCGCCGCCACCGTAGGGGCTGCGGCCACCGCCACCGCCACCGCCACCGCCGCCACCACCGTAGCCGCCGCCACCGCTGCGGCCACCGCCGCCGCCACCGAAGCCACCCGGACGCTCTTCGCGAGGACGGGCTTCGTTCACGACAATAGCGCGGCCTTCGAGGGCTTGACCATTCATGCCGTTAACAGCAGCTTGCGCTTCAGGGTCTGAACCCATTTCGACGAAACCGAAGCCCTTAGAGCGGCCGGTGTCGCGATCCATCATGACCTTGGCGGACGTGACGGTACCGAATTCAGAGAAGGCTTGATGCAGAGAGTCGTCGCGCACGCTGTAAGCGAGGTTGCCGACATAGAGTTTGTTTCCCATCGGGGAAGCTCCTTTAGAACAAAAAGACCATGTGGAGCTTCAACCCAGCGTGAACCATCAAGCGAAGGCGCCGCGTCCATACACAGCAACTTGGGGCAGTTTCCAACCCCGACCCATTATGAGACCAATTTCTCTTTCAAAGTAAAGATCAAAGCAACAAAATGTCGTTTTTATGTGGGGATAGCATCCGGTCTATGCAGACACGCATCGCCAGCTTGGTTCCCAGCCTTACCGAATTGCTCTTTGCCTTAGGCCTGGGGCCGTGGGTGATAGCGCGCACGGGCTTTTGCATCCACCCGGCTGCGGCGGTGCGCCCCGTTCCCAAAGTCGGCGGCACCAAGGATGTGAATGTAGCCAAATTGCGGCGCCTAGCCCCCACGCATGTGCTGGTCAATGTGGACGAAAACCGCCTGGACACAGTTGAAGCGCTGCGCGAGTTCGTTCCCCACATTGTCGTCACCCACCCCTGTGGCCCGGAGGACAACCTGGGCTTGCTGGCGCAAATGGCCCAGCAATTTGGGCACTTGGCGTCCGTGCCATCGCGCGTTCAAGCCCTGAAGCTGGAGCTGACGCTGGCCTTGGTCGAAGTGCAAGCGGCCGCCCCCGCCCAGCCGCCCAAAGTGCTGTACCTGATCTGGCGCGAGCCCTGGATGACCGTGGCCCGCGACACCTATATCTCTCGTCTGTTGGCCCAGGCAGGCGGCCAGACTTGGCCTGCTGTCGAAGGCGGGCCGCATGGTGCCGGGCGCTACCCCACGCTGCAGGGGGACGAGCCTTGGCTGGCGGCGGTCGACGAGGTTTGGCTCTCCAGCGAGCCCTATCAATTCACCGAGCAACACTTGGCCCAGGCACAAGCCCTGTGCCCGCAAGCGCGGGTGCGGCTGGTGGACGGCGAGCTGCTGAGCTGGTACGGGCCACGTGCGGCGGCTGGCCTGCGCTATGCGGGGCAGCTCTTGACGCGGCGCACTTAACGCGGGGTGCTCGCCAATCGGCAGCGCAGCAGCCAGAATGCGCGCCCATGGACTTCCTCAAGCCCCTGATTGCCTTGCTGGCCATCGTCAACCCGATTGGCGTGGTGCCTTTTTTCATTCACTTCACCCAGCACCTCAGCCGAGAAGAGCGCCAACGCACCATCCGCATCAGCTCGTTCGCGGCCTTTCTGGTCATTGCCATCAGCAGTGTGGCGGGGCTGAAGATCATTGAGTTCTTTGGCATCTCGATCGCCAGCTTTCAGGTGGGCGGGGGACTTTTGCTCTTGATCTCGGCCTTGAACATGCTCAACGCCCAGCCCGCCGAGAGCCGCGCCAAAGACGTGGACGAAGGCCAGGCCAAGGCCGACGCCGGCTCGTCCATTGCGGTGGTGCCACTCACCATCCCGCTGCTGACCGGCCCGGCCACCATCTCCACCATGGTCATCTATGCCGAAAAGACCCGCAGCTTTTGGGAGCATGCCGCCCTGGTGGGCTACGGCGTGGTGATTGGTGTGGCCACCTATTTGGCTTTCTCAGCCTCGGGCCGCATTGCCAAGGTCTTGGGGCAAACCGGCATCAATGTGATGACACGCTTGATGGGTCTGATTCTGGCGGCCATGGCGGTCGAGCTGCTGCAAGACGGCTTGCTCAAGCTCTTTCCCGTCTTGGGCTCTCACCTGGCGCGCTAAATGCCACAGGTGCTGCTGCTCGAAGACGACCCGGCCATCGCCGACACCGTGGTCTTTGCCTTGAAGCGCGAAGGCTTTGAGGTGCACCACTGCCTGCTGCTGCGCGACGCCCACCAACACGCCCAACACCAACGCCCCGACGTGGCCGTGCTGGACGTGGGCCTGCCGGATGGCAACGGCATGGACCTGTGCCGTCAATGGCGCGCCGCCGCCGATGCCCGCCTGCGCGCCCTGCCGGTGCTGATGCTGACGGCTCGCGCCGAAGAGATGGACCGTGTCATCGCGCTGGAGACTGGCGCCGACGACTACCTGACCAAGCCCTTCAGCCCGCGTGAGCTGGTGGCTCGTCTGCGGGCCTTGCTGCGCCGATCCAGCCTAGCACCGGCGCCCTCCGCCAACGGCAGCTCGCTGTTTGAGCTGGACGAAGACGGCCAGCGCATTCGCTTTGGCGGTCACACCTTGGCCCTGACGCGCATGGAGTACCGCCTGCTGGCCACGCTGCTGAGCGCGCCCGGCCGCATCCGCAGCCGCGAATGGCTGCTCGACCAAGTCTGGGGCTTGCACAGCGAAGCCACCGACCGTACCGTGGACACACACATCAAGACCCTGCGCGCCAAGCTGCGCGAGTGTCGGCCCGACCTGGAGCCCATTGCCACCCACCGTGGCCTGGGCTATGCACTGGAGTTGCCCCCAGTGCCCGGCGGCTGAAGGGTCGGGCAAGCACCATGCGCATCGGCCTGCGCCTCTTGGGCGGCTTCTTGCTGATCACCGGCCTAGCGGCCTTCTTCGTGCTGCGCGTCTTCTTGGCCGAGGTCAAACCCAGCGTGCGCGAAGTGATGGAAGACATCCTCATCGACACCGCCAACCTGCTGGCCGAAACCGCCACGCCCGACCTGGCCGCCCTGCCGCCTGGCGGCACGCTGGAAGGCTCGGCCTTTGCCCAGCAAGTGCAGGCCTACGCCAGCCGCCCCATCGATGCCAAGATCTGGGGCCTGAATAAACGCAGCCTGGACTTTCGCGTTTACGTCACCGACGCCTCGGGCCGCGTGGTGTTTGACTCCGGCCAAAAACCTGCGGTGGGCGAAGACTACTCCCGCTGGCGCGATGTGGCCCGCACCCTGCGCGGCGAATATGGTGCCCGCGCCACCCGCGAGGTGCAGACCGATGACCGCAGCTCGGTGATGTTTGTGGCCGCCCCCGTGCAGCAAGGTAGGAGACTGTTGGGGGTGGTGACGGTGGGCAAACCCTTGGCCACGGTGGCGCCGTTCATTGACCGCGCGGAGCGCAAAATCTTCTGGGCTGGGGTGTGGCTGATGGGCCTGTCCCTGCTGGTGGGCCTGGGCGTCACCTTCTGGACCGTGGCTTCGGTGCGCCGCTTGCGCCGCTATGCCCTGGCCGTGGGCCAGCAAGAAGGTGAGCTGGCCGCCGCCCCCCGCCCGCCCGAGCTACCCGGCGAGCTGGGCGAGCTGGCCCAAGCCATGGACCGCATGCGCCAACGCCTAGAAGGCCGCGACCGGATGGAGCACGATGTGCGTGCGCTGACCCATGAGCTCAAGAGTCCGCTCACTGCCATCCAAGGCGCAGCCGAGCTGCTGCAAGACGATTTGCCCCCTGAAGACCGCCAGCGCTTTACCGCACAAATTGAGGGACAAGTGGAGCGCCTGCGCGAGCTGGTGGACAAGCTGCTGGCCCTCTCCAAACTGGAAACCCAGCGCAGCCCTGCCCACCGCGACCCCATCGACTTGGTGGTCCTGACAGACCGTCTGCTGGAGCAGCACGCCACCTTGCTCAGCCAATGCGGCCTGACCGTGCGCTGGTTGGCCCGCGACCATGCACCCGTGCGCGGGGACGCGGAGGCCCTGTCCCTGGCGCTCTCCAACGCCTTGGTCAACGCCTGCCAGCATGGAGCCAAGGGGCAGCCTCGCCAGCTGGATCTGGCCGTGCAACGCGAGGGCCGCGAGGTGTGCTGGAGCCTGCGCGACCACGGCTCCGGCGTGCCCGACTACGCCTTGCCGCAACTGGGCCAGCGCTTCTTTGCCACTGTCAACCCGCTGGACGGCCGCAAAGGCAGCGGCCTGGGCCTGGCCATCGTCGGCCAAGTGGTGGCCCTGCATGGCGGTACTTGGGCCGCCCATAACGCCGAGCCCGGCTTGCGCTTGACCCTCCGTTTGCCAAACTGACCGGCCCTCGCAGCGCGTCGACTTCACCCCCGCTTCACACAGCCCCTCCTGCCTTCACGCAGGGGCGAGATGCTGCAAGCCTTCTGAACAAAGGCTTGATGAGGCCATCACATGAAATTTCCTGTACTGGGCAAAGTCTTTGCCGTGGGCGCCTTCGCGTTGGGGTTGACCATCGTGCTGGCGCGCATTGGCTTTTTGGTGGACGAGCGCGCCGAGCGCCAGCAAGAGGCCGAGCGCAGCGTGCAACAGTCTCACGCTGGTGCGCAAACCGTGCTGGGGCCACTGCTGCAGCGCCAATGTGCCGAGGAATGGGACACCACCGTGGGCGAGGGCAAAGACAAAAAGAAGGTGGTCGAGAAGCGCGAGTTTCTGCTGCAAGCGACCCCCGACAACCTGCGCATCACCAGCAGCCTGAACAGCGAGCCCCGCTACCGAGGCCTGTTCAAGGTCAATGGCTATGTGGGCCGATTCGCCTTGGAGGCCGACTGGGCCAGCGCTCAAGCCCTGCGCCCCGTGGCTGAACGTGCCGATGGGCGGCTGAAATGCCAGCCCGCTGTGATGCTGCTGGCACTGGGCGATGTGCGCGGTGTGCGCCAGGCCAAAGCCGTGGTGCAAGGCACCGAGTTTGCGGTGCAGCCTGGCACCCAACATGCCGAGTACAAACAAGGCTTTCATGTGACGCTGCCCGCGCCCTGGCCCTTGGCCGACGACAAGGCTGCCGTCACCGCCCGCATCGAGCTGGAGCTGGTGGGTACGGCCCGCCTGGCCGTGGTGCCCGCCGCCAACGCCACCACCTGGAAGGTCAGTTCCGACTGGCCGCATCCCTCCTTTGGTGGCCGCTTCTTGCCCACAGACCGCAACATCAGCGACACCGGCTTTGAGGCTCAGTGGAAAGTCTCTTCACTCGCCTCGGCCGCGCCCAAGCAAGTGTTGGACGATGCACCCATGTGTGAATTGTCCTCTGCGCAACGCGGTCTGGACGGTGAAGATCTGCGTTATGCAAGTGTGGCAGCCACAGAAGCGGGGGGCGCCAAAGGTTGTGTCGACACGCTGGCTGTTTCCTTCATCGACCCGGTCAACCCCTATATGCTGAGCGACCGCGCCATCAAGTACGGCCTGCTCTTCATCGCCCTGACCTTTGTGGCCGTGGCCCTGGTTGAGGTGCTGGGCAAGGGCCGCGTGCGCCGCGTCCACCCGGTGCAATACGCGCTGGTGGGCTTGGCCTTGACGCTGTTCTTCCTGCTTTTGCTGAGCCTCTCCGAACACTTCGCCTTCTGGATCGCCTTTGCCGCCGCCAGCACCGCCTGCGTGGCCCTGCTGGGCAGCTACACCGCCCACATGCTGGGCCAGCGCAAAGCAGGCCTGCTCTTTGCCAGCGCCATGGCCTTGCTCTACGGCCTGATGTACGTGCTGCTGCAACGCGAACAAACCGCCCTGGTCATCGGCTCGGTGGGTCTCTTCACCGCCGTCGCCGCCGTGATGTGGCTGACCCGCCGCGTGGACTGGTATCGCTTGTTTGAGGATGCGCGGGGCGCGCCGGACGACAGCAAGTCGGCAGGCTAAGGAGGGATGCGCCTGGCGGGCGGGGGGCGCGGATGGGCTGATGGTTTGTGCGGGGCGCTCGGACGCTGGCGACGCTGACAAATGCGGCACACTCCCCCATCCCCCCAGCAGTCCTGCACCCATGAGTTCCAGCACCTACGACCACATCGTCATTGGCGGCGGCACCGCCGGTTGCCTCTTGGCCAATCGCCTCTCGGCCGACCCTGAGCGCCGCGTGTTGCTGATCGAAGCGGGTGGGCGGGACGACTATGTGTGGATCAACATCCCCGTGGGCTATCTCTATTGCATTGGCAACCCGCGCACTGACTGGCTCTACAAGACAGAGCCCGACGCGGGCTTGAATGGCCGCTCGCTGCGCTACCCGCGCGGGCGGGTGCTGGGCGGCTGCTCCAGCATCAACGGCATGATCTATATGCGCGGCCAAGCGCGGGACTACGACCAGTGGGCCGCGCTGACCGGAGCCGAGCATTGGCGTTGGGACCAGTGCCTGCCCTACTTCAAGCGGCACGAAGACCATTGGAAGGGTGAGAACGCTTTTCACGCCGCACCCGGGTTTGACCCCAAGGGCCAGCGCGCCGGGGGCGAGTGGCGGGTCGAAAAGCAGCGCTTGTCTTGGGAGATCCTGGACGCCTTTGCCCAAGCCGCCCAGCAGGCCGGGGTGCCCGCCACCGAAGACTTCAACCGGGGCAGCAACGAAGGCGTGGGCTACTTTGAGGTCAACCAACGCAGCGGCTTTCGCTGGAACAGCGCCAAGGCTTTTTTGCGCCCTGCCTTTCCGCGCCCCAACTTGCAAGTCTGGACGGGGGCCACGGTGAACCGACTGCTCTTGGAGCCGGACGCGCAAGGCGCGCTGCGGGCCGTGGGCGTGGAGATCACGCCTGAACAAGGCGGCGAGCCCGTGCAAGCCCGCTGCACCACCGAGATGGTGCTGACGGCGGGTGCCATCGGCACACCCGCCATCTTGCAGCGCTCGGGCCTGGGGCCGGGTGAGACCTTGCGCCAACTGGGTATCGAGGTGCGTAAAGACGTGTCGTCAGTGGGTGCCAACTTGCAAGATCATCTGCAAATTCGCTCGGTCTACCAGGTCAGTGGCGTCAAGACGCTGAACCCCATGGCGAATTCGCTGTGGGGCAAAGCCATGATGGGCTTGGAATATGCCCTCAAGCGCAGCGGCCCGCTGAGCATGGCCCCCTCCCAGCTCGGGGCCTTCACCCGCTCTTCGCCAGAGCAGGCGCACCCCAATGTGCAGTACCACGTCCAACCCCTGTCGCTGGACGCCTTTGGCGAGCCGCTGCACCGCTTCAATGCCTTCACGGCCAGCGTCTGCAACCTCAACCCCACGTCGCGCGGCCGGGTGGATATTGCTTCTGCAGACCCGAAGGCGGCCCCGGCCATTCGCCCCAACTACCTCTCCACCGCTGAAGACCGCCAAGTCGCGGCCGACTCTCTGCGCCTGACCCGCCGCATCGTCAGCCAAAGCGCCTTGGCCCGCTATCAGCCGCAAGAGATCAAGCCCGGTGTGCAGTTTCAAAGCGACGAAGACTTGGCGCGCTTGGCGGGCGACATTGGCACCACCATCTTCCACCCCGTGGGCACCTGCAAGATGGGCCGAGACGACGACTCGACAGCCGTGGTGGATGCCCAATTGCGCTTCAAGGGCGTGGCGGGCCTGCGCATTGCCGATGCCAGCGTGATGCCCCTGATCACCAGCGGAAACACCAATTCACCCGTGCTGATGCTGGCCGAGAAGGCCGCTGAGTGGATGTTGCAATCACCCGTCGCCCGGGGTTAGCACCGATGTGAGGCGGGCCGGTGCCCCCTTAAAGTGCATCCACTCTCTGCGCTGCACCCCTCTGGGTTGTTGCGTTGATGGGGGTCCGAGGAGACAAACTGTCGGGCCGATAACCAGAACTCATCGAGCCAGTTGGCCGCCCTCACCCGGGTTGACGCCAGCACGACGCATCGCAAAGCAAGGGCACCAGTCACCGCTGGTGCCCTTTGTCTTTGGGGGTGGCACCTCGCAGCACCGCATGGCCTCTTGCGCAAATTGCATGGGCCACGGGCGCCGAGCAGCCCGGGGGCTGCGCTACCCTCCATGCCTTTCGCGCAGCAAGGGTTTTGGGCATGTTGGAATGGATCATCGTCACGGCGGCCTCCGCCTTGGCCGGCTTTGTCGATGCCATCGTCGGTGGTGGCGGCTTGGTGCTGCTGCCTGCGCTGTTTGCCACCTTTCCGGCCGCCGCGCCCGCCACGCTTTCAGGCACCAACAAGGGCGCCGCCATTTGGGGCACGGCCTGGGCGGCCAGCCAATATGCCCGCCGCGTCAGCCTGCGCTGGGGCGCTTTGGCGCCTGCGGTAGCGGCCGCACTGGTGGGCAGCTTTGCCGGGGCCTGGGTGCTCACCCTCATCAGCGCCGAGGGCCTGCGCAAAGCCTTGCCCCTGATCCTGCTGGCCATTCTGATCTATACCCTGGCCAAGAAAGAGCTGGGCCGTGAGCACGCGCCCCGCTTTGAAGGCCGCCAAGAAGCTTGGCTGGCCACTGGCATGGGCCTGAGCATTGGTTTTTATGACGGCTTCTTTGGCCCAGGCACCGGCAGTTTTTTCGTCTTCTTGTTTGTGCGCCTGCTGGGCTACGACTTCTTGCACGCCTCGGCCAGCGCCAAGCTGTTGAACATGGCCACCAACGCCGCCGCCATTGGTCTCTTTGCCTGGAAGGGCCACATCTGGTGGCACATGGCTGCGGTGCTGGCCGTGGCCAATGTGGCCGGCAGCCTCTTGGGCACGCGCCTGGCGCTCAAGCATGGTGCGGGCTTTGTGCGCTGGGTGTTCATCGTGGTGGTGGGGGCCCTGATCTGCAAAACCGGCTACGACGCGTTCCTGCTTTGAAGCAGGGGCTCAACAGGCTGCGCTGCGGCGTACCCCTTGGTCTTGGAGCGTGCGTATCTGACAGGCTCCAAGGGTAGACGCCGATATCGCCCGTTCTCCGCCTCGGTAGGCTCAGCGCCGTGGTCACAGTTTGATTTCTTACCCCCATACCCATCATGAGCAGCTTCAACCCCGCCACCGAGTCCCAGGTCCCAGCCAGCCATCTGGCCTTGGAGCGCCTGTATCACTGGGAGCAAAATTTCCCGCAGAGCATTGCCTTCAGCCAGCCTGTGGGCGGCGGCGTGGTGCGCGACTTCACCTGGCGCGAGGCCCTGCAAGAAACCCGCCGCATGGCGGCATGGCTGCAAGCCCAGGGCTTTGAGCCCGGGGCCAAGATCGCCATCCTGTCCAAAAACACCGCGTGGTGGCTGATGGCCGATTGGTCCATCTGGATGGCCGGCTATGTCTCGGTGCCGCTCTACCCCACCTTGGCGGCCGACACCATTGCCCAGATCCTGGCCCACTCCGAATCGCGCGCGCTCTTCGTGGGCAAGCTCGACGGCTTTGCCGACATGCGCTCGGGCATCCCGGCAGATCTGCCCTGCATCCGCATGCCCCTGAGCCCCGCCGACGCCCCTGGCCAGCGCTGGGAAGAACTCTCTGCCAATACCGCACCGCTCGGAGGCAACCCCGTGCGCCCTGGGGACGACCTTTGCACCCTGATGTACACCTCCGGCACCACCGGCACCCCCAAGGGCGTGATGCACAGCTTCGCCACCTTTGCGTGGTCGGTGGCCTCGGGCCTCGTGCGGGTGCCCATGCGCCAAGACACGCGCATGCTCAGCTACCTGCCGCTCTCCCATGTGGCCGAGCGCGTGTTGGTGGAACATGGCCAGCTGGCCACCGGCATGCGCGTGTGGTTTGCCGAAAGCCTGGACACCTTTGCCGCCGACCTGCAGCGTGCCCGTCCCACCACCTTCTTCTCGGTGCCCCGCCTGTGGGTCAAGTTCCAGCAGGGCGTGCACGCCAAGATGCCCCCGGCCAAGCTCGACAAACTGCTCGGCCTGCCCCTGGTGGGCTGGCTGGTGCGCCGCAAAATTCAAAAGGCGCTGGGGCTGGATCAGTGCGAGTTCGCCGCTGGCGGCGCGGCCCCCATGCCGCCCGACCTGCTGCGCTGGTATGCCAAGCTGGGCCTGGAGGTGATGGAGGTCTATGGCATGACCGAAAACTGCGGCCTGAGCCAATGCACCGTCCCCGGCCAGCCGCGCCCGGGCACCGTGGGCCCCAACCATGCGGGCGTCGAGACCCGCATCGACATGGCCACGGGCGAGATCCAGATGCGCCACCCCGGCGTGATGCTGGGCTATTACAAATCCCCCGAGCAAACCAAAGAGACCTTCACCGACGACGGTTGGCTCAAGACGGGCGACCAAGGCCAGTTCGACGCCGAAGGCAACCTCAGCATCACCGGCCGCCTCAAAGACTTGTTCAAATCCAGCAAGGGCAAATACATCGCCCCCGCACCCATTGAAGACAAGCTCATGACCCACGAGGCTGTTGAAGCCTGCTGCGTGGTGGGCGCCAATATGGGCCAGCCCCTGGCCTTGGCCATGCTCAACCCCGAGGCGGCCCGCAAGGCAGGCCAAGCTGAAGGCCGCGCCGAGTTGGAGGCCTCGATGGCCGCCTTTCTCAAGACACTGAATGCCCGCCTAGACCCGCACGAGCAGCTCGATTGCGTCGTGCTGATGACCGAACCCTGGACCGTGGCCAACGACCTGATCACCCCCACCTTCAAGGTCAAACGCAACCTGATCGACAAAGCCTTTGGCCCGCATTACGACAATTGGGTGCGCCTGGGCAAGCCGGTGCTGTGGGCGTATTGATTGACGGCTGACTGAAGCCCTAGCCCTGCACGGGGCAAAAGCAAAAGGGGCCCCGGCGCGTCAACGTCGGGGCCCTTTTAAGGGCTTAGAGCCAAGGGGCTCAGTTCTGGAACGGTGTGTTCTCAGCAAAGTACTCGTGGCTGTCCGAGTTGTCCAAAGCCTTGGTGGGGTTGGATATGGCCATGGACTTGGAGGCGGTTTGTCCGTAAGCCCAGTCATCACTAGCCGCCACCACATTGAAGTGCATCATCTCGTGCACCAGCGTGCCGCCCTTGGAGTCGGTGCCCGTCATCGGGGCATTCCAGAAGGCGCCACAGACATAGATCTTGTAGGGCTGCGTGGGGTACACGTAGGCGTAGGTCCCGCTCAAGTAATTGATGGCGGCCGTCACCGCCGACGTCAGCGTGCCTGTTTGCGTGCTGGTGCACCTACCGGTAAAGCTCAGCGTGGCCTGGGTGCGCTCAACTGCCTTGCTGCCACTGCGCCACCACCTCGGCCGGTGCCCGGCTGCGCAGGTAATCAGCCAGCGTGCGGCCAGCCTCATCGGCAAAGCGTCCCTGCGGCAGGGCTTGCACCTCCACTGCCACCAACCTGTCCAGCCGAAAGCTGCGAAAGTCTTGCCGCAACTCGCACCAAGCCGCCAGCGTCCAGCGCCCACCCCAATAAAAGCAACCCAGGGGCCGCACCGTGCGCTTGCAGGTCGGCCACATCGCGGTAAATGGTGCGCTCGGACACCTCCAGCCGTTGCGCCAAAAACGCGGCGGTGGTCAGCCGCCGCCCTCGGATGATCTGGACGAGTTGAAACAGGCGGTCGGCGCGGCGCATCGGGTTAAAACCTAGTCGTGGATAGGCGAGTGGAGGATGGGGGTGTGGCCAGCCCACCGACCTCGGCTACGCACGGGCAGCTTCTCAGTCTAGTGCGTGCAAGCCCACGCGGTTGCCATCCAGATCCGTGATGTGCGCAAAGAAGCCCATGCCCGGCGGCAAAGCCTGGCGCGGCAGCGCCACCTGGCCCCCGGCCGCCACGGCGCGGGCCAGGTCTTGCACGGGGATCTCGAACCAGGCAATGGCGTGGGTGGGGTGGGTCATGGGGGGCAGCTCCTCAAAATGCGCTGTGAATGAACGTGTTCGCATGGTGCCCACCCCCTGCTGACACCGTGGTGTCAGCAGTGTCAGCCGCATGAGCAAGATCAGCGCTGGGCGTTGGCCTGGCGTTGCGCCTGGGTCTGCCCGCCATAACCCCAGTTCTGAGCAGGCACCTCCAGCACGGTCACATAGCTGGCCAAGGCCAAAGGCGTGTGCGCGTCCAGGTGGGCCTGTAGCGTGGCATAGGCCTGGGCTACAAACGCGGCCTTCTCTTCAGCGCTGTTGCTGCCCTGGCTGATGCGGATCTCCAGCAGCGCCATGGGCGCCTCAGGCACCGCCCCGCCCAGCGCCCAGTGGCTGGGCTCCGCCTCTTGGATATGCAGGGCGGTGACCGCGCTGCGCTTGAGCAGCACGCTGGCGCTGATCTGCGTCAGCGCCTGGGCCAAAGCGCGCAGCGTGGCAGGCGGCTGAGGCGGGCAAAGTTGCAAGTGCAAGGTCGGCATGGTGCGGCACTCCTCAACCCAAGTTCAAGCGGCTGTGCAGCTTGGTGTGGGCGCGCAAGCGGGCTTGCAGCCAGCCTGCAGCGCGGTGGGCTGCATGCTGGGCGGCCTGCCACAGCGCGTCACCCGCGTCGTTGATGGCTTGCTGGCGCAGGCGCAGCGCCTCGGCGCGGGCTTGGGCGTGCAGCAGGTGGCGGGTGTCTTGGTCCAGGGTGGGTGGGGTGTGCATGGTGCGGGTCTCCGGTTGGGCGTCCCCTGCGGCAGGGGCTGGGGCGTTGGTTGAACTTTAGGTAATCAAGCAGACGGTGGAAACCCATCCAAAAGCCAATCTGTTTTGCATATATTGCAAAGCCAACCCAACCCAGCCCACAATCCGGCCATGAACCTGCAACTCGACGACTTGGCCCTCTTCCTGCGCGTGCAGGCCTTGGGCTCGCTCTCGGCCGCCGCGCGCGAGCGCCAGTGGCCCGTCAGCCAAGTCAGCCGCGCCCTGGTGCGGCTGGAAGCCCAATGCGGCGTGCGCCTGATGCACCGCAGCACCCACGGCCTCTCGCTCACCGACGAGGGCGACACCGTGGCCCAGCACGCCCGCAGCATCTTGGGCAGTGCCGAGGTTCTACAGGCCGACCTGAGTGGCCGCTTGGCGGGCCCCAGCGGCTGGGTGCGCGTGGCCGTCAGCCCTGCACTGGCCGAGGCCGTGCTGGCCCCCAGCCTGCCCGGCCTGTACGAGCGCTACCCCGACCTGAAGGTGGACATCAGCGCCGACGACCGCATGTCCGACATGGCCCGCGACGGCATCGACATCGCCATCCGCACCGGCGAGGTGCTGCAAGACGGCCTGGTGGCCCGCCCCATTGGCGGCTATGGCCGCCTGCTATGCGCCAGCCCCGCTTATCTATCGCGTTATGGCACACCCCAAACCGTGGCCGCCCTGCACCAGCACCACCTCATCGCCAGCAGCGTCAGTCCCAGTCTCAACCGCTGGCCCATTGCCAAAGCCGCCGGCGGCGGCGAGTGGCCCGTGCAAGGCCGCACCCGCAGCGACAACAGCGCCGCCACCCTGGCCCTGGTGCTGCACGGCGTGGGCCTGGCCCGCCTGGCCGAGCCCGTGGCCCGCCCCCACCTGGCCAGCGGTGCGCTGGTGCAACTGCTGCCAACGCAGATCGACCCCCAGCGCGTGCCCGTCTATGCCGTGATGCGGCCTGAGCGGCAGCGGCTGCCTAAGCTGCGGGCGTGTATTGAGTGGTGGGGGGAGTGGGTGGGCGGCGAGGGTCAGTGATAGTCCTCTTCCCGCTGGTGGCGCAGTGCCAGCACCACCACCTTGGAAGGGCTCACGATCTCGTACAGCGCCACATAGCCCGTGGCCCGAAACGGAATGATCAATTCCCGCTGCACTGGGTTCTGTGCCGGCTTGCGAAAACTCAACCAAGAAGCTCATCGCTTCTTCAGCGTCTTGCGCTTGGCGTCCAGCTTGGCCTGCAACTTCCCCAGGACGGCCTCAACCGGCACCGACACCCCTGTCCGGTGGTACTCGTCTGACGCCGCTTGCGCGCGGGCATGAAACTCGTCTTGAACACGCCGGTAGGCGATGGCGTTGCGCACGGTGGCCTCGACAAAGGCGGTCAGCGTCTCGCCCTCTCTGAGCACCGACTCCAGCTCGGCGCGCAACTGAGGCTCCACTCGGACTTGGGGGATGACGGCGGTTTTCATCGGCGCAGTGTGTTGCGGGTGCAATACAAACTCAAGGTGTTCCGCTCGAAACCCCTGAACTCCGCAGTCAACCACTGCCCCGACCTGGCCTGGCGCTCCTAGGGTCGGTCTTCACCGATGTGGCTGCTCCGCCCAGGACACTGTGGCTGCTGACGTGATCGCCCTGAACACAGGCTTGGCGAACAGGTATCCCTGCATCAGCGTGACACCTTCGTGCAGGAAGAAGTCGCGTTCATCGGCAGTTTCTACACCTTCCGCGATGATCTGGATTCCCATTTCTTGGCAGACGCGCACCATGCCGCGCGTGATGGCTTGGCGTGACTTGCTGATATTGACGTCTCTCACGAGAGCCATGTCGAGCTTGATGAAGTCCGGCGTGAAGTCGGCCAAGAGCGTGAGACCCGCATACCCGGCGCCGAAATCGTCGATAGCCGTCAGGAAGCCGAAGCGTTTGTATTCCCGGAGGATCTTGGCGAGCCATGGGCCGTCCTCAACGCGCTCTCCCTCGGTCACCTCAAAAATAATATGTTCGATGGGAAAGTTGTGTGCCCGCGCAGCTTCCAGTGTCGTCCGGATGCAGACCTCGGGCTTGTAGACCGCGTTGGGCAGGAAGTTGATCGACAGCCGCTCCTTCATGCCGAGCTGAGCGGCGGTCTTGATGGCCTTGACGCGGCAGGCTTGGTCGAAGCGATAGCGGTTCTGCTCCGTCACCTGTGACAGCACCGACAGCGCGCCTTCACCCGAAGGGCCGCGCACCAATGCTTCGTGCGCATAGGTGCTGCGGCTTGCGACGTCAACGATGGGCTGGTAGGCATAGTCGAACTGGAAACCGAGACGTTCGTCCGATCCGCAGGAACCGCATGGGTTCGGGGTGGCGGTATCGAGTTGCGGGGATCCAGATGGCGCCTGATGAATGGGAAACATGGCGGACTTCCTTTGATGGGTTCGCTATCGGCCAGCGTAGCTGAAAATTGAGGGCAAGGCCCCTTCGCGGTGCACCAAGATGCCGCTCTCGATGGCGCCGGTAAGGCAGAGTCGCGGTCAGCTTTGGAAACAAAGAACGCCAGCGAGCTGCCAGATCCTTGGCGTGAGTGGCCGCCAACACATGAGCCATCTCAAGACCACGCCCTAAAGCGATCGCCGCGCGGGGCCGCGCCCCACATTGCGTGAACTCATCATCCCGTTTGCGTCCACGGGCTACGTGCTTCGGTTCGACATCAGAACGCCAACCCAGGTGCTTGTCTTGGGTGTGCGGCACCAACGCGAAGAAGAAGACTTTCACTGACCGCAGCTCTGCTGCACAGCAGGATCCCTTGCCTTCCTGGCTTGGTCTAAGGCAGGGGCACATCGAAATGCCGGAGCAATAAATCCAGGTCAATTCATTGACTTGGCAACGATTTACCGCATTTCATCGTTTTAATCACAACGAAAACCCCTAAACTCCGCAGCATGATCCGCCTCAAGCCCTCCTCCCGCAGCGCCAAAGCCCACCCCACGCCCATCGTGGTGGGCGGTGCTTTGCAGCGTCTGGGCGGCCGGGTCACCCTGGCGCGCAAGCTGCGCGGCCTAACGCAAGAGCAGCTCGGCCACTTGGCGGATGTGTCCACCTCCACCATCCGGTCGATTGAAGACGGTGCGGACGGGGTGGCCATCGGCAACCACTTCAAGGTGCTGCAGGCCCTGGGGTTGCTGAGCCAGGTTGAGCAATTGCTAGACCCCCGCCATGACCCTGAAACCTTGGCCTTTGCTGAGCGGCAATTGGGCTTGCGGGCGTAGGTTGGCGGCTTCAAGTGATCTTGCCGCCGACACTGAAAAGTGAGCAGCGTCCCAGGCCCGTAGTACTGAGTTCGTCGGCTATCCTCGGGCGATGCAAAGGTCCATGGCTACAGCGAAGCGCCTACGCGTCGGCAAGAGCTACCAACTGCGATTTGTCGCTGACGGAAGCCGCGTCATCGCCATCGGCCGAGACATCGTGCAGTGGAGCATTGAGCAGGGCAAACGGCTTTGCTCTGCGCACCCCTTCAAGCATTCAGGTTCTATCGACATTGCACCCACGGGCGACCGTGTTGTCATCAAGAACACATCCGGGCAATTGGCGATCCTGTCCACCCAGGACTTGGCCACCATCGTGCAGTTTCCAAAGAGCTTGTCCTCGGAAGGCCATGGCCCGATGTTCTCCCCCTGTGGGGCGATGATCATCGATGGCACCCTGGACGGATACCTCCGACTTATTGACTGCTCGACCAGTGAGGTGGTGCACCAGGAGTTCTCTCAGGGCATCGTGATCCAGTCGTTAACGGGTGACTCGCAGCGCCGACTGTTCGCCTACGTCAGGCAGCCCAAGGTTCCTGATCCCGTCAGCCGCCTCCCTTTCAGCCACTTGGTGATCAGACGCTGGCCCTGGGTGGGTGAGCCAGAAGTTGAAGTTCCCATTGGGGAGAGTTACGTTGTTGCCATCAGCCTGAGCCCAGACGGCGGCAGGCTGGCCTCACTTCAGATGAACGCAGCGGCGGCCTACACCCTGAAGGTCATTGATCTACGGTCGGGGTGTGCGCTTGCAGATCGAGGCGTCGACCGTGGTGCCACCAACTGGTCTATCGCCTGGTCGCCAGACGGAACAAAACTAGGTTGTGTCGAGAAAGGGCAAGTCTCTGTTTTTGACGCAGCATCATTGGAACGCGTCGCCCGGCATGTCGATGCCTATCCCTGCTGGGTCGAATTCTCTCCAGATGGCACAAGCATCGCCATGGGTTCCTGGCAGAGGGGCGTCGTCATGCCTGTCAGTCAACTGGAGCCACTTGTCTAAGGGGTATCGCTTGTGGGCGGCCGCCATGAGTCTGGCACTGCACCGCGGTTCTGCTTCAACGCCAGAACCTTGGCATCCAATTTGGCTTGGAGCCGCCGCAACACAACTTCCACGGGCACCGAAACGCCGGTGCGTTCATAGGCCTCCAACGCATCCTGGGTCCGAGCATCAAACTCCTTGTGCACACGACGGCGCTCAACCTCGCTTCTGACCGCTGCCTCTACAAAGCTGGCCACCGTTTCGCCCTCTCGGAGCATGGACTTCAGCTGATCCAACACTTTGGGCTCGATGGAGATTTGGGGGATGACAGCGGTGTCCATCACCTCAGCGTAATCCGATCGGGTCACAGACTCAATAGGCTTGGAGGCCAGGTTGGTGAGCGATGAAGTGGCAGTGATTTTCAAAGCCTTGGTATGAAGTGCTCGGCTTGAACAAACGAGTGGCAGCTATAGGCTGATTGCAGTCATCCATACGACCTAGTTTGGCCGCCCGCTATCGACCCCAGGCAAACAATGGCCCCAGCAATTGGACCGCCGAGAAGCTGCCAGAGACCAAGACTTGCCCGGCAGGATTGCAGGCGCCAAACCCTTCCCTGTGCGTAGCCACTTGCTTGGAAAGCACAAGTAGCGATTGTCGCAGCCGCAACGTATGCAGGTCGATGTCAGGCCGGGCCATTGCCCAGTAGAGCGGCAACCGCTCTGTCGATGACGATGGTCCGAGATCCGTCGATGAGCCGTGTGGCGCTTAGCATGGCCCAGCCGTGACAGAAGGCGAGGATCTGGTGCGCAACTTCGCTGGCACGCTGGTCCCGATCGTGCGTTGGCGGCAGAGCACGGCCCACCGCATCGACGAGATGGGCCAGGGTTGCCCGCGCACGCACTTGACTCGCGTGCGGCGGCTTGAAGTCGCCGCTGTGCGCCCCGAGCATTAGGGCGTAGTGGTGCGGTCGCTCGGCCGCGATCCGCAGGTACTCATGGCACAGAC
Organism: Ideonella sp.; assembly: GCA_034520165.1. Taxonomy (GTDB): domain Bacteria; phylum Pseudomonadota; class Gammaproteobacteria; order Burkholderiales; family Burkholderiaceae_C; genus Ideonella. The sequence continues at coordinate 47,058 of JAXHNT010000076.1, forward strand.
GGCGAACGCGCTCTTCTGCAGGCAAGACCGTGAGCACAGCCTGCTGTGCGTCGGAAAGCGCTTCGAAACCCTCGTCGAACAGGGCTTGAAGGAGACCATCCTTTCCGCCAAACCGGCTGTAGACCTGCATGGTCGTGCAACCTGCCGCCTCTGCGACGCGACGGAGCGACAGCGCGGGAAGGCCACCAACTTCGAAAATCTCTCGGGCTGCGGCCAGCAGTGCTGTGGTCGCGGGGTCAGCGCTCGCCTTCGACCTTGGGGGCGGAGAGGCCGTTGTCTTGGCAGCACGTTGCGAGGGTTTCATAACGGTGTTATTCTCTCATTCATAACAGCGTTATGCCTTCGCGGTGGTTCACATGAAAAAGATGGTCCTGGCGTCCTTGCTCACAAACGTGGTCGTTCTGACCCCGGTCTGCTCAGGCTTGCTCATGGACGCTGCCTGGGTCGCGGATGGATACGGGGCTGCCACCGCGGCGCGGAGCATCCTCTTGTCCATATACGGCGCCATCCTGATCGTCTCCTTAGGGTTGTTGTTCATGCGGGACCCAGTGCTCGTTGCGCCGCTGCTGTTGGTTCAGGTGATCTACAAGCTCACCACTCCGTTCACTGTCGGCAGCTTCACGAACCCGGTGGTGCTCAGCAACCTGGCAATCGCCACCTTACACCTGGTGACCTTGGCCCTGATCTATCGCCAATTGGGGCAGCACCGCCCGCATCGTGTGTGAAGGGCTGGGAACCGAGTGCCTAGGCGTCGAGACCCGGAAGGCAGACGAACCGTACCCCTCCGCGTACCCACGCCTTCTCCGCGCGGTAACCACTGGCCTACCGGCGCCAGCCGATCTGGCACATTCTGAGCGCCCGCACGGTGGCAACCCACCAGCGATGCCTGAAAGAGGTGATCGAGCTACCGGGCCTAGGGACAGCGACTGCTTGGACTGCGATAAGGCTCCAATCCATTCCGAAAGCGGTCAGTCGCCACCGTCGGCTCCTGGCCGAGAGCGGACACGTGAACGGACTGCACGAACGGTTGCAATCGCTGCATTGCGATCCCTCAATGCTCCGCTCACCCCAACCCATCAACAACCCACCACCCCCACCCTCATCCCCCCTTCGGCAGCAACGGCACATGCATCTGCGGCACTGGCTCGGCCTTGCCTTCGGGCCAGTGCCGCTCAAAGCGATGCAGCATCATGGCGGCCAGCAGGGTCATCTCCAGCATTGCAAAGTGCTGGCCCAGGCAGACGCGGGGGCCCAGGCCCAAAAGGGGATGTAAGCGCCCTTGGGTGGGGCCTCTGCGGGGGCCATGAAGCGCTCGGGGTGGAAGGCCTGGGGTTCGGGGAAGCTGCGCGGGTTGCGGCGCAGCACCCAGGGTGATGGGCGCTGTGGTGCAGCGGGTTATCAGGGCGCTAAAGCGTAAAGGTGAACCCCTCGATCAACGCCCCTGGCGTGCGTGAGCCACCCAAGGCCCGCTCTTCGTAGGTGTCGACTGCGGGGTCGATGGCGGTGTGGGTGGTCAGGGCGATGAGCTTGGGGCCGAGCGCGTCGAACAAACTCTCGTCCCAGCGCATGTCCTTGATGGGGCCGACGATGGCGCCGTTTTCGACCAAGAAGCAGGCATAGCGCGTCATGCCGGTGACGCGGGCGGATACCGGGTCGCTCCAGTTCAGGTAGTGCAGGTTGGACACATACAGGCCCGTGCCCAGCGCAGTCAATACATCGGCCTCGGCCAGCGTGCCGGGGGCGACATCCAAGGCGCGAGGTGATTCCCCCTCATTGGCGCCGTTAGGCTGGAGGCCAAATTCTTTGGCCGTGCGTGCGTTGACAAGCAGCGAGGCCAGTTGGCCTTGGGCAATCAGCGGCAGTTGTGGCAGCGACACTTCGCCTTGGTCGTTGAAGCGCGGGGTCAGGCCGAGGTTGAAGTTTTCGGTCACGTTCAGCAGGGGCGAGAGTTGCACCTCGCCTTCGACCAATTTTTTGAACGGGCTGATGCCCTGCTTCCAAGCCAAGGCACTGAGGGCATGCCAGCCCATCATCCCGACCAGATCGCTGAGGGCGCGTGGGGCCAAGTAGGTGCGGTACTGGCCAGGGGCCACGGTCTGCAAGGGCTTGTCCATCAAGGCCAGCAGGCTTTTGCTGTGCGCTAGATTGACGGCCCACTGCTCAGCGTCCCACTGGCTGGCGGCATAGCTGCCCTTGACGGCGCGTGCACCGTTGTAGAGCGAGTAGTCCAAGAAAAAGTTTTGCGTGGCAAACCAGTGCCGCTGGCCCTTTGAATTGCGGTTGGCGCGCACGACGGAGCCACTGGCGTACAAACCAGCCATGTCGCAGCCTTGGGCCGGGGCCAAGATGGCGGCCACCACCTCAGACGCGGCCAGCAAGGTGGCCCTGAAGCTTTCGTCGCTGCTGCCGTGGTTGTCGATAGGCACTTGGTGGGGGTCAGCCGGCAACACCAGCAGCTCTTGACGACACTGCGCCAAGAGCTGTGCCATGTCTTCAGCATCGGTGGGCCAATGGCCCGACAGGGTGCGTGAAGCCTGGGTGCTGCGCCCCCGCCCTTGGAGCTCTAGCGCCAAGGACATCTGCTCGACCTGGGTGGCCTGGCGCACTTGATTGTTGTTGATGCGCACAAACAAAGACTCTTCGGCGCTGAGATTCAGCGTCGCGGCCTCATCGCCTTGAAGTTGGCCCAGCACTTGATCGCAGAGGGCGTCGAAATGGCCACGCACGGTGTCCAGAAAATCGGGTGTCGTGCTCATCATGCTTGGCCTCCGAAAACTTCCACGCCTCTGAACAAGCAGGGCGGAGACGCATGGCCGACGCGGATGACTTGACTAGGTTCACCCTTGCCACAAAACAAGGTGCCGAAGACTTCGCTGTGCTGGCCCACGGCGGCCAAGCGCCGCCAGAAATCGACCGTGATGCCACGGTAGTTGGGGTTGCGAACCACCTCGCCGAGCTGGCCGTTTTGGATGCGGCGGCCGTATTCACAGCCGAACTGGAATTTGTTGCGGTAGTCGTCGATGGACCAGGAGCGGTTGGTGGCCATCAGGATCCCGTTCTCGACCGAGGCGATCATCTCTTGCAGGTCCGAGCGGCCGGGCTCTAGGTTGATATTGGCCATGCGGTCGATGGGGGCGCGGTTCCACGCTGCCGAGCGGAAGTTGGCCACACCGGGCAGGTTGGAGCGGACTTGAGACTCGACCGAACCCAGGCCGCGGCGCAGCAGGCCGCCTTCGATCAGAAACTCGCGCTGCGCGGGGTTGCCGCCATCGTCAAAAGCATAGCTGGCCAAGGCGTGTGCTGTGGTGGGGTCGAAGCTTACATTCATCAGCTCGGAGCCATAGCGCAGTTGACCGAAGTCACTGGGCTGCACAAAGCTCCAGCCGGCATAGTTGCGCTCGTCGCCCAAGATGCGATCCAACTCCAGCGGGTGGCCGATGGACTCGTGAATCTGCAACATCATTTGGTCGGGCATCAGGATCAGGTCCATCGTGCCGGTCGGGCAGTTGGGCGCAGCCAACAAGGCCAGCGCCTCTTCGGCCACCCGCTGGCCTTGCTGCGCAAACACCGCTGCATCGAACACCTCGCCACCGAATTGGCCGGTTTGGCTCCAGCTACGGGTTTGCGACTGCACGCCCTCGGCAGCGGTGGCCGCCAAGGTGATGTCCACCATGTCGAACTGCTGCGTCGTCCGCGTGCCGTTGCTGGCGACGTAGTCGATCTGGGTCTGCACCAGCGTGGCATCGGCACTGCGACTGACGACCTGATCGCTCACCGCCATGGCGCGCGACGCACGCTGCAGGCATTGCGTGATCTGAGCCAAGGGGACTTGCGACAGACGGCTTTGCGCTGGGCTGGTGTAGCTGCCTTGCACGGCGGCGCGCTGCGCCTCGGTGAAGGCATGCACTTTGTAGGGAGCCATGGCGCGCGTGGTCGCAATGGCTTGGTCAAAGGCGCGCTTCAAGCCCTCAGGGCGCAAGTCGGCCGTCGCGGCATAGCCAAAGTGGCCGTCCACCAAGACTTCGCACATCGCCCCCTCATCGCAGCTCGTGTGGTTGCTGTCGGGGCTGTCGTTACGAATGGCTCGTGATTGGGTGACTTCGCGCGAGTAACGCACACCCGCCCATTGCGCCCCCTTTTGAGCGTGACTCAGGGCTGATTGGGGATCGAACTGGTGCATAGGCAAGATGAAAAAGTGGCAGGGTGACGAGGGGTGGTCAAAACGAGTTTACGTTCCACGTCTTGTCCCTGACATCAGGGGTTTGCCACCTCAAGCGCTGACCACCCCCACCCTCATTCCCCCCTTCGGCCGCAAGGTCACATGCATCTGCGGCACCGGCTCGGCCGCGCCCTTGGGCCAGCGCAGCTCAAAGCGTTGCAGCATCATGGCGGCCAGCAGGGTCATCTCCAGCATCGCAAAGTGCTGGCCCAGGCAGACGCGGGGGCCTAGCCCCAAGGGGATGTAAGCGCCTTTGGGTGGTGCTTCATGGGGGGCCATGAAGCGCTCGGGGCGGAAGGCCAGGGGCTCGGGGAAGCTGCGCGGGTCGCGGTGCAGCACCCAGGGGGTGATGCGCAGCATGGCGCCTTTAGGGATGGCCCAGCCGCCCAGGGTGATGGGGGCAGTGGTGCGGCGGGTCATCAGCGCGGCCACGGGCGGGTAGAGCCGCATCGCCTCTTTGAGGGTGGCGGTCAGCCAGGGCAGGTGGGGCAGGTCGTCGGCCACGGGGTCGCGGGCGTCGCTGGGTTGGCCGCTGGCCCAGGTGCCCAGCAGGGCGCGCACTTCGGCGCGGGCCTGGGCTTGGGCCTCGGGGTGGCGGGCCATCAGGGCGCTCCACCACAGCAGGGCGGTGGACGAGGTTTCATGCCCAGCCTGAAAGGTCACCATGCATTGGTCAAACACTTCTTGGCGTGACAGGGCCTGGCCGTCTTCGTCCCGCAGGGCCAGCAGTTGGCTCAGCAGGTCGGTGGGCGTGGCGTCGGTTTTGGCGGCTTGTGCAAGCCGCTCCTCAATGCGGCCGTTAATGAGCTGGCGCAGGCTGCGCAGCGCGGCGCGCTTAGCGGCTTTGCCGGGCAGGGGCAGCCAGTCGGGCAGGGTGACGGGCCAGAACATTTCTTTGAAGGCGGTGGCCGACATGACTTCGGTGGCGTGCATGGCGGTGTCGGCCTCGCCGGGGCGGGCCTCGCCAAACAGGGTGCGCAAGATCACCTCAATGGTCATGCGGTTCCACAGCGTGTCCATGGCGTGTTCGCGGGCCGGGGCGTTGGCCAGGGCGTCCAGGCTGTTGTGGCCGGCCTCGGTCATCAGGGCGGCATAGCCCGCCACGCGCTTGGGGGTAAAGGCGGGCATCAGCATGCGGCGCTGGCGCTGCCACAGCGTGCCTTCGGTGGTCAGCACGTTGTCGCCCAGGGCCTGGGCAAACACCTCGACCCCGCGCTGCCAGCGCACCAGGTGCTCGGCGTTGGTGATCAGCGCCTCGCGCACCAGCTCGGGGGACATCAGGTCGTAGGCCTGTTCGTTGCCGATCCGCATGTGGCTGATGTCGCCATGCGCTTGGTGCAGGCGGTCCATCAGGCCCAGGTAGTCGCGGCGCATGGCCAGCAGGTGGTTGAAGCCGCCCCAGCGGCTGCGTGGGCCGGGGGGCAGGGCCGGCGTGGCGGCGGCTGGGGGCGGGCGGTGCGTGGAGGTGTCCATGGGGCTAAGCATGCCTCAGGTTTGCTGGGTGCCTGACGTCAGTGGGGTCAACTGCGCTCTGCCGCTCACGGTGGCTAGGTGTCGTCCGCGTCAAACACCGCCAGCATCTGCCGCCCCCAGTCTTCGGGCCCGGTGAGGGTCAGCGTCACGGTGGTCCAGTCGCCGTCTTGCGTTTGCTGCTGCTCCACATCCCAAGCACCACCCTCGTCCAGCGGCCCACAAGGCCCGGGCGCATGGGCTTGGCACCAGGCCAACACGGCCCGCACCTCGGCCAGCAGCGCAGGCAGATGCGGCGCTTTGACGCTGGCCATGGCGTCCCAGGTGGCGTGGCCTTCGCCGTCGTCGCTGGCGTCGAAGTGGAGGTAGTTCAGAGGCATGGTGGGGGCAGAAGCATCCTTGCAAATCGGGAGTGTCATTCCCAGATTTGCAAGGATAAATGGTGGGCGTCATGCATGAAAAACGGCGCCCGCAGGCGCCGCTGTCAGGTGCGCACGGCGCAGGCTCAGGCCGCCTTGGCCTTCAGGCGCCAAGCGTGCAGCAGGGGCTCGGTGTAGCCGCTGGGTTGGGCTTCGCCCTTGAGCACCAGGTCCAGCGCGGCTTGGTAGGCTGCGTCGTCTGGGTTGGCCGCCAGGGGCTTGTAGGCGGCATCACCCGCGTTTTGCTTGTCCACCACCTTGGCCATGCGCTTGAAGGTGCTCTTGACCTGGGCCTTGGTGGCCACGCCGTGGCGCAGCCAGTTGGCCATGTGCTGGCTGCTGATGCGCAGGGTGGCGCGGTCTTCCATCAGGCCGACATTGTGGATGTCGGGCACTTTGGAGCAGCCAATGCCTTGGTCCACCCAGCGCACCACATAGCCCAAGATGCCCTGGGCGTTGTTGTCCAGCTCTTGCTGCACTTCTTCAGCGCTCCACTTGGCTTGTTTGACCACGGGGATGCTGAGCAGGCCTTCGAGGATCTCCTCGCGCACGGCCGCGCGGTCGCTGGCCTTGTCGGCCTTCTCCAGAGCCTTTTGCACGCCGAACACGTCCACCTGGTGGTAGTGCAGCGCGTGCAGGGTGGCGGCGGTGGGGCTGGGGGTCCAGGCGGTGTTGGCACCGGCCTTGGGGTGGCCGATTTTTTGTTGCAGCATGGCGGCCATCAGGTCGGGCATGGCCCACATGCCCTTGCCAATTTGCGCCTTGCCGCGCAGGCCGCATTGCAGGCCCACCAGCACGTTGTTGCGCTCATAGGCTTGGATCCAGGCGCTGGTCTTCATGTCGCCCTTGCGCATCATGGGGCCGGCGCGCATGGCGGTGTGCATTTCGTCGCCGGTGCGGTCCAAGAAGCCGGTGTTGATGAAGGCCACGCGGGCCTTGGCCGCGCCAATGCAGGCCTTGAGGTTGACGGAGGTGCGGCGCTCCTCGTCCATGATGCCCAGCTTGACGGTGTTGGCCTTCAGGCCCAGCAGCTTTTCCACGCGGGTGAACAGCTCATCCGCAAACGCCACTTCGGTGGGGCCGTGCATCTTGGGCTTGACGATGTAGACGCTGCCCGTGCGGCTGTTGCGCACCGACTCACCCGTGGGTAGTTGGCCCCGGCCTTGCAGGTCGTGCAGGGCGATGGTGGTGGTGATGACGGCATCCAGAATGCCCTCAGGGATCTCTTGGCCCGCCTCGCCCCACAGAACGGCGGGGTTGCACATCAGGTGGCCCACATTGCGCACAAACAGCAGCGAGCGGCCATGCAGCACGATGGTGCCACCCTTGGGCGTCGTGTACTCGCGGTCCGCGTTCAAACCACGGGTAAAGCTCTTGCCGCCCTTGCTCACCGTTTCGGTCAGGTTGCCCTTCAAGATGCCCAGCCAGTTGCCATAGGCTTGCACCTTGTCGTCGGCATCCACCACGGCCACGGAGTCTTCCAGGTCCAAGATGGTGGAGAGTGCGGATTCAATCACCAGGTCGCTCACGCCAGCGGCATCAGACGCGCCGATGGTGGTGTTGCGATTCACGCGAGTCTCCAGGTGCAGGCCGTTGTGCTCCAGCAGCACAGCGCTGGGGGCGGCGGCGGTGCCTTGGTAACCAATCAGTTGAGCGGCTTTCTTCAGGCCCACGGTCTGGCCATTGGCCAGTGTGACTTGCAGCGCGCCCTTGACCACGGCATAGCCGGTGCTGTCCACATGCGAGCCCTTTTGCAGCGGGGCGGTGCGGTCCAGCACGTGGCGGCAGTAGTTAATGACCTTGGCGCCGCGCACGGGGTTGTAGGCCTCGCCATTGGGGCCTGCCTTGGTGGCACCGTCGTCTTCGCTCAGCGCGTCGGTGCCGTAGAGCGCGTCATACAGGCTGCCCCAGCGGGCGTTGGCGGCGTTCAGCGCATAGCGGGCGTTGGTGATGGGCACCACCAATTGCGGGCCAGCTTGCGTGGCCAGCTCGGCATCCACATTCTTGGTGGTGGCCTTCACGTCGCCTTGGTCGGCCACCAAGTAGCCGATCTTTTCCAGGTGCTTGCGATAGGCCTTGGCCTTTTTGATGTGGCCGGGGTTGGCTTGGTGCCAGGCGTCCATCTCGGCTTGAATGCGATCGCGCTCTGCCAGCAGGGCGGCGTTTTTGGGGGCCAGGTCAGCCACCAGCTTGTCAAAGCCTGCCCAGAAGGCGGCTTGCTCCACGCCCGTGCCGGGCAGCACTTGGTCGTTGACAAAGTTGTACAAATTGGTGGCCACTTGCAGGCCGTGGACGGTGGTGCGATTGCTCATGGCAAGTCCTAGAAAGGTTAAACAAAAACGAAAGAATCAAGCGGAAAAGAAACTCATCACATCGCGCAAGCTGCTGCCCTGCACAGTGGGTGCGGTGCCCAGGGCTTCCAGCGGTGCGCCTGCCCGGTTGACCCACAACGTGGTGTAACCAAACCAGGTGGCACCGATGGCGTCCCAGCCATTGCTGGACACAAACAAAATCTCCTTGGGTGGCAGGCCCAGTGCATCAACCCCCACCTGGTAGGCCGCGGGGTCGGTCTTGAAGCGGCGGGTGGTGTGCACGCTCAGCACGGGGGCAATCAAATCGGTCAGGCCCGCGCTGCGCACAGCGATGGCCAACATCTCAGGGTCGCCATTAGACAGGATGCCCGCAGGCACGCCTTGGCGCTTCAGCGCTTCCAGCACCTCGCGGTTCTCGGGGAAGGCCGAGAGGTGGCGGTATTGGTTCATCAGCCGCTCTTCAGCCTCAGCGCTCCAGGCCTGGTTCAGGCGTGCGGCCGTCCACTGCAGGGCGCTGCGGGTCAGCGTCCAAAACGGCTGGTAATGCTTGGGGCCGCTCATAGAGACCAAGCGGGTGTATTCAATCTGCTTGTCGCGCCAGAGCTGCGCCAGGCGCTCGCCCTGGCCCGCAAACAGCTGCTCGGCCACCAGCGCGACGCTGTAAACATCGAACAACGTGCCATAGGCATCGAACAGCACGGCCCGAGGTGCTGCGCGAGGCGCAGGGCGGCTGGTGGCAGGGCTCTTTTCCATGTCGCCAATTTATTCGATACTTGGCCACACATTACACGCACATAAAGTCATGGATTCATGACTTTGGCGCACAAGTCAAACCCTGGCTCACGCTCCATGGACCGCCTCAAGCAGATTGAAACCTTTGTCGCTGTAGCCCAAAAAGGCAGCCTGACCGCCGCTGCCCAAGCCGAGGGCGTGGCCCCGGCCGTGATCGGGCGGCGCATGGACGCCCTGGAGCAGCGCCTGGGCGTGAAGCTGTTGCAACGCACCACCCGCCGCATCAGCCTGACGCATGAAGGTAGCGCCTTTCTGGAGGATTGCCAGCGCTTGCTGGTGGATTTCAACAACGCCGAAGCCAGTGTGTCAGCGGGTGGCGTCAAAGCGAGTGGTCACTTACGTGTCACGGCGCCTGCCGGTTTTGGCCGCCGCCATGTCGCCCCACTGGTGCCCGGCTTCTTGGCCCAACACCCGGAGGTGAGCCTGTCGCTCAACCTCTCAGACCGGGTGGTGGACATCGTCAACGAAGGCTTTGACTGCGCCGTGCGCGTGGGCGACCTGCCCGACTCCAGCCTGGTGCGCGTGCGCTTGGCCGACAACCGGCGCCTCTGCGTGGCCACGCCCGAGTACCTCCGCCGCGCCGGCACCCCGACCAGCCCGCAAGACCTGGGCCGCCACCAGTGCCTGACCTTGAGCAGCGAAGCCAGCCAAACCCGGGGCTGGGCCTTCAGCGTAGACGGCGTGGTCAGCCACCTGCGCCCCGGTGGCCGCCTGGATTGCAGCGACGGCCAGGTGCTGCACGAGTGGTGCCTGCGCGGCCTAGGCATTGCGTGGCGCAGTGCCTGGGAGGTGCAAGCCGACCTGGCCGCAGGCCGCTTGGCGAGTGTGCTGGACGACTACGCCGCCCCGCCCAACGGCATCTACGCCGTGGTGGCCAGCGCCCGCCATCTGCCGCTGCGGGTGCGGCTGTGGATGGATTTTTTAAAGCACAGCTACCAGACCACCGGCTACTGGCGCTAGAAGAGACGCAGTGCCCGCGAGGGCACTGCGTCTGTGGTGCTCAGCCGCTCAAGGGCTGGTAATGGCCACGACCGGGATAGCCTTAGCGTCCATGGCCTTCTCTAGGGCCAGCATCGCGCTCATGTCACGGGCTTCACCCCCTGCTGCCACGGCCGCTGAAGCGGCCGAAGCGGCCGAAGCGGCTGCGGGGGCCGAAGGGGTCGCTGCTGCCGACGACGACTTCTTCAAAAGCTCTGGGTAGGCTGCGGCCATCGGCGCGCCGTACAGCGGCTTGTGCGCACCCTGGTGACAGGTGGCGCAATTGACTTTGGCCACATCGCCGCCTGCACCAAGACGGTGGGCGGGGAAGGTGTCGGTCAATGGCACCAGGAAGTCATTGTTCAGGCTGCGCGCCATGCGGATGCCCTGCCAGGCCGTGAGTCTTGGTGGGGAGCTGTTCTCCCAAGAACCGAAGGCTCGCGTGTTGTGGCACTGGGTGCAGTTCACGCCCAAAGACTTGGACATGTGCGTCATCAGCGAATAAGTCCATTCAGCCTGCTTGGTCGATTGCTGATTACCTGACGGCAAGGCCTCGTTGCCCTGGACGCGAATCTCTTCAGAGCCCAGCAAGAAGGGGGTGAAAGGGTCGATGGGCAGTGAGGCCAAAGCAGGTACGGCAGCAGGCGAGTTCTGCCCCGCCTTGTCGCCAGCAAAGGTGTTGGCACCTTTAGGCATCAGTGGCTTGAACCAGGTTTCCTGCGGCACATTGTTGCCGCGATGGCAGGTGTAGCAGGTCACGCCGGTCGTGCCGACGTGCTTCTTCCAGTCAGTATTGATGCTCTGCGTCATCTGCAACATCCGCCGTGCCACGACTTTGGTGTACAGACTGTCGTCCGCGAAGTTCTGAGGGTTGTGGCAGTGCAGGCAACTCTCTTTGGGCGACACCGACGCGGTCATCATGCTCATGGTGCGGGCAAACTGAGCCACGCTCAGATCACCCAGCACCTTGACGTTCTGATAGACATCGCGGGCCTTCGGGCCATCGGCCGAGGCCTCCGGAAGTGCCTCTGGAGCGGTGTTCAGCTCGGCCTGGGTGGCCAAGGTGCGAGGGTTGTAGACCTGCTCCATACCGGTGCCACGATAGCCCCTCTGAACGGTGTCCACCGGGGGTCGTTCGCAGCTGGCAAGCAAGCAAAGCCCCAGCAGGCTGACGCTAAGTCGAATGAAGTTCATGCCTGCACTCCCTCAAATTGGATCGCTGGTACCGCCAGCAAGGTGCCCGCTTGTTGGCAACCATAGCTGCACAAGCCGACCATCAAGACCCTGCCTAAGCCTGCGAGAGCGGATTGAATAGAGCGGGTACTCATGGCGTTGCTCCTGCGGGCATCAGGGTGGGGTCCAGCGTGGCCGGGAACACCATCGGATAGGCCGGTGCCACGCCATGTTTGACCGCCCACAGATACCAGTTGTCCACCACGGTGCCGGTCAACAAGATGCCAATACCGCCGCACAGGGGGCACAGCACAGCAAACCACCAGGCCCAACGGTGAATGGATTCCATCGTGGCGTTAAAGCCCATGGTCCAGCGCCAGAAGAGCGCCGCACGTTCGCTGGCCGTGCCTCGGTCGGTGATCTGCTCAATCTCGCGTTCGCCCCCAAAGCGGCTGACCGCCAAAATCGTGGCTCCGTGCATGGCAAACAGCAAAGTGCTGCCATACAAAAAGGCGATGCTGAGCATGTGGAAGGGGTTGTAGAACAGATTGCCGTAGCGCAGAGAAAACGCGGCCGTCCAGTCCAGGTGCGGGAAGATGCCAAAGGGCACCGCCTCACCCCAGCTGCCCATCAGCAAGGGCCGGATGAAGCCCAAGACCAGATAGAGCCAGATCGCTGCTGCAAAGGCCCAGGCCACATGGGTGCCCATGCCGAGCTTGCGTGCGCGCCGGTACATGCGAGCCCACCACAGCAAGATCGAGGCCGTCAAGAAGAAGCCCGCCATCAACCACCACCCACCTTGGTTGAGGGGCGGCAAATGCAGGCCATAGCCCGGGGGCGGTGGCTCTAGGGCCAACCACGGCAGTTGGCGCACAAACTGCACCGGATCCCAGCCGACTGACGCCCACATGTTCAGCCCGATGATCTCGATGGCAATAAAGCCGCAAATGAGCGAGCAAATGCCCAACCATCCGAGATAGATCGGCCCGATCTGCGCATCGCCCAGGCGACCCAACAGATGCACATGGGTGGTGTCCTTGATGCGTTCAGGCTCATCGCGGCCTAAAGAAACACCGGGGTAGGACGGGGCCACCACCTGCACGCTGGTGAAAAGATTCTGGTATTCAGCCATGGTATTTGCTCCTTACTTCCAGACCGGCAGGTTGAGCCACCAGCTCCACCATTCAGGCCAGCCGCGTGTCCAGAAGGGCCCGCTGATGACGATACAGATCGCGCTCCAGAAGGCAGCAGACAAGGCCAAGAACAAGCCTAGGCGGTGGATGCCGAGCGTGCCGATGGAGTAGCCGATGGTGTCGCGGAAGAAGGTGTTCTCGTGCTCGGCCGTCTTCACCACTTCGCCCTTGGCGGGGTTGGTGGACGACAGAATCAGCGCACCGTGCAAGCTCAGCGCAAAGGTGGTGGCAAAGAAGAAGCTCACCGCCAGCATGTGCGCCGGGTTGTAGTGGAAGTGCAGGTACTGGTAGCCGGTGTTAGACACCCAGTCCAAGTGGCTCATGATGCCGTAGGGGAAACCGTGTCCCCAAGCGCCCATCAGCACCGGCCGGATCACCACCAGGGTGACATAGGCAAAGATGGCCACCGAAAAGGCGAACGGCACATGCAGGCCTATGCCCAGTTTTCGGCAGATCTCCACCTCGCGCAGCGCCCAGGACACAAAGGAGCCGACGGCGCAGACGGTGATGAGTTGCCACAGCCCGCCCTCCATGAGCGGCGCCAGACCCAGGCCGTATTTCAAGTCAGGTGGCGCAATATTGATTTGCCAAAGGTTCCAGGTGCCGCCTTGCGAGGCGCCCCAAACAATCAGCAGAATGCCAACCAGCGCGAAGAACGCGGTGGTCACACCGAAGAAGCCGACGTAAAACGGGCCGACCCAAAAGTCGAACAGGTCTCCACCCACCAGGGTGCCGCCGCGTACGCGGTACTTTCTCTCGAAGTTCAGCATTGACATGCTTGCCACCCCCAACCAGTCGTATGACGCCTAAGCCCCAACGACTGAATTCATCTGAGTGGGCGCACCAAACCGCAAAGCTCGGTGCGCCGCTAATGGGCCTTTCAGCCCGGCCACGCTTATTTCGGCGCGGCAGCCGGCATAGACGACTGATGGCTCACCGCTTTGGTGTTCGGTCCGTCGAGCCAGTTGAACTTGTTGGTACTCAGCAGCACAAAGTGAATCACCAGTGCCAGCACAAACAAGAAGGCAAACAAAGCGACCAGCGCACGGCGCGGGTCGAACAGCAGCCAAATTCTCCACATGTTCATCTCTCCTATGAAAGGTGGGACAAGAAGGTGTAGACACCTGCTCGCACACCTTTGATCAGCGATTTCTCGCTTTCTGCTCCAGGAAACCAACTCCGCCATTCAATGAAAAACAGTTGTGCCACCACGGCCACAAGCAACAGCAGGCCAAAGCTCATGAAGAAGATTGCTTCATTGGCAAAGACTTCGCGTGGCGCATGCACGGGGGGGGACAAACTGAGTTTCTTGGCCATGATGGCTCCTTTAGCAGTCGTTCAAACACTCAAAGCCAGGGACGCCACATCCACACCAGCACATGGGCGACGGCGGCAATTGCCGTGAAGCCAATGAAGCTAGACATGAAGATGCCGTGGAATTCCCTAGCTTCGTTGTCGGTCAGCCCGGATAACGAGCCTTTCCTTTCCTCAGCCATATAGTTGCTCCTCGAACATTGGCCTTGCGGCCGACACCGCGCAAAACCCGCGCGGTATGGGTTGCCAGGGCTTGCGGCCCGCAGCAATTCGTGAAAATTGAGGCGATGGAGACACGGTCATGACAGCGCCTCCAAGGCTCTGGCAGCCAGCTTGCGGGCCTGGCCATCTAAGTGTTCTGCCTGTACAGCGCTAGCACCTTGCGCGCGTGCTGCTGTTTCGGCTTGGTCGCGCAGACGGCGCGCCGATGAAATGCGGACCAACACCGGCTGGGCGTCCAGCAAATCGTCGAGCAGGGCTTTGGCCTCGTCGGTCCAGACCAGCTGCGGCAAGGCGCGGGCGGGTGTGGGCGGGGCGCGGTCCATCTCGGTGCCCAGGGGCAAGATGTGAAACAGCGCGTCGAACAGGGCGTTGCAAAACTCTTGCACTAAATAGGTGGCCCCGGCATAGCCCATGAAGGGCGTGCCGGTGGCGCGGCGGATGATGGCACCGGGAAAGCTGGCGGGGATGTAGCTCGGGCGCATCGGGCCCATGCCAGGACCGGTCGAGGCCTCGGCCAAATACATGCGCTCATTGATGCTGCCGTAGAGCACCAGCGGCGGCTTGCTGTGAACCAGCTCGCGCACCGCCTCGTTGTCGGTTTTCTCACCCGGCTTGCGCGCAATCGCAAAGCTGCAGGGCAGGCCCAGCTCGTCTTCAAAAAAATGACGCAGGCCCCGTGTGTAGGTTTCGTTAGCCACCACGCCGAAGCTGGCGGTGGCGAAGAAGTCTTGGGTGACCGAGCGCCACAAGTCCCACACCGGCTTGAGGGTGGTGTGCTTTTCGCGCTCGATAAAAGGCTCGGGGTCCAGGCCCAGCAGTTCGCCGAGCTGACGCAAAAAGGCGGTGGTGCTGTGCAGACCGATGGGGGCTTGCAGATAGGGCCGCTCCAGTGCTTCACACAGCAGGCGACCAAACTCGCGGTAGAGGCAGATATTGACATCCGCTTCAGCCAGCTGGGCCACATCGGCCAAATGGCTGCCTAACGGAAAGCTCATATTGACCTCAGCCCCGATGCCTTCAACCAAGCGGCGAATCTCGTGCGCATCGCTGGGGCCGTTGAAGACGCCGTAGCTGGGGCCAATCAAATTGACTTTGGGCTTGGCGCTCGGATTGATCTTTTGCCGCTCGGCCAGGGGCGTGGGTTTGGGCACATGGCGCAGGCCGTATTCGGTCCATAACCACAACATCGCGCGGTTGGCGCATTGCCATTGGTCTTCGTCAATGGTGCGGGGCAAGAAGCGGGCGATGGTGGTGCCCTCAGGCGTGACGCCGCCGCCAATCATCTCGGCGATAGAGCCAGTGACGACCACGGCGGGCAGGTCGGGGTCCAGCACAGCGTGGGCGCGTTTCATGCTGCCCTCGGTGCCCTCGCGGCCCAGTTGTTCTTCGGCCAGGCCGGTCACCACAATCGGCAACTCATGCGGTGGCAGGGCGTCGGTGTAGTGCAGCACGCTGGTGACGGGCAGGTTTTCGCAGCCCACCGGGCCGTCGATCACCACCTGCAGGCCTTTGATGGCGGTGAAGACATACACCGCCCCCCAATAGCCACCGGCACGGTCGTGATCGAGGATCAAACTCATATCATCTGCTCCGCTTGGCGGCGCTTGATCACTTTGATCACCTGGCGGCGGGTCTCGGCGCGGAACTCGGGGCGCAGCACCGGCGTGTCTTGCCAAACCCCAGCGCGGTCGCCCTGGCCGGTTTCGCCAAAGAACTCGCGCATCTGGTCGAAGCGGGCTTGGTTGCCAATGGCCGCGTTGATGACGGTGGCCAGCGAACCTGCGCCCGCCGGGCCCATCAGCGGCCGGGCCGAAATCAGGTTGGTGAAGTACAGCGCAGGCAGGGCCCGCTCTTTGGCGTACTGCACCACCGGCGTGGTGCCAATGGCCAGTTGTGGGCGATACCGTGCCACGGCGGCAATGTCTTGCTCCAGCGTGGCCCGATACTGCACCTGCACCCCGCGCGCCGCCAACCAGGCCCGGTCAGGCTCAGACCAAGGCGTGTGCGGGCAAGCCGTGCCGACATAGGGCACGTCCGCACCGCTTTCAATCAACAAACGGGCCACCAGCAGCTCAGAGCCCTCATAGCCACTCAGCGTCACGCGGCCTTTGATCGGTGTTTTGGCCAGCACCATTTTGATCACCGGCAGCACCTTGGCTTTGGCCGCATCAATCAAGGCTTGCGGCACACCGGCGGCAACGCCTATGGCTTGCAACCAGGCCTCGGTGCCGTCATGCCCCACCGGAGCCGAGGCCACGATGGGCCGCCCTGCCGCTTGGAATTCGCGCACGCTGGCGGTGTAGAAGGGGTGGATGGCGGCGGCCACGGTGCAGTCCAGAGCAGCGTACATCTCGCGCCATTCGCGGGTGGGTACGCAGGGGCCGACGCTCAAGCCCATGGGTTCTAGCATCGCGCCAATCACCATCGGGTCGGCCGGGAACAATTCGCCCAGCAGGCTGACCGTGGGCCTTTGAGCATCGCTGCCAATGCCTTTTTTCTCATGCCAGCCACTGGGGGCCGACACCGGGCCGGCCTCAGCTTCGGCCCGGGCGTACTTGAGCATGGCCCCGGCCAGCACGTCTTTGGCCTCGGCATGGGTGGGCACGCCAAAACCGGGCACGTCGATGCCGATGATGCGCACGCCGTTGATGGCCTTGGGCAGCAGTTGCAGCGGCACGCCGCTGGCGCTGGGCACGCAGAGGTTGATGACCACCAGGGCATCGAGCTTGGCGGGGTCGGCCTGCAAATGCACGGCCTCGCGGATGTCCTCAAACAACTTGCCGGTGACCAGGCTTTCGCTGTTGAAAGGCACATAGCCCACGCTGCGCCGGGCACCGTAGAAATGCGAGGTGAAGGTCAGGCCATACACACAGCAGGCTGAGCCGGACAGAATGGTGGCCGTGCGGCGCATGCGCAGGCCCACGCGCAGGGCACCAAAGGCGGGGCACATGCTTTGCGGTTGCTCGTGCGGCCCGGCCTCGGCCACGGGGTAGTCGTCAGCGTACTGGGCCAGCAATTCGCTCTTGCCCGCTGCAAGGGCCGCGGCGCGCAGGGTGTCAGCCCCGGCGTGGCAGCCGAGGCCGTCCAGCGTCTCAGGGACGGTGGCGTTAGCAGGGGCGGTGAGCGTATTCATGCGGCGTCGTAAATCACTTCGAGCGAGGGCTTGATGGCCTCGTGCTTGCCCACCATGTCGAACACGGTGGCGGGCTCCATCTTGAAATCACGCCCGGTCACTTCGTCTGAGAACAGGCTCAGCAACTGGTCTTGCGTTTGCGGCTTGGGGCGCACGGGCGGGGCTTCGGCCACCTTGACCGCCAGGGTTTCAAACAGCGGTGCCCACTGGGTGCCGGGGCGGCCGATGATTTCGTAGCTGGCGCTCTTGCGGCGAATATCTTCGTTAGCGGGGATTGCCGCCAAGACCGGAATGCCTGCGGCCTGCGCAAAAGCGCTGGCCTCGCCGGTGCCGTCGTCTTTGTTGATCACCATGCCGGCCACGCCCACATTGCCGCCGAGCTTGCGGAAGTACTCCACCGCGCTGCAGACGTTGTTGGCGACGTAGAGGCTTTGCAAATCATTGCTGGCCACGACGATGACCTTCTGGCACATATCGCGGGCAATCGGCAGGCCAAAGCCGCCGCAGACCACATCGCCCAAAAAGTCCAGCAAGACGTAGTCAAAGCCCCAGTCGTGGAAGCCGAGTTTTTCTAGCGTCTCAAAGCCGTGGATGATGCCGCGCCCACCGCAGCCGCGCCCCACCTCGGGGCCGCCAAGTTCCATGGCGTAAACGCCGTCGCGCTTGAAGCACACATCGCCAATCGCCACCGGCTCACCGGCCAGCTTTTTCTTGCTGCTGGTCTCAATGATGGTGGGGCAGGCCTTGCCGCCGAACAGCAAGCTGGTGGTGTCGCTCTTGGGGTCGCAGCCAATCAACAGCACTTTTTTGCCCTGCTGGGCCATCATGTAGCTGAGGTTGGCCAGGGTGAAGCTTTTGCCGATGCCGCCCTTGCCGTAGATGGCAATGATTTGGGTGGTTTTGGTGACGGGGCCGGTGGCGGGCGCATCGGGTTCGATGGCGGCCTCGGCACGCAGATTTTGAAAGCGCACAGGCGCTTCGGCGGGAATCGTTGACGTGCTCATGCGTGATGCCTCCAGTCCAAAACCATCTTCAAGCAGCTCGCATCGCTGAATGCTTGGCTGTAGGCATCTGCCGCCTCTTCGGCGGGCCTTTGGTGGGTGATCAGACCGTCCAGCGACAAGCGCCCTTGTTTCAACAAGGCGTTCACGGCCAGCAAGTCCGCCCGCTTCCATTCGGCGGCCACGCGGATGCGGGCCTCACGCATGAAGGCGGGTGCAAAGTTCAGGCTCAGCGGCTTGGCGTAAAAACCCGCCAACACCACCTCGCCGCCGGGTGCCAGGCGGGCAATCAGCGTGTCAAGCAGTCCAGAGTCACCGCTCACGTCATAGATCGCGTGGTAGTCCCGGCGCTCGTCTTGGTCGGGCGCGATGACGCGGTAGCCATGCTCACCGGCCGCGCGAACCGGGTTGGTTTCCCAGACGGTGAAGTCGCTATAGCCGGCCGCGACATTCAGCCGCGCCAGGATTCGGCCCAGCACCCCGTGGCCCACGATCAAATCGGGAGGGGTGAAGGGGTCGGCGGTGCCGCCCCCTGACACGCTGTGAAAGGCGGTCGCGGCCAGGGCCATCAGCACGGCTTGCTCGCCCAGGTGCTCGTCCACCGGAATCAGTTTTTGCCCCGGCACCACCAGGCGCGAGGCCGAGGCCCCGAAGAGCCCTTTGATATCGCCAAAGCACCGAGCGCCGGGTACATAGACCCGCTGGCCCACCCGCGCCGCGCTTTGGGGGCCGACATCAATGACACGGCCCACGGCCTCGTAGCCCGGCACCAGGGGGTAGCCCATGCCAGGGAACATGGGCATTTGGCCGTTCCAGATCAGGCGCTCGGTGCCGGTGGAGATGCCGCTCCATTCCACCTCGACCACCGCATCTCCGACCTCCATGCGCGGCAGGTGTAGCTGGGCCAAGCGCAATGTCTCGGGGCGGTCAATTACCACGGCCAAGGTGTTCATGGGGTAGTGCCTCCATGCAGTGTGGACTGGCGGACGACGAGGGCGAGGCGGGCTTTCATGTGTGTCATCCTATGCCTACTTTTCGAAGTGTCAATGAGAATTTACACATAGTTTTGAGGGACTTCGGTCCCGGCGAGCCGCTCCGCCAGCACAACTTGCACTAACAGGGGCATGGTTGTGGGCAAGAGGCGGACGTGGATGAAGCCCGCCTCTTGCAGCAAGGCGCGCAAACGCCTGGCCGTTCGCGGCCGCCCTTGGCCCATGGCGAGCAGGTAGAAGCCAAAGTAGGCATCCCCCATCGCAGAGGCACTCGGCGTGTCAGCCATGGGCTCGGCCAGCAGCAAGCGCCCGCCCGGTGCCAAGGCAGCATGCACGGCGGCGAGCAGCTGTCGTACGGAGGCATCGTCGTGGTCATGCACCACCCGCAACAGCGTGATGAGGTCGGCCCCCGGGGGCAGCGGGTCTTGCAAAAAATTAGTCGGCCAGACTTGGCTGCGTGGCGCCAGCCCAGCGGCCGCCAAGCGTGTGGTGGCCCGGCTGGTCACCTCGGGCAAGTCCAGTACCTCCACCCTGAGCCTGGCCTCGGCGGTGGCTGCGGCGATGGCAAAGGCACCTTCGCCGCCACCCACGTCCAGCAAACGGCGGTGCCGGGTCAGTGGATAGGCCTGTAAGACCTGCGCCGCCACCATAGGTTGAGTGGCTGCCATCAGCGCTGAATAGGCCCCGGCCTGTTGCGCATCACCGCACTCACCCGGCGCTTGGGCATAGGGCCAAAAGCGCGCCAGCTCACCCGGTGCCGCCGTGCCTCGCAAGCGTGCCACGGGGTCAGCCAAGTCTGCGTAGAGCGCTTGGTGATGCAGCACCAAGGCGCGCAAGCCGGCATCGTGCGCCACGGGCAGACCGAGTGGCCCCAGGCCAAAGCGATGGGCGCTGCGCGGCTCCAGCAGGCGCAAGGCCACGGCGGCATGCAGCAGGCGCTCGCAGCCCTCCAAGGGCAGGCCCAGGTGACGTGCCAAGGCGCTGGCCTCTTGCGGTCCGGCGACGGCCAGGTGCTCCAAGAGCCCGAGTCGCACACAGGCCAGCAGCACCTGCGAGTACACAAAGCCCGCCATCAGGTCAAAGACCTGGGCGGCGCGGCGGCGAGCGATCCAGCGGGTCAGCAGGTGGGATTCAGCCCAGCGCCTGAAGCCCGGCCGTGCCAAGAGCTGGTCGCGCCAGCGCGGCCAGCCATCGGACCAGGCCGCTATCGCCTGGCGCAGCGGAGTCAAGCGGCGGCGGCGCGGGCTCCCAGCTGCACGCTGGGAGAAGGGCGGCTCGCCATCTCTGTGGGAACCAAACGCTGAGCTTCGTGGCGTATCAGGGCCCGAAAGCCGGCCGCACCGCGGCAGGGCGGCACGCTGGCTTCGGTTTGCGCCATCAGGCGACGGAACTCGCTCAAAGCCCCATCAAGACCCAGCTCGCGGGTCATGCTGGGTCGGTCCAGCAGGATGTCGCGGCGCACCGGCTTGCCCAGTGTTTGAGCATCGCCGATGGCGTCACGGATATCGTCCGCCACCTGATAAGCCTGCCCCAGGCACTCGCCCAGCGCGCGCCAGGGCAGGGGCAGGGCACCGGCCGCCTGTGCCCCCGCCATGGTGGCGGCGGCAAACAAGGCCCCCGTTTTGGCTTGTTGGTAGGCGTGCAGCGACACCTGCGTCTCACACTCCCAAGCTTGTCCGGCCACGATGCCATGTGGCATACCCACGCCCTGGCACACGGTGCGCAAGAGCGCAGGCAATCTCAAGGGGTTGCCCGTGGCCCCGTGGCCCAAGGCATCAAAGGCACAGATGATCAATGCGTCACCCGCCAGCACGGCCAGCCGCTCGCCATAGGCGCGGTGTACAGAGGGCCTGCCGCGCCGGGTGCTGGCATCGTCAAAGCAAGGCAGGTCGTCGTGCACCAGCGAGGCGCAATGCAAGAGCTCGATGGCCGCCGCTGCGGCGTCCGCCAGCGCCGGGTCATCTTCGCCACAGGCCTGGGCCACCGCCAGCACCAGCTGCGGCCGGATGCGCGCACCGCCCGGGAAGACGGCGTGTCGCAAGGCTGCTGCCAGCCGAGGCGGTGGTCGGCCGCCCGGTGGGTTGAGCAAGCTGGCGTGCAGCGCACGTTCAATGCGATCCATCTGGGGCATAAAGGCCTTTCATGTGCCGGCCCTTGAAGCGCCTGATCAGGCACCTGTGCGGTGTCAGCTTTGTATTACATTCGAAGTCGTACCAAAGAATAGACAACTTACGGATAACCGTCAATGCAACTTCGCTTGCCCACCTTGCCCGCCTCGGTCCGCCCACCCCGAGTGTTGGTCATTGGTGCGGGCGTGGGGGGGCTCACAGCCGCCGCCTTGCTGGCGCGCCAGGGTGTGCAGGTGCATGTCTTGGAGATGGCCCCGTCGCCCGGCGGCAAATTGCGCGAGGTGGCGGTGGGCTCACGGATGCTGGACAGTGGCCCCACGGTGCTCACCATGCGCTGGGTGTTTGACGCCCTGTTTGACGCCCTCGGCCAGGACTTTGGCACCCAAGTGACGCTACAGCGCTGCGAGGTGTTGGCCCGCCACGCCTGGGGGCCAGAGCCCAAGAATCGCCTGGATCTGCTGGCCAACTTGGAGGCTAGCGCTGAGGCCATCGGCCACATGGCGGGGGCCGCCGAGGCCCGCCGCTACCTGGCGTTTTGCCGTCGCGCTGAGGCGGTGTTCAACACCTTGGATGGCCCCTTTTTGCGCAGCCCCCGGCCCAACCCTGTCTCATTGGCCTGGCGGGTCGGTTTGCACCGCATGCCGGACCTGCTGGCCATCGCGCCCTTTCGCAACTTGTGGCAGGAGCTGGGCCGCTACTTTCAAGACCCGCGCCTGCGCCAACTCTTTGGCCGCTATGCCACCTACTGCGGCAGCTCGCCGTTTGACGCCCCTGCCACCCTGATGTTGGTGGCGCATGTGGAGCGCGCCGCCGTGTGGCAACTCGAGGGCGGCATGCAATCCTTGGCGCTGGCCTTGGCCCAGGCCGCCCGCTCGCAAGGCGTGCAGATCAGCTGCGACCAAGAGGTGCGTGAGATCACGCTGAGTGGCCGAGGTGCGGACGGCGTGGTCCTGGCCAATGGCGAGAGGCTGGTAGCGCCGACGCGGTGCTGTTCAACGGCGACGCCCGCGCCCTGCGCGCTGGGCTGCTGGGCGGGCCGGTGCAGGCCGCTCTGGGCGGCGCACCCAAGCCCGCGTCGGTAGCGGCCCCGTCACTCTCTGCCTTGACCTGGCATTTCGAGGCCGAGGTCAAGGGCTTTGAGCTGTCTCACCACAATGTATTTTTCAGCCCGCCGCAGGACGATGGCTACCGCCGAGAGTTCGCGGCCATCGCCGCTGGCCGTCTGCCCGAGTGCCCCACGGTCTATCTCTGCGCTCAAGACCGAACGGGCCAACTCAGCCCCCCAACACAGAGTGGACGCGAGCGCTTGATGTGCTTGGTCAACGCTCCAGCCGAATCCGCTGGGCACCGCCTCAGCCCCCAGGAGATTGCACGATGCGAGGAAGCAATGTGGCGTCAGTTGGCGCAAGCCGGCTTGCAGATGAGCACCAGCCGCCACTCGGTGCACTTGAGCCAGCCTGCGGAGTTTGCGCGCCACTACCCCGGCAGCCAGGGAGCGCTGTATGGCCCGGCGAGCCAGGGCTGGCGCGCCAGCTTCCAGCGGCCGACGCAGCAAACCCGGGTGCCGGGCCTGTTCTTGGCGGGGGGCACGGTACACCCTGGTCCGGGGGTGCCGATGGCGGCTCTGTCGGGCCAGCTGGCCGCGCTGCACATGCTCAAGGCCCTGGCTTCGACCTCGCGATCCCACACGGTGGCTACGCCTGGTGGTATCTCGACGCTTTGAGCGACCCAGAGCCCGACGGCAGCGCCCACGCGCTCACCGTCATTGCCATGATCGGCAATGTGTTCTCGCCCTATTACGCCTGGCAGCGCCGACGGCATGGCGACGCGGGTGCAGAGCCTCAAGCCCACTGCGCCATGAATGTCTCGCTCTACAGCCAAGCTGCTGGGGCCAAACGTTATCGCCGTCTGTGGAGCATGACCGAACGCAGTGACCGCCAGCTCCAGCGCGACAGCAGCGCGCTACGCATCGGGCGCAGCCACTGGCGCTGGCAGGGGCCAGCCCTGCACATCGAGCTGGACGAGTGGACGGCTCCCTGGCCCCAGCGCCTGCGCGGCCGCCTCACCCTCCAACCCCAGGCCTTGCCCGGCCGCGCCTTTGCGCTCGACACCGGCGGCCACCACCTGTGGCAACCCATTGCGCCTCTGGCCCGCATCGAGGTCGAGATGGACCAGCCTCAGCGGTGCTGGCAGGGCGAGGCCTATCTGGACCACAACCATGGCAGTCGACCCCTGGCGCGTGATTTTGAGTCCTGGCAGTGGTCGAGAGCCCGCAGCGCCGAGGACGGCAGCTGCCGCATCTTGTACGACGCTCAGGCCAAGGCGCACAGAGCGGGCGCAGCCTTGAGCCCCGCCCTGCACTTGCACATCGACTCCACCGGTCGCTTGTGCACCCTGCCCATGCCGCCGCCCAGCCCGCTGCCCACCACCGCTTGGCGTTTGCCACGGCACGGCCATGCCTACCCGCAAGCGCCCGCGCTGGCCGCCACGCTGGAGAGCGGCCCCTTTTACGCGCGGTCTGT
This sequence comes from Ideonella sp., assembly GCA_034520165.1. Taxonomy (GTDB): domain Bacteria; phylum Pseudomonadota; class Gammaproteobacteria; order Burkholderiales; family Burkholderiaceae_C; genus Ideonella. The sequence continues at coordinate 70,927 of JAXHNT010000076.1, forward strand.
GTTGCAGCAAGCCGATGGCAGCCTGGCCGTGCATGAAAGCCTGTCATTGGCGCGTTTTGAGCAGGCCTGGGTGCAGGCTTTGCTGCCGTTTCGCATGCCCCGGCGGGGCTAGTTCATCCACGTGAGTCCCTCGACTCGATGCCGCCACTGAGGCACCGAGGCACCGAGAAAAGACGCGGAAAGTCAGGGCTCTCGCTGCTGCTGCGTCGCTTCGCTGGCAGGGTGGGTGCCGCGCTCATCTGCGGCACGGTGCTCAGCCGCTTTGTCAGCTTGCTCCTGCGCCTGCTGCGTGCGCTTCCAGCGTCGGTAGTCCCACCATTGCCAGCCCGCCCAGGCCAGCACGGCTCCGTAGAACAGCAGCATCTCCACCAAGGCCGCCCGGCCTTCCATCAGCCGCCCCCAAACAAGGCATGGGCCCCCAGCCCGCTGCGCAGCTCGCCACGGGCCAGCCGGGCGTAGTGGGCGGCTAGGGTGTCGCTGCCGGTGGAGGGCGTGGCGGCAGCGTCATAGCACTGGCGAGTTTCATCCCACACCAGCATGGACTCGGTGGCGTAGTAATGACCGATGCGGGCCAATTCAGACTTGGCGGCCAGCGAGGGCACAAAGCGCCCCGCTGTGCCCAGCACGGCGGCCAGGCCACTCAGCAATCGCGTTGGCACCGAGCGAAAGTGCGGGGTGCGGCCTAGCGCGGCGAACAGCAACTCGCCCTGCTCGATGGGCGTGATCGCCGGGCCTGGACCGCCGATGGGTAAGACCTGACAGGCCCGGCCTGGGTCTTGCAAGGTGTCCACCAGATAATGCGCCAGATCAGCATCGCTGATGGGCTTGCAGGCCGTGAGGCGGCCGTCGCCAAACATCAAAAAAGGCTTGCCGCTGCGCAGCCGCTGCAACTGGCCTGAGAGCGACTTGAAGAAGGCGGTGGGGCGGACGATGCGCCAGTCCAAGGGGCTGGCGCGCAGCTCCGCCTCAAAGGCCAGCTTGGCGTGCTGAAACGCCAGCCGAGGCCGCTGCAAGCACAGGGCCGAGAGTTGAACAAAGCGCGGCACCTGGGCCGCCAGAGCCGCTTGCAGGGCATAGCGATGGGCCAGATGATCGACCGCCCATGCCTCCGAAGGCACTCCGCTGCGCGACGCCAGGCAAGACAGCACGGCGTCAAAGCGCTCGCCCCGCAGGCCCAGCTGGGCCACCGCCATGGGTTCGGTGACATGGCCATAGCGCCGCAGCACCGCAGCCGGCAAACCCTGCCCCGACCCCGGGCGCAACAGCGCCACCACCGCGTGCCCGCGCGCCACCAAGGCGGCGGCCGTGGCCTGCCCCAAGGTGCCGCTGGCCCCCAGCAAAAGCACTCTTTGGGGCTCAGTGCAGATCACGGCGCGAGCTCACCGGGCAGGTGCTGGCGGGGTGGCTGGTGGCGGCCCGCGTCATCTCCGCCGTGGGGGGCACGGCGGCCTCAAGCACGTCGGCCAAAAAGCAGCGCTGCGCCGTCTCGGCCCACTGCTGGTGCACTGTGCCATGGCTGTTGCGCAAGCCCGCCAGCGTGCCGTGCATCAGCTTGCGGGTCAGTCCGCAGGCCATCATGGCCAAGACTTGGTCGACATCGTCGCCGCGTGTCAGGGCTTTGCGGGCACGTTGGATCTCGATCTCACCCCAGTGTTCGCCCTGTCGCAGCAGGGCCTGCACCAAGGGCACGCTGTGGCGTTGGGCCAGCCATTGGCTGAACTGGCTCACGCCTTGATCCACCAGGGCCTCGGCCTGCTGCACGGCGGCTTGGCGGCGTTCGCCGCCTTCGGCGGCCAGGCGAGCCAGGTCGTCCACGGTGTAGAGATAGGCGTCGTTGAGCAGGCCAACGTCGGCCTCGATGTCGCGGGGCACGGCCAGGTCAAACATCAGCAGCGGCCGCCGTTTGCGTGCCTTCAAGGCGCGTTGCACAGCGCCCAGGCCAATCAGGGGCAGGCTGCTGGCGGTGCAACTGACGATGATGTCGAACTCTTGCAAGCGGCCGTCCAGCCCGACCAGGGGCAGGGCCACACCGTGCAAGCGTTCAGCCAGCGCCTTGGCGCGTGCCGGGCTCCGGTTGGCCACGGCAATGGCAGCGGGTGAGCGGGCCGCAAAGTGAGTGGCCATCAGCTCAATCATTTCGCCCGCGCCCACAAACAGCACCCGCTGTTGGGCCAAGTCTCCAAACAACTGCTGGGCGACCTGCACGGCCGCTGCCGCAAAGCTGACCGAATGGCTGCCGATCTCGGTGCCGCTGCGCACGGCCTTGGCCACCGCAAAGCTGCGCTGGAACAATTGCTGCAAGGTGCTGCCCAGCAGGCCCGCGCTGTCGGCCGCGCGCACCGCTGTTTTGAGTTGCCCCAAGATTTGCGGCTCGCCCAGCACGGCAGAGTCCAGCCCGGCCGCCACCCGAAAGACGTGGCGGGCGACCTCGCTGCCCTCGCACACATAGCGGTGTTCGCGCAGCTGCTCCGGCGCAGTGGCGCCCTGGGCCGCCAACCAGGCTTCGACTGGGGGCAGCAGGGCGGGTGCATCGGGCGTGCCGATATAAAGCTCGGTGCGGTTGCAGGTGGACAGCAAGGCCACACCGGCACTCGGTGCGCCGCGCGCGCTGAGGTGCTCGCGCAGACCTTGCAGCACCGGTGCCAAGCGATCCTGTGGCACGGCAAAGCGCCCGCGCAAATCCAGCGGAGCGCTCAGATGATTGAGCCCTAGGGCCAAGAGCGTCATGGATGAACCTTTCGAGCGACCTGCTGGGGCTGGCCCAAGCGATGAAACAGACCCCATACAAACTCGGCCCGCCCCACCGGGTCATAGCCCGGTCGAGCGGCCACCGCGTCCAGCAAGGGCTGGTTGGCCGCCAAAGCGGGGGCGCATAAATCCGTCTGCGAGGGCCAGAGCGCTACCGTCCCCTTGAGCAAGAGCCAGGACTTGTGCCAGCCAGGCACGCGGGCACGTTGGCTTACACCGTCGCCCTTGGCGCGGCGTACTTGGTGGCCGATGGCGGCGTACATGCGCCTCGCCCCATTGATGCCGGGCCGACAGGCCAGCGGCAGGCAGGCCACGCCCGCGCTAGCGCGTTGGTACAGCCGATCAGCCTCGGCCAGCAGGCGCAGCACCACAGCCTCCACCCGGGCATCGCGCTGCGGGGCAGCGCGCCAAGTGGCCAGGGCGGCGGCGTCCATACCGGCTTGACGCAACCAGGCTTTGGGTAAATAGACTCGGCCCAGGCGCAGGTCGTCGCCCACGTCGCGGGCGATATTGGAGAGCTGCATCGCCACACCCAAGTCACAGGCTCGGGCCAGCGCGTCGGGTGATCGGGTTTCCATCAGCAAGCTCATCATTGCGCCCACCGCCCCGGCCACGCGAGCGGCGTAGGCCTGTAAGTCCTCAAAGCTGTCGTACTCGCGCCCGGCCACGTCCCAGGCCAGACCTTCCAGCAGGAATTCGGGCAAGGCCTTTGGGATGCCATAGGCCGTGACCACGGCGGCCAAAGCGCGGTCTGCCGGCACCGGCAGGGGCTGGCCGCTGTAGACGCGGTCCAGGCGCTTCTGTAGCCGTGTCACCGCGCCTTGCTGGCCCTCGTCGACATCCACCGCGTCATCGGCCAGGCGGCAAAAGCCGTAGAGCACCGACGCCGGAGCCCGCACACTGGCGGGCAGTAGCAAGGACGCGGCATAAAAGGTTTTGCTGTGCTGGCGCAGCACGGCGCGGCATGCCGCTACGTCAGCGTGCCAGTGTTGGGCGAGTGCCTGTTCAAGCCGGGCGGTGGGCAGGGTGGACATGGGGCACCTCCATCAAGGTCGTTGGCGCACGCCGCAGTTCATCGGCATGGGGCACGATACGGTCCAGCACTTTGGCGGACGACAAGACACCGGGGAGACCGGCACCGGGGTGGGTGCCTGCGCCCACGAGGAAGAGCCGGTCCACCTCTTCGCTGCGGTTGTGAGGGCGGAACCAAGCGCTTTGGGTCAGCACCGGCTCGAATGAAAAGGCCGCGCCTTTAACGCTGCTGAGCCGGTCTTGAAAGTCTTGCGGAGTCAGCATCAATGAGCTGACGACGGCGTCTTTCAAACCCGGCAGCACCGTCTCATGCAAACGCTGTTCAATCAGTTGGCGGTAGGGTTCCGCGCGCACCTGCCAATCGGTGCCGCTGTCCAGGTGGGGCACGGGGGCCAGCACATAGAACGCATCGCAGCCCGCGGGGGCCAGGCTGGGGTCGGTGGCGGTCGGCCGGTGCAGATAGAGGCTGAAGTCATCGGCCAGATGGTGGTGCTTGAAGATGTCGTCCAGCAGCGGGCGGTAGCGCGGGCCCAGCAAGATGGTGTGGTGGGCCACATCGGCGTATTGGCGGCGGGTGCCAAAGTACCAAACAAACAAACTCATGGAGTAGCGGGCCTCGGCAAGCCGCCGGTCCGTCCAGCGGCTGCGGTGGCGGGCGGGCAGCAGCTTTTGGTAGGTGAAGGCGGCGTCGGCATTGCTGACCACCACATCGGCGGCCAGCCTCTCGCCGCTGGCCAGTTCAACCCCGCAGGCCGCGCCGTCCTCGACCAAAATCTCGCGCACGGCCTGGCCGCAACGCAGCTGGCCGCCTTGCCCGTCGATCAAGCCCACCAAGCCGCGCACCAGCGCCCCGGTACCACCCATGGCGAAGTGCACGCCCCAGCGTCGCTCCAAGAAGGCGATCAGGCAATAGACCGAGGTGGTGCTGAACGGGTTGCCCCCCACCAGCAGGGATTGAAAGGTCAATATCACCCGCAGCTTTTCGTGCTTGACGTGCTTACAGGCCAGGCCGTAGACGGTGCGCCAGGCTTCCAGCTTGACCAGATCTGGCAACACCCGGGCCATATCGGACCAGTGCTCAAACGGCACATCGCCCAGTTGTTCGAAGCCGACTTTGTAGATCGCCTCGCTGGCGCGCACAAAGGCGTCGTAGCCGACGACATCAGCGGCAGAAATCTTGGCTACTTCGCGGCGCATGCTGTCGGCGCAGCCGCTGTAGTCAAAGACCGTGCCATCATCAAAGCGCACCCGGTAGAAGGGGGCCACCGGGCGCAGGTCCACGTCTTGGCTCAGGTCGCGGCCGCAGAGCTGCCAAAGCTCTTCGAATAAAAACGGCGCGGTGATCACGGTGGGACCGGCGTCAAAGGTGAAGCCGTCTTGCCGGTGCACATAGGCGCGGCCCCCCGGCTCGTCGAGCTGCTCCAAGACGGTGACCCGGTAACCGCGTGCCCCCAAACGCACGGCCGCCGCCAAGCCGCCGAAGCCGCTGCCGATCACCAAGGCATGGGGGCGACGGTCTGGCACGGGCAATGCGGGACGGCTGGTGGTTTGTGTCAACATAAGATGATAATAAGAGTGTCCACCTAAATTGACAATGCCTGATCACCCCTTGTTGCCTCGCTCCGAAACCGCCGACGCCGGGGGCCTGAACTGGTGCTTTCGACGGCTCGGGGTTGGCCCCCGGGTGCTGCTGATCCATGGCACCGGCTCGTCTAGCCTGTCTTGGCTGGCGGTGGCGCAGCGTTTGGCCCCCCACTTCGAGCTGTTGATGCCCGATCTGCCCGGCCACGGAGGCAGCCAAGGCTTTGCCGACCGCCGTGCCAGCCTGCCGCGCATGGCGGATGCATTGGCAGCCTTGCTCCGCCACTTGGGCTGGGCGCCTGTGGTGGTGGCGGGCCACTCCGCCGGTGCGGCGGTGATGTTGCAAATGGTGCTGACCGACCGAATAGCACCGGCACCCCGGGCGCTGCTGTCATTGAACGGGGCTTTGCAGCCCCTGCCGGGCTTGGCTGCGCAGGTGTTTCCGCCCCTGGCGCGGCTGCTGGCCCGCAGCCACTGGCTGCCACGCTGGGCTGCGCAGCACGCGGCGCGCCCGGCCTCTGTGCAGCGGCTGATTGCCAGCACGGGCTCACGGCTCGACCCCCCGGGCGTGGCGCATTACCAGCGCTTGCTCAGCCAAGAGAGCCATGTGCGCGGCGCGCTGGACATGATGGCTCATTGGCAACTCGACGCCTTGCGGGCCGCCCTGCCGCGTCTGCAACTGCCGCTGTGTTTGGCGGCCGGTACGGCGGACGGCACCGTGCCTTGTCAGCAGTCAGAGCACCTGGCGCAAACCCTGAGCACCGCTTACTACGTGGCCTTGCCGGGCCTGGGCCATTTGGCGCATGAGGAAGCCCCGCAAGCCGTGGCTGATGTGATGGAGGCCTTGTGGCGCGACGCTCAACCCAGCCCACGCACCGCCGCTGACACCGCCTGTGACTGCCCCAGAGGCAAGGCCAAGTAGCGCGCCGCCATGGCCTCGGCCAAGTTGCGAGCTTGCGGCTGGGGGCGGGCGGCGGTGTCGATCAACAGGCTGCGCAGCCCCGAGGCGGCCAAGCGGCGGGCGGCTTGGGTGGCGTCTTGCATGGCGGCTTCGCGGCCGGGCTGACCGGCCAAGTTGATGTTGGCGCGGGCATCGGTGAGAAACACCAGCTGAGCCCGCCCACCCTCGCGGGCTTGTAGACGCAGCGCCAGCTCCGTGGCCGCCGCAATGCCGTGGGCCAGCGGGGTGCCACCACCGCCGGGCAGCTCGGCCAAAGCACGCCTTGCACGCACCAAGGAGCGGGTGGGCGGCAGCAACAGCTCGGCGGCGCTGCCCCGAAACACCAGCAGCGCCACTTGGTCGCGGCGGATATAGCAGTCCGCCAGCAGCAGCTCGACCGCGCCCTTGGCCTCGGCCAGTCTTTGCAGAGCTTGTGAGCCCGAGGCATCCACCACAAACACGGTGGTGCAGCGCTGGGGGCTGAGCTGGCGGCGGACATGAAAGTCGTCGCGTTGCAGCAGGAGTTTGGCGCTGCTCTGCGGCAGGCCCGCCTGGGCACGGGCCTGCTGGCGCAGGCGCTGCCACGGCACAGCGGCGCGCAGGGTGGCCAATAGGTCGAGCCGCGCGCTACCACGCGGCAGGCCGCGCCGCGCCCCTAGGCTTCGCCCGCGCCCCGCCGCTACGGATTGACCCACGCGGCCAGCGGCCCCGGCCTGGCGCAGCCGCATAGAACCGGCCGCCAGGGCTGACAGCAAACCCGGTGGAATGGCGGCACGGGCGGCTTGCAAGACCTGCTCGTTCAGCGTTTCGCTGTTGTCGCTGTGGCTGGGTGGGCTGGCACTTTCAGCGGATGCTTGTTCTTCAGGCTGCGGCTCGGCCTGCGGTTCGGGGGGATGTTCTGGTTGCGTGGATGGCGGGGCTGGTGAGGGGGCTTGAGGGGGCTCTGCCGAGGCCTCTGGCGACGCTGGCAAGCTGCGCGCGCGCGGGGCCAAAACCAGGCGGGCGGCCAATTCGGCGTCACTGTGCTCGACTTGCCCATGGCCTGCGCAGGCTGCAGCCACGCAGGCCACACGCCAGGCCTGCCACGCCGGGCGCAAGGAGTCGAGGCCCAGCGCCTGGGCCGCACCGCACAGGGCTTGCACGGCGTCCGCGTCAAAAGGGATGAGCGGCAGTGCGGCGCGGGCCGCGGCCACGCCTACAAAGTCGGGCTCATCGCCGTCAGGGTGGTCCCACAAGGCGGGGTTCAACACCAGGGCCAAGCGTTCGGCCAGCACCGGAGCCAGGGCTTCGTCGGGCGGCAGGCCTTCGTCGAGTGCGATCAAGACAGCGGCTCCGCCCTCGATGGCGGCGGCGAGTTGGCCAGCCAAGCCGCCAGCGGCACGCTCAGCCATGGGCAGCACCAGCACGCCGCCTTGCGCTTCAGCGATCAAGCCGGGCGCAGCAATCGGGCGGCCTGCGGCCAAGCTGGCGGCCAGGTCCAGGCCACCTTGCAAGCGGGCGTCGTCAATCGTCAAGGGCACGCGCCGCCAGGGGGTGTCTGCAGGCAGCAAGGCCCGCACCGCAGCCAGCCAGGTCGCGCGCGCTTCGTCGGCTGGGCCGCGCAGCCACATGCCGCCCAGGCCGTGGGGGTCCACCGCCAGCAGGCGGGCGGCCCAGAGGCCGTCAGTGCTGAGGCGGAGGCGGTTCACTGTGTGGCCACAGGTCGGCGATGGCCCGCTCAATGCGGTCGGTAGAGCCGGTGTCGTCGAGCGGGTTGCGCCGCAGGCGGTGGCGCAACGCCGACGGGGCCACACGGCGCAGGTGCGCCTCGCTCACCACCTCGTCGCCCTGGAGTGCGGCCAGCGCGCGTGCAGCCCGCATCAAGGTCAACTCCCCGCGCAGGCCGTCGCTGCCCAAGGCTTGGCAGAGTTGGGCGGCACAGGTGAGCACGGTGTCGGTGACCTCCAAGCGGCTAACCCGCTCGCGGCCTTTTTCAATTTGGCGTCGCACCTTGGCGTCGGCCTTGGCCCAGTGGGCGGTGAAGCCTTCGGGGTCACGCTCAAACGCATCGCGGCGCTTGACCACTTCGACCCGCTCGGCGATGTCGCTGGGGGTACGCACCTCGACCGACAAACCAAAGCGATCCAGCAACTGGGGCCTCAGCTCGCCTTCTTCTGGGTTGCCGCTGCCCACGAGCACAAAGCGGGCCGGGTGGCGCACGCTCAGGCCTTCGCGCTCGACGACGTTTTCGCCGGAGGCGGCCACGTCGATGAGCAAGTCCACCAAATGGTCGTCGAGCAGATTAACTTCGTCGATGTAGAGAAAGCCTCGGTGGGCGCGGGCCAGCAAGCCCGGCTCAAAGACCTTGATGCCTTGCGAGAGCGCTCGCTCCAGGTCCAGCGCGCCCACAATGCGGTCTTCACTGGCCCCCAGGGGCAGGTCCACCACGGGCACGGGCAGACGCTGGGTTTTGCGGGGGCCGCTGGCGGCGCTGCACGCACTGCACAAGGTTTTGGCGGCCGGGTCGCAGTGGTAGGGGCAGCCCGCCACCACCGCCATCGGCGGCAGCAGGGCGGCCAAACCCCGGACGGCCGTGGATTTGCCGGTGCCCCGGTCGCCCAGTACCAGCACCCCACCGATGGCCGGCTCCACCGCCGCGATCAAAATCGCCAGCTTCATCTCCTGCTGGCCCACAATGGCGGAAAAAGAATAGGGTGCTGCCATCTTGCTGCGCCCTGGGCTCAGGCCGCTTTTTTCACGTAGGCGCTGCACCAGCCCTTGGCGGAAACCTGCTTGCCAGAAAACAGCGGGCAGGCACCCGCTGCGGCGCCGGCCTTGCCTTGGTAGAGCTGGCAATTGCCACAGCTGCTGCCAGCCACCAACTTGGGCTGCTTGGCCTTGTCGACCTTGCTGGCATCAGCGTGATAGCTCAGTGACGCGGCGACGGGGTCTTTCTCGTCCACCATGGTTTGCGCCCAGGCCGAGCTGACGACCAAGCCGCCGCAAGCAGCAGCAGGCAGGATGCGGATGAAATTTCGCCGTGAGGTCATGATCATTTCCTTGAGGTGGGAGACACAGAAGCAAGAACGTTTCGCAAGCGAAGATCGGCGACATGCGCCAAGCCTGCGCCTGACAAACAGGCCAAGAGCGGCCACAGCCCAGCGCCGCCCAGCGCCAAGCGCAGGGCCAGCATCAGGCTCAAGCCCGCCGCCAAATTGGCCAGCACCGCCAGGCGCGGCCGACCGGCTGGTGCGCGCCAGACCAGCCACAACACTTCAAGGCTGCTGATCAGCAAGGCCAGCTCGACGAAACGCAGCAGCAGGGTATGTTCGCTCATGCCAAGCCCCCGCTCAGTTGAGCCGCACTACGGCTGCATTGAGGGCCGCTGCAAAGCCGACCCAGGCCAGATAGGGCACCAAAAGCCAGGCCGCAAGAGGCCGTTGGCGCGCGGCGAACCCCAGCAGCAGCAAGACCGACAGCCACAACAGGGGCACTTCGAGCAAGGCCCAATCCGGCCGCTTTAAACGGAAGAAGAGCAGGCTCCAAGCAATGTTCAGCAGGCCATTCACACCCAACTGAGCCAGCCACCAACGCCTTGCTCGGCCTCGGTCTAGGCGTTCCCACACCAGCACGCCCGCCACGGCGGTGAGGGTGTAGATCAGGGTCCAGGCCGGGCCAAACCAGAGGTCGGAGGGCTTCCAAGGCGGTTGCTGCAAGGCCAAGTACCACGGGCCTATGTCGGTGGCCAAGCCGCCCAAACCGGCCACCAAGATTGTGGCGGCCGCGGCCCAGACGCTGGCACGGCGGCGGGCAAGCGTCCAGTAACTTGGCCATAGATTCAAGCGCGCACCAAGCCCAAGAGATGGGCCAGGTCCTTGAAAAAGATGCGCACATGGGCCAAGGGTCGGCCACGCACCAGACGCTTATTCATATAGGCGTCGAAGGTGAGCTGCTGCACATCGCGGTCGCGGCAGATGCTGACAAAGCGTTCACGGCGCTTGTCGCTGGAGTACCAAAACCACTGCATCATGCCCAGCACCCAAAACACTCGCCTGTGCTCACTCATAAAGCGTTTACGGGCACGGGCCAGCGCTCGGGTGTCGCCCGTGGTGAGCATCTCGCTCACGGACTCGGCGGCCAATCGGCCGCCCACCATGGCGTAGTAAATGCCTTCGCCCGAGGCCGGGGCGACCACGCCCGCAGCATCGCCAGCCAAGACCACATCGCGGCCATTGTCCCAGCGGGGGAGCGGCTTCATGGGCAAGGGCGCGCCCTCGCGGCGCAGCGTGCGGGCCTGCGCCAAGCCGGCGCGCTCGCGCAGCTCGCGGGTGGCGTGGCGCAAAGAAAACCCTTTGTCGGCACTGCCCGTGCCGATGCTGACGGTGCCGCCGTGCGGAAACACCCAGCCATAAAAATCAGGGGAGAGGCGGCCGTCGTAATGCACTTCGCAGCGGCTGGCGAGGTAGTCGGCGGGCAGTTGCTCGGGAACTTCGATCACCTCGTGATACGCGAACACGCAGGCCGCGTTGCTCGCGCCGGGCACGGCCTGTGCGGCCACCTGAGAGCGCGCGCCGTCTGCGCCAATCACGCTGCGGGTTCGCACCAGTTGGGCCGTGCCGTCTGCCAGCACGATGTGCAGCTGGGACAGGCCATCATCCCCGCGCTCCAGGCGCTCAAACCGGCCGCTCAGGCGTTGCGCGCCAGCCGCTTCAGCGCGCTCGCGCAGCCACGCATCGAACTGCGCACGGTCCACCATGCCGACGAAGCCGTCGTCGATGGGAATGTCGACCTGGGCTTGGCTCGGTGCCACCATCCGGGCCGCTGTGGCGCGGGCAACGATTTGCGCGGCGGGAATGTCAAAGTCACGGATCAAGCGCGGCGGAATGGCACCGCCGCAAGGCTTGATGCGGCCGGCCCGGTCCAGCAGCAACACGCTGTGCCCGGCTTGCGCCAGCGCCTGCGCGGCAGTGGCCCCTGCAGGACCTCCGCCCACGACCACGGTGTCATAGCACTCCAGCAGCTTCATGGTGAGGCCTCACAGGTTCAGGCACCGGCTGGCGTTTGGCCTGCGCGATACCCAGAGCGAGCCGTGCGGCCCAGACAAAAAGCAAGGCTTCAAGAAAAAACACTGCGCCATAGGCTGCGGCAGGGCTGCCCAGGAGCCAGCGGGCGAGGTCACTCAAGCCGGTGCCCACAATGCCCCCGGCCGCAAAAGCCAGGGCCTGGGCTGCGCCCCACAAGCCCATGCGCAGGCCTTCTGTGCCTGCCCCTGCCGCCCCCGCCAAGCGCATCATGGAGCCAATGGCTGCGATGGAAAATGCACCGGTGGCCACACCCAGCCCGAACACATGCGCGCGCAAGGGCCAGCCTTCGCCCACGGCAGCAGCCAGCGTCAGCCCAGCCAGCATCAGGGCTGAGGCCAGGCAGCCGCCCACCGTCCAGGCCCGCAGGCTGCCCCAGTGACGCCCGCCCCAGCGGCTACCGGCGGCAGCGGCCACGATCATGCCCAGCAAGGCTCCGCCATGTTGCAGGCCCGACAAGCGGGTGGACGCCCCAGGGGTGAGCCCAAACACGGTGCCGACAAAGGGTTCCAGAATCAGGTCTTGGGCGCTGTAGGCCAGCATGGCCACAAATACAAAAACCGTGAACTGGCGCGCCTCGGCGTCGGCCCAGAGCTGGCGCAGTGCGGGCGCAAAGTCTTGCCGCTGCTGCGTGCGGGTTTCGGCACCTGCCAGCTCGGGCACGGCGGCGGCTCCCTCCAGCCCGGCCAAGGCCACGGCGGTGAGCAAGCAGGCTGCGCTGCAGACGGCCGCCGCCACGGTCAGCAGGCGATCAAAGGAAAACGGCTCCAGGAAATGCCCGGCCGTGCCCGCTGTGACCACAAAGCCCGCGATCATCATGATCCACACCAAGGTGGCAGCGGCCGCGCGCCGCTCCGGGGCTACCCGCTGCGCCAACAACGCCAGCAGCGGTGTGCCCGCCGCCGCAACGCCCAGGCCAATCATCACAAAAGCCAGCACGGCCAAAAGAATGCCGCCCCAGTGCTGAGTTGCCATCCACACCGTGGCCAGCGTGGCCAGCAGGCCACCTGCGCTCAGCAGCCCCATGCCGCCCATGATCCAGGGCGTGCGCCGCCGCCCGCCGTCAGAGCCATGACCCATGCGCGGTCGACTGATCTGCACCAGGTAGTGCAGCGCCAAGAGCAGGCCCGGCAGCAGCGCAGGCAAGGCCAGCTCTACCACCATGACCCGGTTGAGGGTGGAGGTGGTGAGCACCACAATCGCGCCGATGGAGGCTTGCACCAGCCCCAGCCGGGCCACACTGGCCCACCCAAATGCGCTGGGCGAGGAGACCTTCATGCCCCGCTCCCCACCGCCAATGAGCGCAGTGCAAAAGCGCTGGTCAACATGCCCAGCACGTAGAGCAGCACGCCATTGGCGCTGTACCAGGTGGCCCGCTCCATCGGCTGAGCAATAAAGCGCCGCATCATCAACAACTGCACTGCCAGCATCCCCGCCACGATGGCGGCATGGAGGGGAGTGCCCCAAGCCAGCAAGAGGCCTACCACCACCGCTTGCGGCACGGCCATGGCGATGCTGGCCGCCCAGGCGGCGCCCTTGACCCCGAGTTGCACGGGCAAGGAGGCGATGCCCATACGGCGATCGCCCTCAATGGCTTTGAAATCATTCAGCGTCATGATGCCGTGGGCACCGGCGCTGTAGAGCAGGGCCAGGGCGACAGATCGACCATCGGGCCAGGCCCCCAAGCCCATGACCGCCGCACCCGTCAGCCAAGCCAGGCCTTCGTAACACAGGGCGCAAGCACTATTCCCCCACCAGCCATTGCGCTTGAGGCGCAGCGGCGGGGCGCTGTAGGCCCAGGCGAGTAAGAGCCCCAATCCTGCGGCCGCGAGCGCGGTATGGCCCAAGGCTGCTGCCAGCAGCAAGGACAGCAGGGTCCAGAGGATGGCGATGTACAGGCCCCAGTGCCCCGGCATGCGGCCTGAGGGGATGGGGCGTTGGGGTTCGTTGATCGCGTCCACATGGCGATCAAACCAATCGTTGACGGCTTGGCTGGTGGCGCAGACAAAAGGCCCGGCCAGCAACACGCCTGCGATGATCAGTGGCCAGCGCCCTTCAGTGGGCAGGCCCGAGGCGACGACGCCACAGCCAAACGCCCACATGGGCGGAAACCAGGTGATGGGCTTGAGCAGTTCGGCGACGACCGACAACTTGGGCACTTGCATACGGCCATTCTGAGCCGCCACAAGCGATTGTCAATAAAGATTTACACTGCAAGGCGTAAGCTTGTTGCGCTACTGCTCAGCAGCCGGTGTCGAGCCCTGCTCCTGAATGCCATAGCGGCGCAGCTTGACATACAGGCTTTGCCGAGACAAGCCCAGCACCTCAGCGGCGGAGGCGCGGTTGTCCCGGGTCAATTCCAAGGCGGCCTCAATGCACAGGCGCTCAATCAGGTCCGAGGTTTCTCCGACGATGTCTTTGAGCGGCATGCGGCCCACCAAGCCGGTCAGTTGGTCGGCAGAGCGAGGTAGCTGGCGGCTGCTGCGCCCGTCGCTGGGCAAGCGGCGTGAGACATCTCGGATGGAGAAGCCCAAACAGGCGGGCTGAACATCGGCTACCGCCACGGCGGAAATCTCGATCTGGCTGGTCTCGCCATAGCTGCTGCGCAGGGTGGTGGGGAACAGCCGCAGCATGCCGTGTTGGCGCAAATTGCCAATCAAAACACTCATGTCCACCGATGACCGGCCCAGCCAGCGATCCAAGGGCTGGCCCACCGCCGACTCACCCGACGGCAGCTGCAACATTTGAGAAAATGCCGGGTTGGCCGCGAGCACACGACCCTGCATATCGGTGAGCACAAAAGCGTCTGGCAGGGCGTTGATGATGCGGGCCAGCGAATGGGGCTCGGCGTTGGGCACCATGCTTGTTGAAGCACCCTCGAGCGGCGTCATGCGCAAGAGCAGCAGCGCCGCGCTGTTTTGTCGGAGCAGCGAGGCCACCAAACGCAAGGCGGCACCACTGCCCGCGAGCTTCAAATCATCGGATTCACTGCGGCCCACGCTGCGGGCTTGGGTGAGCACGGCTTGAGCGCCCAACTGGCTGGGGGCGGCCAGAAAATCAATCACCGGCCGACCAATGATGCGACGGCTGTTTTCGCCCAGCAGCCGGGCTGCGGCAGCGTTGTGCTCCAACACGCTCAAGGTGCTGGCATCCACCACCAGCAGGGCACCGTCAATGGCCTCGAACAGTAAGCGGTAACGCGCTTCGGTGTGTCGCAAGCGCAGGTAGTCGCGTTCCATCGACTGTTGGGCGTCGACCAGGCGTTGCTGCACGGCAGCCTGGGCCCGCAAATTGCGTCCAACGGCCAACAAACGGCCTTGCCGACCCAGGGGCACGACGCTGTAGCTGACCGGCAGCTCCAGGCCGCCGGCCAAGGGGTGGTTAACTTGGCGCTCCATGCGATGGGCAAAGGCCGCCCCCGAGTTCGCGGCTTCCAGCAAAGCGGTGATCTTGACACGGCTTTCTACGGAGACGGTTTCAACCCAATGCCGCCCCACCCACTGGCGCAACTCGGCCAGATCGGGATGCACCGTGCCGCTAAGGCTGAGATCGCGGACGACGCCTTGGCTGTCCAGCACCAAGGCCACATCCGCAGAGGCCGCAATCACGGAAGCAGTCACCTCTGCATCGATGTTTGCAAAGTACTGCTGCGGGTTTTCAGACCACTGTTCAATCGATGTGCTGACGTGTTGCATCGAGCGCCCTGATTTAGTCTCAAATGCAGCCGCCAAGCCACAAGTTCAGTTAAGGGGCAGAGAACAAGTTCGGCAGGCCGGACTTGTCGTCCATGAAACCATCATAACCAGTAGGCCGTACATCACACTGACGACCGTCTGGCAGCGGCAAGCCTTGCCGGGCCTAAGCGTCGATTGGCCAAGTCCAGCGCTCCCGTGGCATCCATCGCCATAGCGTCTGCGCCGCAACGTTCAGCCAAATCGGGCATGTCACGGGCACTGGGCCCGCCGACCATGACGAACAGCTGCGAATTGCAAGACGCTTGACGCATTTTGATAATAGCAGAGGTAATTGACGGCAGAGATGTGTCTACGCTGACTGACAAACCGAGCATATCGTAGCGATCACTCGCTAGGGTTTCAAGCATGTCGTCCCAGTTCGATTGCGGTTCACAGCGAACGTGCCAGCCGCCGCGCGCAAAAAACTCACACAGCATGGAGACGCCAAAGGTGTGCTGCGAGCCCGGCACCGCTGCCAGCAAAGCCTTGGGGCATTCAGGGTCACTGTAGTTGGCGTTAAAGCGCTGGCTTTGCTCGTGCAGGACTTGTTGCAGGCGCCACAAGCCAATGGTCACCTGGGAGAAGGTGTAGACATCGTCGGTCCAGAGCACGCCCATCAGCTTGGCCGATGGGGCCAACAGGTGCAAAAAGATGGCCTCTGGTTCCGCACCGGCCAAGAGCAAGGCTGTGACGAACTGTCCTGCCCTGGCGGGGTCGGCGTCTACCGCCAGTTGCGTGAGCGTCTCCACATGGGCAGCCGTGATCGCCATGAACTGCTGCGGCGGCGGTTTGCTTAAAGGTGCACCGCCGTGCAGCAACATCAGCCGGGGAATGATCTCCAGCTCAACAATGCGTGACAGCTGCAACTCGGGCGTCGCGTTGTCGGACACCAAGTGCGGGCCGGTGGCACGCAGACGCTCGGCCGCGACGACCAAGGACGTGCGCTCTCGCTGCAAGTCCCTGCCCACACGGGCCATCATCTCGCCAATGGATTGCGGCACTTGGCGCAAAACCTCGGCGTTGTCGGCATCACATCCAGCCTCCAGCAACACCGCAGGATGCGCTGGGCTGGCCTGCAGCCGTTCGTTTTTCCATCCTGCCACCACTGTCTCCTAGTGGGCGGATTTGCAGCGCCGTCAAGTCTCTGGAATGCCAGCAACATGGGTGCCGACTGCCATGACCGTCACGAGTCGGCTTGAGGTCGCTGCGCATCGTGTTAATTATCCATTCGCTGCACCGTATTGAATTCGAGCTATGGCGCCAGCGAGTACCGCGACTGTCGGTGCTCGGCGGCACTTCGTCAAGAAGCCGGGCCTATCGTAAACCCGTGCTGACACTCATGTTTGTGGATATTGCGTCAATTTAAGTTGACACATTGATGCGGCAGGCCTAGATTCAAGCCATGTTGAACGCCGCTGCCGCCACCGCTGACCGCACCGAACCCCTTGCCTCGTCACGGGGGAGTGCACGTCCGCCGCTCTATACGCCTGCTGAGCGCGCCCGCCGCGATGCCACGCCCTGGACCTGGGTGCAGGGCGTGTTGGCGCCGGTGCAGTTCCTGGCGTTTTTGCTCAGCTTGGCGTTGGTGCTGCGCTTTTTGGCCACCGGCGAGGGCGAGACGCAGGCCGTGCTCTCGGTGCTGGTGAAGACGGGTCTGCTCTACACCATCATGGTCACCGGCTGCATCTGGGAAAAGGTCGTGTTTGGTCGCTACCTCTTTGCCCCGGCGTTCTATTGGGAAGACATGTTCAGCATGGCCGTATTGGCCCTGCACACCGCGTATCTGGCGGCCTGGTGGTTCGGGTGGTTGAGTGCCCAGCAACAGATGTGGCTGGCCCTGGCGGCCTATGCCTGCTACGCCATCAACGCCACCCAATTCATCCTCAAGCTGCGCGCGGCCCGGCTGGACATGCAGGCAGCAGCCCAATGAACACCGTCATTCCCATCCAAGCTGCCCCCGGCTGCATAGACGCACCGGTGCTCAAAGAGCGCGGCCAGCGCGAGGTGTTTTGCGGACTGACCGGCATCGTCTGGCTGCATCGCAAGATGCAAGATGCGTTCTTTCTGGTGGTGGGCTCGCGCACCTGCGCCCACCTGATCCAGTCGGCCGCTGGCGTGATGATTTTTGCCGAGCCGCGCTTTGCAACCGCCATCATTGACGAACGCGATTTGGCGGGCATTGCCGATGCCAATGAAGAGCTTGACCGCGTGGTGCGGCGCCTGCTGGCCCGTCGGCCCGATATCAAGCTGCTGTTCTTGGTGGGCTCTTGCCCCTCGGAAGTCATCAAGCTGGATTTGTCGCGCGCTGCGCAGCGCCTCACCCGCCAGCACAGCCCCCATGTCAAGGTGCTGAATTACTCGGGCAGCGGCATCGAAACCACCTTCACTGAAGGCGAAGACGCATGCTTGGCCGCGCTGGTTCCCGAGATGCCGGACTCGCCCGCCCATCAGGCTGCTGAATTGTTGGTCGTAGGCGCGCTGGCGGATGTGGTGGAGGACCAATTCGCCCGGCTCTTCCGCGCCATGGGCATTGAGCGCTTCAGCTTTTTGCCTGCCCGGCGTGCTGAGCTGCTCCCCGCCGTTGGCCCACACACCCGCATGCTCTTGGCCCAACCCTTTTTGGCGACCACGGCCAAGGCGCTGGGAGACCGTGGTGCCCGCCGCGTAGCTGCGCCCTACCCGCTGGGTGCTGAAGGCAGTGCCTTGTGGATGCAGGCTGCTGCGCAGGCCATGGGCGTGGCCGAGGCCAGCGCAGCCGCCGCCCTGCGCCCCCCGGCCCGAGCCCGCGCTGAGGCAGCGCGTGGCAGCGCATCGCAAACATCTGGCGGGTCGGCGCATCTTCTTTTTCCCTGACTCGCAGCTCGAAGTGCCGCTGGCCCGTTTTCTGGCCCGCGAGCTGGGCATGGCGCTCAGCGAAGTGGGCAGCCCCTATCTGCACCGCACGCACTTGGCCGAGGAGCTGGCCTTGCTGCCCGCAGGCACATTCTTGAGTGAAGGCCAAGATGTGGAGCGCCAGCTGGACCGCTGCCGCGCCGCCGCGCCTGATTTGGTGGTGTGCGGCCTCGGCCTCGCCAACCCCTTGGAGGCTGAAGGCTTCACCACCAAGTGGGCGATTGAGCTGGTGTTCACCCCCATCCAGGGCTTCGAGCAAGCGGGCGATTTGGCCGCGCTGTTCACCCGCCCTTTGCTGCGCCGCGAGCGCTTGGCAGCCTGATCATGCAGCTCACCCTCTGGACTTATGAAGGCCCACCCCACGTGGGTGCCATGCGCGTGGCCACCGCCATGCGCGAGTTGCACTATGTGTTGCACGCCCCGCAGGGCGACACCTATGCCGACCTGCTGTTCACGATGATTGAGCGGCGCGCCACGCGCCCGCCGGTCACCTACACCACCTTCCAAGCCCGCGATCTGGGGGGCGACACGGCCGAGCTGTTCCAGACCGCCGTGGCCAGCGCGTACGCCCGCTTCAAGCCGCAAGCGATGTTGGTGGGGGCCTCCTGCACCGCCGAGCTGATTCAAGACGACCCCGGTGGCTTGGCCCAGGCCCTGAGCCTGCCCATCCCCGTTATCGCGCTGGAGCTGCCGGCCTATCAAAAGAAAGAAAACTGGGGCGCGGCTGAGACCTTTTATCAACTGGTGCGCCAGTTGGCCAAAAAGCCCACGCTGCCACGCCCAGCGCCCGAATCCGGCCGCCGCCCACGCTGCAATCTGCTGGGCCCCACGGCCCTGGGCTTTCGGCACCGCGACGATGTGCAAGAGATCACCCGCCTGCTGAACCGCATGGGCGTGGACGTCGCCTTGGTCGCACCGCTGGGGGCCTCGCCCGCTGATTTGGTGCAGCTGGCTAACGCTGACTTCAATGTGATGCTCTACCCCGAAGTGGCGCAACAAGCCGCCACCTGGATGAGCCGCCACCTGGGCCTGCCCTGCACCCGCACCGTGCCCATCGGCATGGGGGCCACCCGTGATTTCATCCGCGAAGTGGCGGCTCTTGCCGGGCTGGATGCACAAGCTGCGCTGGCCTTGGCCGAGCAAGACGCCCGCGCGCCCTGGTACGCCAAGTCGGTGGACAGCAACTACCTCACCGGCAAGCGCGTCTATATTTTTGGCGACGCCACCCATGCCATCGCCGCCGCCCGCATCGCCAGCCAAGAGCTGGGCTTTGCGGTGGTGGGCCTGGGCTGCTACGGCCGCGAATTTGCCCGCGAAATGCGTGAGGCAGCCGCCCTCTACGGCCTAGAACCCCTGCTGTGCGATGACTACTTGGAGGTGGAGGCCGCCATCACCGCAGCCTCGCCCGAGCTGGTGCTGGGCACGCAGATGGAGCGCCACATTGCCAAGCGCCTGGGCCTGCCCTGCGCGGTGATTTCGGCCCCTGTGCATGTGCAAGATTTCCCGGCGCGCTATTCGCCGCAAATGGGTTTTGAAGGGGCCAACGTCATCTTTGACACCTGGGTGCAGCCGCTGATGATGGGGCTGGAAGAACACCTGCTGGGCATGTTCCGGGGTGACTTTGAGTTCCATGAAGACGCCGCGCCCTCGCATCTGGGCCGCAGCGGGCTGCCGGTCCACAGGCGGAGGCCTGCGGTGCAAAGCCGGCCAGCCGATTGAAGTACCCACAGAAATACGCGGAAAAAGCGTGCGCCGTCAAAGTCAGTGTGTCGCCGCTTGGTCCGCCGACGCCGAAAAAGAGCTGCGCAAGATCCCCTTCTTTGTGCGCGGCAAGGCCCGTCGCAACACCGAAACCTATGCCTTAGAGCGCCAGGTGCCGGTGATCACCATCGAGACTTTGTATGACGCCAAAGCGCACTTCAGCCGCTGAGCCCGCAACAGCTGGCACACGGGCGCCCTCCATGCGCGTGGTGATCGTCACCATGGACAGCCATTTGGCCAGTGCCGCAGGCCGGGCCAATGCCGACCTGGCCCGTACCGTACCCGGGCTGTGCCTCACGGTACATGCCGCCGCCGCTTGGGGCGACCAAGCCGGGGCGCTACAACAGTGCTTGGACGATATTGCCCGGGCCGACATCGTGATCGCCTCGATGTTGTTCCTCGAAGACCATTTCTTGCCGGTACTGCCCGCCTTGCAGGCCCGGCGGGATCATTGTGATGCGATGGTGTGCATCATGTCCGCAGCCGAAGTCACCAAGCTCACCCGCCTGGGCAAGTTCGATATGTCCGCGCCGGTCAGCGGCGCAATGGCTTGGCTCAAGCGCTTGCGTGGCAAGCCCAGCGGCAAGGCAGGTGGCAACGATGGCAACAAAGCCACGGCAGGGGCCCAGCAGATGAAAACCCTGCGCATGTTGCCCAAGGTGCTGCGCTTCATCCCCGGCACCGCGCAAGACGTGCGCGCCTATTTCCTGACCATGCAGTATTGGCTGGCTGGCTCGCAAGACAACATCTTCAACATGGTCAGCTTTCTGGTGGGCCGCTATGCCCAAGGCGACCGACAACGCCTGCGCGGAGTGACCAGCTCACAAGCGCCTTTGGATTACCCAGAGCTGGGCGTCTACCACCCACAAATGCGCCACCCCAAAGCCGTGGGCATGATGGCGGCCAGCGTGGATGCCCTGCCCCGGGTGGCCACCAGCGGCACGCGCGGCACGGTCGGGCTGCTCCTGATGCGCTCTTACCTGTTGGCCGGCAATGCCGACCACTACAAAGGCGTGATCACCGCGATGGAGGCCCGCGGCCTGCGCGTGATTCCGGCTTTCGCCACAGGCTTGGACCAGCGCCCCGCCATCGAGGCCTTCTTCAAGCATGAGGGCCGCTCGCAAATTGATGCCCTGGTGTCGTTGACCGGCTTCTCGCTGGTGGGCGGGCCGGCCTATAACGACGCCCATGCGGCCGAGAACATCTTGGCGGAGCTGGATGTGCCCTATCTGGCTGTGCATCCGATCGAGTTTCAAACCCTGGACCAGTGGGGTGGCTCGGCCAGGGGCCTGCTGCCGGTGGAGTCCACCATCATGGTGGCCATTCCTGAGCTGGACGGAGCCACCGGGGCCATGGTGTTTGGGGGCCGCGCCAATGCCGCCCACATCGCCTGCACCGGCTGCAACCACGCCTGCCGCTTTGAGAACGTGGCCGATGCCCACGATATGCACAGCTGCATTGAGCGCGCCGACGCCCTAGCTGCCCGGGTGGGCAAGCTGGTGGACTTGCGCCGCAGCGAGCGCGCCGAGCGCCGCATTGCCGCCGTCATCTTCAACTTCCCGCCCAATGCGGGGGCTACTGGCACGGCCGCGTTTTTGTCGGTGTTCGAGTCGCTCTACCAAGTGCTGCTGTCCATGCATCAACGCGGTTATGTGGTGGAGATGCCCGAGAGTGTGGACGCCCTGCGCGAAGCCCTGATCACCGGCAACGCGGCCCGTTATGGCGCGCTGGCCAATGTGCACCACCGCATCCCGGCCAACGAGCATGTGCGGCGCGAAAAGTACCTCAAGGAGATCGAAGGCCAGTGGGGCCCGGCCCCGGGCTGCCAGCAAAGCGATGGCAACAGCATCCATGTGTTGGGGGCCCGCTTTGGCAATGTCTTTGTGGGCATCCAACCTGCCTTTGGCTACGAGGGCGACCCGATGCGCCTGCTGTTCGAACACGGCTTTGCGCCCACCCACGCCTTCTCGGCCTTTTACCGCTGGCTCCGCGAAGACTTTGCGGCCCATGCGGTGCTGCACTTCGGCACCCACGGCGCGCTGGAGTTCATGCCGGGCAAGCAAACCGGCATGTCGGCCGATTGCTGGCCCGACCGCTTGATTGGCGACCTGCCTAACTTCTACCTCTACGCCTCCAACAACCCTTCCGAGGGCACGATTGCCAAGCGCCGCGCTGCGGCCACCTTGATCAGCTACCTGACCCCGCCGGTGGCACAGTCGGGCTTGTACAAAGGCCTGGTTGACTTGAAAGAAGCCCTGGAGCGCCAACGCAGCCTGGAGCCCGAAGCGCAAGAAGAACGCCAAGCCCTGGCCCTGATGATCCAAGCGCAGGCCGCCGCACTGGACCTGGCCGACGCCGAACCCGCCTGGGGTGCAAGCAGCGAAGCGCGCATCCAGCAACTGGCCGAGCGGGTGCTGGAGATTGAATACACCTTGATCCCCTACGGCCTGCATGTGGTGGGCCAAGCGCCCAGCGTGGCCGAGCGGGTGGACATGCTGCTGTCTTGCGCTGCAGCCGCCAGCGAAAGCCCGCCCGAGCGCGCCGTGATCGAGGCTCTGGTGGCCCATGGCATGCCGACCGAGCCCGATGAGATGAACGACTTGGTGCTGCTGCAAAAGCTGGCTGATATTGACCTGCTGCTCAGCGAAGACCACGAAATCGACGGCATCTTGCGCGCGCTGGACGGCCGCTTTTTGCGCCCCGCGCCGGGCGGCGATTTGCTGCGCACGCCGGAGATTTTGCCCACCGGCCGCAATCTGCATGGCTTTGACCCCTTCCGCATCCCCAGCGCCTATGCCGTCAAAGACGGTGCCGCCCAGGCCGAGCGCCTGCTGGCCAAGCACGCCCTGGCAGGCCACGGCTTCCCAGAGTCCATCGCCATGGTGCTGTGGGGCACCGACAATTTGAAGAGCGAGGGCGGCCCGATCGCCCAGGTGCTGGCCCTGATCGGCGCACGGCCCCGCTTTGACAGCTATGGCCGCTTGGCCGGGGCCGAGCTGATCAGCCTGGCCGAGTTGGGGCGGCCGCGCATTGATGTGGTGGTGACGCTGTCGGGCATCTTCCGCGACCTGCTGCCGCTGCAAATCAAGCTGCTCTCCGAAGCCGCCTTTTTGGCCGCCAGCGCTGAGGAGCCCGCTGAGCAGAACTTCATCCGCAAACACGCCCTGGCCTATCAAGCCGAGCATGGCGGTGATTTGGAAACCGCCGCCCTGCGCGTGTTTGGCAATGCCGAAGGGGCCTACGGTGCCAACATCAACAGCCTGATCGACAACAGCCGCTGGGAAGACGGCGACGAGCTGGCCGAGACCTACAGCCGCCGCAAAGGCTTTGCCTACGGCCGCAACGGCCGTGCGGTGCAAAGCCCCAAGCTGCTGCAAAGCGTGCTAGCCCATGTGGAGCTGGCCTACCAAAACCTCGATTCGGTGGAGCTGGGTGTCACTACCGTGGACACCTACTTTGACACCCTGGGAGGCATCAGCCGCGCCATCAAGCGCGCCAAGGTGCAGCGGGATGGCGCGCAGGCCGAGATGCCGCCGGTCTATATCGGTGACCAAACCCGCGACGGCCTAGGCGGCGGCACGGTGCGCACCTTGACCGAGCAGGTGGCCCTGGAAACCCGCACCCGCGTGCTCAACCCCAAGTGGTACGAAGGCATGCTCAAACACGGCTACGAAGGCGTGCGCCAAATTGAGGTGCATGTCACCAACACCATGGGCTGGTCGGCCACCACGGGCCAAGTGCAGCCCTGGGTGTATGAGCAGCTCAGCGCCACTTTCATGCTGGATCCGGTGATGCGCGACCGCCTCGCCCAGCTCAACCCCACTGCATCCTCCCGCGTCGCCAATCGACTGCTGGAGGCCTATGAACGCCAATACTGGCAACCCGATGACGCCACGCTGGCGGCACTGCGCCAAGCCGGTGACGAGCTGGAAGACCGGCTTGAAGGTGTCTACGAAAAGGTAAGCGCATGAACCAAATCATTGACCTCCCCGCCAGCATGCGCCGCCGCTTAGAAAGCCGCGACCCCGAAGGCAGCCAGCAAGTCATGCTGGACCCGAACGACACTATCGGCACCGCCAAGGTCTTTGCCATTTATGGCAAGGGTGGCATCGGCAAGAGCACCACCTCCAGCAATTTGTCGGCGGCGTTTTCCAAGCTGGGCAAGCGGGTGCTGCAAATTGGCTGCGACCCCAAACATGACTCTACTTTCACACTGACCAAAAAAATGCTGCCCACCGTCATCGACGTGCTGGAGACGGTGGACTTTCATGCCGAGGAGTTGCGCCCCGAAGACTTCATGTTCGAGGGCTACAACGGCGTGATGTGTGTGGAAGCCGGTGGCCCGCCCGCCGGCACCGGCTGCGGCGGCTATGTGGTGGGGCAAACCGTCAAGCTGCTCAAAGAACACCATCTGCTGGAAGACACCGATGTGGTGATCTTCGACGTGTTGGGCGATGTGGTGTGCGGCGGCTTTGCTGCGCCCTTGCAGCACGCCGAGCGGGCCATGATCGTCACCGCCAATGACTTTGACTCCATCTTCGCGATGAACCGCATCGTGCAAGCCATTGGAGCCAAGGCCAAGAACTACAAGGTGCGGCTGGGCGGCGTGATTGCCAACCGCAGCGCGGCCACCGATCAGATCGACAAATACAACCAAAAAATCGGCCTGCAGCTGGCGGCCCATTTTCCTGATCTGGACGTGATCCGCCGCAGCCGATTGAAGAAGTCCACCCTGTTTGAAATGGAAGCCTCGCCCGAGCTGGCCTTGGTGCAAGCCGAGTACATGCGCTTGGCGGCCTCCATGTGGTTGGGCGGCGAGCCTTTCAACGCGGTGCCCATGAAAGACCGCGACCTCTTCGACCTCCTGGGATTCGACTGACATGAGCACCAACACCAGCACCGGCTACCAGCAACGCCGCGGCGAGATCGAAACCTACTTCGACCGCACGGCCGTCAAGGCCTGGGAGCGCCTCACCTCCACCGACCCGGTGGGCCGCATCCGCAGCAGTGTGCGCGCCGGGCGCGACCAAATGCGCGCCACCCTGCTGGGCTGGCTGCCTGCCGACATGCACGGCATGCGCCTGTTGGATGCCGGTTGCGGCACTGGCGCACTGGCGCTGGAGTCCGCCCAGCGCGGTGCGCAAGTGCTGGCGATTGATTTGTCGCCCACCTTGGTCGACATTGCTCGCGAGCGCTTGCCGGCCGACTTGGCCGGGCCGCATCGACTTTCGCGCGGGCGACATGCTGGACCCGGCACTGGGTCGCTTTGATTACGTCGTGGGCATGGACTCGCTGATCAACAAGAGCGCTGCGCGACGAGCGCGGTGTCGGCCCAGCGCACTGAGGCGCAGTGGCGCTGTTCACCTTTGCCCCCGCCAACCCGCTGCTGGTGAGCATGCGCGCCATTGGCCGCCTCTTCCCTAAAGGCGACCGCGCCCCCATGGATCGTGCCCGTTGCGCCGCGTGAGCTGCTGCGCCGGATTGAGCGCCGAGCCGCCTATTGGCTGATTTTTGCCCTGCGCAGACCCATCGGGGTGGCCAGCGGCTTTTACACCTCAGCAAGCGCTTGCGCTGCACCGTGTATGAGAAACACCAATTGCCAATGTGCACAGACCCGGTAGCCCGCAGGCAGCGCAGCGGAGTGCAGGGATCTGCCTCGTTAGCACGGCCCACCCCGGACTCCGGCCTTCGGCGGACCGAAGGGCTACAAGTCTGAGTCACCAATGACCAAACCACACCTCATCAAGAGAGCGAACGCCCGCGCCAGCCGCCTCTGGACACGCGTGGGCACGCGCTTCCTGCCCTTTGCCGATGCGGCCACCACCGAGCTGCCGCTGTCGCGCCTGCTGCGCCTGGCCTTGTTCCAGGTGTCGGTGGGCATGGCTTATGCGCTGATGGTGGGCACGCTGAACCGGGTGATGGTGGTGGAGTTGGGCATGTCGACCGCGCTGGTGGCGCTGATGGTGGCCCTGCCTTGTTGGCCGCGCCGTTTCGTGCCTTGGTGGGCTTTAGATCTGACACCCACCGTTCCTCCTTGGGCTGGCGGCGGGTGCCGTATTTGTGGCTGGGCACTTTGCTGCAGTTTGGCGGCTTGTCCATCATGCCTTTTGCGCTGATCTTGATGGCCCCCGGGGCCAACCCCGCCATCCACATCCCGGGCGTGGGGCCCGCTGCTGCGGCCCTGGCCTTTGTGCTGGTGGGCTTTGGCATGCAAACCACCCAAACGGCCGGCCTGGCCCTGGCCACCGACCAAGCCCGCGAGGACAAGCGCCCCCGCGTGGTGGCCTTGATGTATTTGATGCTGCTTTTGGGCATGGTGGCCGCCAGCGTGCTGTTCAGCCTGGTGCTGACGTCGTTCAGCAACACCCGCTTGGTGGGTGTGGTGCAAGGTGCGGCGGTGCTAACGGTCTTGTTCAACGCCATCGCGTTGTGGAAGCAAGAGCCACGGGGCACCGTTCACCCCAACACCCAAGAAGAGCCCTTCCGCAGCGCCTGGGCCAGCTTCAGCGGCCAGCCGCGCACCAAGCGATTTTTGGTGGCGGTGGCCCTGGGCACGGCGGCCTTCAATATGCAAGACATCGTGCTGGAGCCCTATGGCGGCGCGATTTTGAAACTCAGCGTCGCCGCCACCAGCCTGCTCACTGCGGTGATGGCCCTGGGCTCCGTTACCGCCTTTGCCCTGGCCGCCCGGCTGCTGCAGCGGGGCAGCGATCCCTTCCGGCTGGCCGCACTGGGCAGCTTGATCGGCGTGGTGGCTTTTGCTGCGGTGATTTTTGCAGCACCGCTGGATTCAGCGGCCCTGTTCCGCATTGGCATCTTTTTGATCGGCCTGGGCTTTGGCCTCTTTGCCGTCAGCACCCTGGTGGTGGCCATGAGTTTGGACACCGCCGGCCGTGCCGGTTTGGCCCTGGGTGCTTGGGGCGCGGTGCAAGCCGGTTGCGGCGGCCTAGGCCTAGCCCTGGGCGGCAGCTTGCGCGACCTGATGGCCTATCTGTCGCAAATCGGCTGGCTGGGCGAGGCGATGAGCCAAGCCTGGGTGCCCTACAGCATCGTCTATCACCTGGAGATCGCCTTGCTGTTTGGCACGCTGATCGCCCTTGGCCCCTTGGTGCAGCCTTTGAGTGCACCGCGTGTGCAGCACGATTCCCGCCAACCTTTTGGCATGCCCCAGTTTCCCGGCTGAACGCCCTCACCCCTTTAGAGGAGATACCTATGCAAACCGCCGCCATCACCCAATACATCGATGTGGCCCAGATCACGCTCTACGCCTTCTGGGTCTTTTTGCCGGGCTGATTTACTACCTCCAGCGCGAAATGAAGCGCGAGGGCTACCCGCTGGAATCCGACCGCTCCGCCCACATCAAGGTGCAGGGTTGGCCCTCCATGCCCAGCCCCAAAACCTACAAGCTAGCCGATGGCCGCAGCGTCAGCGTGCCCAACGCACGGCTAGACAACCAACCGCCCGTGCACGACGGTGCTTGGCGCGGCTCGCCCCTGAGCCCCAGCGGCAACCCGCTGCTGGCCGGTGTGGGCCCCGGCTCTTGGGCCGACCGTGCTGATGTGCCCGACACCACGGTGGACGGCACACCCCGCCTGGTGCCGCTGCGTGCCGATGCTGCCTTCAGCGTGGCCAAGCAAGACGTGGACCCCCGTGGCCTGCCGGTGCTGGGTGATGACGGCGTGAGCGCTGGCACGGTGGTGGACCTGATGGGTGGACCGGGCTGAAATGCTGTTCCGCTACCTGGAGCTGGAAACCACCGGTGGCCGCCGCGTGCTCTTGCCCATGAACTTTGCCCGCGTGCAGCAGCGTGCGGTGCGGGTGAAAAGCCTGTTAGGGGCCCAGTTTGCCGACGTGCCCGCCACCCGCGCGGCGGAGCAAGTGACCCTGCTGGAAGAAGAAAAAATCATGGCCTATTACGGCGCCGGCACCCTGTACGCCACGCCTGACCGCCAGGAGCCGCTGCTGTGAAAGCCGTCAACTTCGTCACCCCCCGCGCACGAGCATGAGTTCGAGGCCACCCACGGCCTGCCCGAAGCCCTGCCCGCCAACGAGGCCCTGCTGTGGCAAGGCCGGCCCGACAGCTGGCGCCTGGCCTGCGAGGCCCTGCACATCCGCGCCGTGGCCGTGTACTTCGCCGTGCTCATAGGCTGGCGCTTGATCAGCATGTCGTATGACGGCGAGAGCAGCCAAGCCCTCTTGATGGCGCTGATTCGCATGGGCGCACTGGCCAGCTTAGGCCTGGGCCTGCTGGCTGGCTTGGCGGTGATGATGGCGCGCAGCACCGTCTACACCCTAACGAGTCAGCGCATCGTCATGCGGCTGGGCATTGTGCTGTCCATCAGCTTCAACCTGCCCTTGAGCCGCATCGCTGGCGTCAACCTGCGCAGCAGCGACGGCGTGCGGGGCGACATTGCCCTGAGCCTGGCCGGGCCCGACCGCATTGCCTACCTGCACCTGTGGCCCCATGCCCGCGCCTGGCAGCTGCGCCAGCCGCAGCCCCTGCTGCGTTGCTTGCCGGATGCCGCTCAAGTCGCCAAGCAGCTGGTCGGCTTGCTGGCTGAAGTGCGAAGAGCAAGCCCAGCCGCTGCCGCAGCGCGCCGTCCTGCGCCCCACCCTGGCCCATGCCCACTGAGGTGCCGCCATGTCCAGCTTTGCCGATTCACCCAAGCTCCCGCTCGCCGCCATCGCCACCCTGGTGATCGTGACCCTGCTGGCCGTGGTCGCTGTGCGCCTGTCGGGCTTGAGCGCGCAACAGCAGCCCGATGCCGCCACCGTGAGCCTGCGCCTGTTGCATTTTGAAGACCAACCAGACGGCGGCATCGCGGTGCTTGATGCGCAAAGCGGCGCACTGCTAACGACTGTCGCCCCCGGCACCAACGGCTTTTTGCGCAGCGCCATGCGCGGCCTGGCCCGCGAGCGCAAGCGCCAAGACCAAGGCCCCGCAACGCCTTTTGAGCTGCACGCCCGGGCCGATGGGCGGCTGACCCTGATCGACCCCGGCACCCAACGCCGCATCGATCTCGAATCTTTTGGCCCCAGCAATATGGCGGTGTTTGCCCAGCTGGTCAGCCCCGTCACTTCTACCAAGGCACCATGATGAGCAAAACCCTGAGCCTGGAAACCCCCGAAGACGCCGCCCGCTTGGCCAAAGCCGAGACCGTGCTGACGCCGCGTTTTTACAAAACCGACTACGCCGCCATGGACCGCTTGGATGTGAGCGCTATCCGCCCCCAGTGGGACACGATGATGGCCGAGTACGAGGGCGACAACAACCACGACCACTTCCAGCGCGGCCCCGAGTTCGCCGCCGAAGTGGCCGAGCTGTCGGCCGATTGGTCGCCCCAGCTGCGGCGCGATTTTCAGGAGTTTTTGGTCAGCTCACTCACCAGCGAATACTCCGGCTGCGTGCTCTACAACGAGATCCAAAAACACGTCAGCAACCCTGACATCAAAGCGCTGATGCGCTACATGACCCGCGACGAATCGCGCCACGCCAGCTTCATCAACCAGTCACTCAAAGACTTTGGCCTGGGCGTTGACCTGCTCAAGCTCAAGCAGACCAAGGCCTACACCTACTTCAAGCCCAAGTACATCTTCTACGCCACTTACTTGTCCGAGAAGATTGGCTACGCCCGCTACATCACCATCTTCCGCCAGCTGGAGCAACACCCAGACAAACGCTTTCACCCCATCTTTCGCTGGTTTGAGCGCTGGTGCAATGACGAGTTCCGCCATGGCGAGTCGTTTGCGCTTTTGATGCGGGCCCAGCCCCATTTGCTGCGCGGTGGCAATTTGCTGTGGGTGCGCTTTTTCTTGCTGGAAAAACGCCAAGAGGCCAAAAAAGAACAGCAATAGCAATAAG
The DNA here is from genome assembly GCA_034520165.1 of Ideonella sp. GTDB lineage: Bacteria > Pseudomonadota > Gammaproteobacteria > Burkholderiales > Burkholderiaceae_C > Ideonella. The sequence goes on from JAXHNT010000076.1 coordinate 100,537, forward strand.
AATAAGTCGAATAACATGAATTTTAGTTTTGATTTTGGTAAGACAATCCCCAAAAATGAACTGAATGTGAAGTTTGATTTCTCTTTCCGCAACGATAAAACGGTGAATCACGTCTTGGATCAAGACCGCTCTGTGGCTACCCGTGGTACGCTGTGAAAACCATTCGCATTGCGCCTTCTATCGATTATATTATTAATAATCGCTTGACCATTCGCTTGTTCTTTGATTACTCTCGCACGATACCTGCTCGTGTCAACTTCGTTCCCGATTACCAATACCAAAATGGGCTTGACGGTGCGTTTCTCATTGGCACAATAAAAAAATAGGAAATACAGTACCCTGTAAAATAAATTTCTTATAAGATTTGAACACGCCGTTTTAGGATTAGGAAAAAAAGCGGGCGAAGCCCGCACCCCCCCTGAAATCGGCAGCGCAGCTGCCTAATAAGTCGGTGGTTTCCTTCAAAAAAACGGAGTATTAGAATCTTAAATTTACTTATTTTACAGTGTAATTAATACCAAAACCCTTGTTAGAAGATACCTTTGGACGCAAACACAATTATTTGCGCATTTCGCTGACCGATGTTTGTAATTTTCGTTGCAGCTATTGCATACCCGACGAGAATATCCGTTTGCGTGCCTTTAGCCAAGCTAATGCAAGCCGAGGAGATAGAGGAAATAGTGGGCGTTTTTGTCGCCTCAGGGAGTCGATAAAATTAGGCTAACAGGCGGCGAACCCTTGGCCAGAAAAGATGCGGCAGACATCATTCAAAGGCTCTCGAAATACCCCGTAGAACTCACAATGACAACCAATGCCAGTCGCATTCACGATTTTATAGATTTGATGCAGACTGCGGGGATGCGCTCAGTCAATGTGAGTTTGGATAGCCTGCATCGTTATAAGTTTCATCAAATCACCAAAAGAGATATATTTGAACAGGTTTGGGCTAATATTCAACGCTTGCTGGAAAAGAGGTTTTAAGGTGAAAATCAATATGGTGGTGATGCGCGGGCTCAACGAAGACGAGATTTTGGATTTTGTAGAATGGAATGCAAACGACAGCCCATTGAGCTGCGTTTTATTGAGTTCCTGCCCTTTGCGGGCAATGAATGGGAAAAGAACAAGGTCTTTTCTTATGCCGAAATAATGGAATTGATAGGGCGAGAAATACACTGTTCATCGGGCAGATGACGCAGCCCACGACACGGCCAAACATTATACCATCGACCAACACCAAGGGCGCTTGCCGTCATCAGCACCATGTCTGCACCTTTTTGTGCTGGCTGCAATCGCAATAGCGCCTTACGGCGGACGGCAAGATGAAAAATTGCCTTTTTTCTAAGGATGAAAACGGATATTCTCGCCGCTTTGGCGCCGTGGAGAAGCCATCCTACCATTAATACAACAATGCCTAAAAAAGAAAAAAAGGCCGCACTGGGCGGCCAATTTACAGGAGATTATCAATTGATCAATGCGCAGAATATTCAAAACCGCAGCATGATTGATATTGGAGGGTAGGGGCTGTCGGGAAAGTAAAATCGTTAAAAACAATACGAAATTTTATTCGGTTATTTTTTTTGTTGAAGGCCGCTCTGCGGCCTTCAACCCCCTGATATGCGAAAAGCGAAGCTTTTCGCCCCCTAAAAGGTTGTGTCACAACCACGGAGTAGCCGCGAAGCGAAATAAAATTTTGTATCAAAATTGC